>NZ_JBEYAB010000011.1:0-323961 GCF_040631445.1 Streptosporangium sp. NPDC020072 | reverse complement strand
CACCCGGTTACATTCCGAACCCGGAAGTTAAGCTCTTCAGCGCCGATGGTACTGCACCGGGGACGGTGTGGGAGAGTAGGTCGCCGCCGGACAATTTTTTGTGGGGGGTCATCCTTTGGGGTGGCCCCCCTTTTTTTGTTGTTTTTCAGGGGTGCGTGCGTGGGTGGGGGGGCTGCCCCCTTTTTTTGTGTTTGGCTGTTGGGGTGTTCCCTGGGTGGGGTTGTGTTCCAGGTGGGGGTGTCTGGGGTGCGGGGTGGCCGGCGGCTGCCCCTTTTGTGTTTGGCTCCGGGGTTCCCAGGGGTGTTTTGATGGAGTCAGCCGGCACGATCGTGGCCGGCCAGGGCTTCTTCGACGAGGCCTTCCTCAATGTTCCTCGGGGAGACGGTCAGCTGCGGTTCAGGGCGACCTTGAGGGCGCCGCTGCGTGCCGGGTCGGCGAACACCTCGTATGCCTGCTCGATGTCGTCGAGGGCGAAACGGTGGGTGATCATGGGGTCGGTGTCGAGTCGCCCGCCGCTCAGCATGGTCAGCAGGTCCGGGGTGGAGAAGGTGTCGACCAGGCCGGTGGTGATGGTCACGTCGCGGATCCACAGTTCCTCCAGGTGGAGAGTGGCGGAGCGGCCGTGGACGCCGATGTTGGCCAGATGACCGCAGGGGCGGATCAGGGTGGCGCACAGTTCGAAGGTCTCCGGCAGCCCGACGGCCTCGATGACCACGTCGGCGCCGAGCCCGCCGGTCAGCGAGCGCACCACCTCCGACGGGTCGTCTTCGGGAGCGGCGGTGACATCGGCGCCGAATCGCCTGGCGGCCTGCAGACGGGCCTCGGCGGTGTCGATCGCGATGATGTTGGCGGGAGAGTACAGACGGGCGGTGAGGATCGCTGCCAACCCGATCGGCCCCGCTCCGACGACGACCACCGTGTCTCCGGGTTTGACCCGGCCGGCCAGCACACCGACCTCGTAGGAGGTGGGCAGGATGTCGGCGAGCAAGACGGCGGCCTCGTCGCCGATCTCGGGGGTGAGTCTGTGGGTGGACAGGTCAGCAAGGGGCAGCCGGGCGTACTGGGCCTGCACGCCGTCGACGCGGTGGCCGAGGATCCATCCGCCGCCTCCCAGGCACTGGCCGTAACGTGCCCGCCGGCAGTAGTGGCAGCGGCCGCAGGCGGAGATGCACGAGGCCAGGACACGGTCGCCGGGCCGTAGTTCTGTGACGGCGTCGCCCACGTCGACGACGGTGCCCACGGCTTCGTGGCCCAGGATCCGTCCCGGTTTCACCTCGGGGACGTCCCCGCCGAGGATGTGCAGGTCCGTGCCGCAGATCGTCGTGGTGTCGACCTGGATGATCGCGTCCCGTGGGTCGGTGATCGCCGGATCGGGGACCTCGGTCCAGGTTTTCTTGCCGGGGCCTTCGTACACCAGAGCCTTCATGATTTCTCCTGCTCGTTTCTCCGATGCCGGGGGACGGCCTGTTTCGGTCACCGTCCGGCAGGACTCCTTCTCAGCGTGCGTGGGAGGTGGACGGTCCGGTCAGTGGCCAACGGTCATGCGTCGCGGGACAAAGGTCCCGGTGCTGTGGAGTGGCGTTGCCCCGGCCGTTTCCCACAACGGTGGATCGGCGCCACGTCACCGGACGAGTCGGCTGCCTACGATGCGCGGAGGAACCGTGGAAGGCGGTGTGGCAAGGACCAAGGTCGGTGGGTTCCGGGCCGAAAGGCGGCTCCCACGTCGGGTCCGTTGTTGATGGACTGAACAGGGAGAGGAGCTGCGATGACGAAGGTTCTGGTGGCCTACGGGTCCACACGCGGTTCCACCCGGGAGATCGCCGGATGGATCGGGCAGGTTCTCGCTGAACAGGGGCTGGAGGTCGAGGTCCGGGCCGCCGCCGGGATGAAGGACGTCGGCGGCTACGACGCGGTGGTCCTGGGCGGTGCGGTCTACTACGGCCGCTGGCACCGTCATGCCCGTACCCTGGTTCGGCGTTGCGCGGGGCAGTTGGCGCAGCGGCCTGTCTGGTTGTTCAGCAGCGGCCCGCTGCAGAGGGTCGATGATCGGGACGTGTCTCCGCCCGCGGGGGCGGAGCAGGCCAGGCGCAGAGTCGGTGCCCGGGAGAACGTCGTCTTCGGCGGCTGCCTGCGTGCTGACGCCAAGGGCTTTCCGGCCGCCACCATGGCCAAGACCGCGGCCGGGGACTTCCGCGATGCCGAACGGGTGCGCGCCTGGGCCCGCGACATCGCCTACGACCTGAAAGCGGCAGGCTGACAGAGCCGAGTGAGCCATCGCCTTTTCGGCTCCACTTCTGACGAACGGAGACGAAGGTTACGTGGTGGGTCGCGTGTTTCCCGCATGAACCGGTGCCGAACGGAGGCGAAAGGTCCCACGCCGGGAGGACCTTCCGCCCTGCTGGAGCGGCCGCTCTGCGCCGACGATGGAGACGGAGGTGACAGGCCATGAGCGAGACACGCGAGGTCGTGGTCGGTTATGACGGTTCGGACTTCTCCATGCAGGCCCTGGAGTGGGCGATGGACGAGGCCGAGCTCAGAAAGCTGCCGCTGACGGTGGCGCACGCCTGGCGGTGGCCGTACGGGGAGACCGGCGAGGAGGCCAGGTCCCATCTGCGCAAGGCCGCAGAACACGTGCTCTACCACGGCGCCGACTGCGCCCGTTCGTGCAGTTCGATCACCGAGGTCACCACCGACCTGTACGAGGGGGCCGCCGCCGAGCGGCTGACCGAGCTGTCGGCCGGCGCCGAACTTGTGGTGGTCGGGTCACGTGGCATGGGGACGCTGGCCAGGACTGTGGTCGGGTCGGTGGCCGGTTACGTGGCGGCCCACGCGCGCTGCCCTGTGGTCGTCGTGCGCGGGCCGGGGCCGCTCCCGGTGCCGTTGCACCGTGGGGCCGTGGTACTGGGGATCACCGATGACACCCCCGACGTGGCGATCGCCTTCGCCTTCGACGAGGCGGCGTTGCGGGGCCTGGATCTGCTGGCGGTACACGCGGGACACATCCGGGCGGTGGCGTGGGGAACGGCGATGCCGCCGGTGTCCGACGTGGAGATCACCACGCACATGGTCGAGGAGGACCTGCTGCGGCGGCTGCGGCCGTGGCGTGACAGCCATCCGGCGGTGCCGGTGCGGACCCGGTTCGTCACCGCCTCGGCGAAGGAGGCGCTGGTGGAGTTGTCCCGGGAGGCGAGCGTCGTGGTGGTCGGCGGAGCCCGCGCGACCGGCAGGCTCGGCTCGGTGACCAGGGCGGTCCTGCGGCACGGAGCGAGTCCCGTGGCGGTCGTCCCGGTGACGGAGGACATGTCGCAGGCGGGGTCCGCTCCTCCAGGCGAAGACTGAGGGCGAAAGGGGAGGCTATGACGTCGCAGGTGCAGGACGTCATGGAGCTGGTGACCACCGCGGTCCGCCCCGTCGGAGCCCCTCACCGTCCGGGAAGGGCCGCGGTGGGCGCTCTCACCGGTCGTGGTCCGTCTTCATCCGCGCCGCCAGCGCGGCCACCTGGGTACGGCGCTGCATGTTGAGCTTGGACAGCAGGTTGGACACGTAGTTCTTCACCGTCTTCTCGGCCAGGAACATCCGCTCGCCGATCTGCCGGTTCGTCAGGCCCTCACCGATCAGCTCGTCGGTCACCGGCAGCCGCTTGACGCCGTGGTGTTCCATCAGGTGGCCCGCGGTCACCACGGGGGCGTCCACCGGGACGGTGACGGCCGGAGCGCTCATCAGGTCCCGGGCCGTCTCGCGCCCCGGCCGGGGCGACCCAGTGCGGAACCGCTCCCGGCGCACCAGGTCGGCCTCGGAGACGACGCCGACCACGTGGCCGTCGCCGTCCAGGACCGGTACGGCACTGACTCCGTGCTCCAGGAGCATCTCGGCGATGTCCTTGAAGCAGGTGCCCTCGGTGACCGAGACCACCCGCCGGGTCATGACGTCCTTGACGGTGACACGCATCATCGCCTCTCGTCGGATCAGCAGGCCCGGTCGCTCATCGCAGTCTCCTGCGGAAGGGCGACGGCGGCGGGGCGGCGGGTGCGAGCCGTATCCGGACGTCCACGGCGAGCGCGCCGGACGTGGTGACGGTCACCGGGTTCAGGTCGAGTTCGGCGACCTGCGGAAGGTCGTCCAGCAGCTGTCCGACCCCGGCGATCTGTTCCCGGAGAGCGGCGACGTCGACGGCGGGGCGTCCCCGGTAGCCCGAGAGCAACGGGGCGCATCGCAGTTCGGCGACCATCGCAGCGGGGTCCTGATCGTCGAGCGGCGGTACCCGGAAGGAGTGGTCGGCCATGAGCTCGGCGGCGGCGCCGCCCATGCCGACCATGAGCAACGGGCCGAAGGACTCGTGCGCGACACCACCGATGATCATCTCCACGCCGGGTTCGGCCATCGGCTGGACGATCGCGCCGGTCATCGCCGGTCCGATGGCGTCGGCCATCTCCTGGTAGGCGTGGCGGACCTCGCCGGGAGTGGAGAGGCCGAGGCGGACTCCGCCGACGTCGCTCTTGTGCACCAGGCCGGGCCCGGTGGCCTTGAGCGCGACCGGTAGCCCGGTGGACTCGGCGGCCGCCGCGGCGGTGTCGGGGCCGTCGGCCTCGGTCGAGGCGATGACATGGATGCCGTAGCAGCCGAGCAGGCGGGCCGCGGTGGCGTGGTCGAGCCATCGGCCGCCGGGATGGCGGGCCAGGTCCGCCGCCACGAGGCCACGGGCGGTGACGGTGTCGGCCGCCGGTGGCTTGGCAGGCGCGGCCTGTGGCCTCGCGCGCCAAGCCGCGTACCCCACCGTGTGACGCAGTGCTCCCACGGCCTGTTCGGGAAAGGCGTAGCACGGGATCCGTCCGTCCAGCAGGCCGTCGTGCCCGGCGATACAGGCGGCCACGGTCTTGGTCGTCGTGGCGGTCGCGGCGATGATGGCATGGCGGGTGCCGGCCAGTCCGGAGCCGAACGGCGGGGTGTAGACGATCAGGACGGCGTCGATGTCGGGGTCGGCCAGGACGGTCTCCACGGCGAAGGCGAGATCCCGTGCGCTGCCGCCGGCGGTGAGATCGACGGGGTTGGCCACGGCGGCCGAGGCAGGAAGCCGGGAACGCAGGCGTCCACGGGTGAGGGGCGACAGCCCGGGAACCAGCAGGCCGTGCCGCTCGCAGGCGTCGGCGGCCAGGGCTTGAGGTCCGCCGGAGTTGCCGACGACGGCCACCCGCCCGCCACGGGGCAACGGCTGGGTTCCCAGCAGGCGCGCGGTGTCGAGCATGTCCTGGACGCTGTCGACGCGGATGACACCCGACGCTTTGAGCAGGGCGTCGACGGCGACGTCCGGGGTGGCGGCGGCCGCGGTGTGGGAGTGGACCGCCCGCTCTCCGGAGACGCCCCGGCCACTCTTGATGACGATGATCGGCTTGCGTCTGCTCACCCGCCGTGCGATACGGCCGAATCTGCGGGGGTTGCCGAACGACTCCAGGTACAGGGCGATCACGTCGGTCGCCGGGTCGTCCTCCCAGTACTCCAGCAGGTCGTTCCCGCTGACGTCGGCCTTGTTGCCGACCGAGGCGAAGCCCGACAGGCCGATCCCCAGGGCGTTGGCCCGGTCGATCAGAGCGACCGCGACCGCGCCCGACTGCGACATCAGGGCCAGGTGCCCGGGAGCGGGAGGATGAGGTAGGAAACTGGCGTTGAGGTTGGCCCCGGTGTCGGCGACACCGAGGCAGTTGGGGCCGATCAGACGCATGCCGGATTCACGGCAGATCCTCAGCAGCTCGCCTTCCGTACCTGTCTCACCCGCCTCGGCGAATCCGGCCGTGACGACGACGAGGTCGCGCACGCCATGGCCGGCGCAGTCGCGGGCGATCTCCAGCACGGTACGGGCCGGGGTGGCGACGACCGCCAGGTCGACCGGGCCGGGCACCTGCCGCACGGTCGCGTATGCGGGCAGGCCGAGGATCCTGTCGGCGTGCGGGTTGACCGGGTGGACGGGGCCGGAGAAGCCGGCGTCGAGAATGTTGCGCAGGATGCGGTGGCCGATCCCGCCCGGGGCGCGTCCCGCGCCGATCACCGCGATCGACTCCGGGTGGAACAGCCGCTTCAGGCAGGCGGAGGTCGCCTCGTGGGCGCGTTCCTCGATCCGCTCCAGCAGGCCCGGAGTGGGATGCGGATCCATCCGGATCTCCACCGTCCCGTCGAGGAAGGCCCGCCGGGTGGGCAGTCCGAGATCGTCCAGCACTCGCAGCATGGGGCGGTTGTCGGCCAGTACCTCGGCGACCAGCTCGCGCACGCCCTCGTCGGCGGCCTCCAGCGCCAGGTGCTCGACCAGCAGGGTGCCCAGGCCACGGTGGTGCATCGTGTCGTCGATCAGGATCGCGAGCTCGGCGTCACCGTCCTGACCGGGGACGTACTCCGCGACCGCCACCAGGCCGCCGTCCACCGCGGCGACCAGGACGCGGCCCGGGTGGTCCGGTTCGGTGACGCGGTCCATGTAGGCGTGGGCGCCGGCCTTGCCTCCGGTGAAGAACCGCAGGTAGGCCGAGCGCTCGGACGACCTGTCGACCAGCCTGTGCAGGGACGGCCCGTCGCCGGGACGCAGGGGGCGGATGTGGGCGATGCCACCTTCACGCAACAGGACATCGCATTCGTCGGGGACGGTTCGCCTCATACCAGCAGCCTCCGCCACCGCCGCGTCGTGTCCTAGGGCCGAAGTGCCCTGGTGGCAGGGCCGGTCGTCGTCGGCTACCTGGTCCTGGTCGAGCCGGTCAAGAAGGTGTTCTCCGCGTTCCCTGAGGGTGGCGGGCCCGCCGTCCGGCGCCGTGGACACGCCCACCACGCGCGGCGCCGGGCGTCCCGGTTCAGCCACACCGGTCCCCTGCCGGGTGGAACCGCGCGGCCCTGACGGCCGCATGCGCCAGCCGGTGAGGTGCTCAGGACCTCTCGAACAGGACGGCCACCCCGGCCATCGCCCCCAGATGGACCCCCTCCGCCGTGGTTCCGCCCTGCAGGTCCCGTACGTCGTTGTTCAGCGCCTCGACGAGGAAGGGCTGGGAGGCGCCGGGACGTACGTGGGCGAGGACCCCGGCGTGCACGACCGCACTGAGCGTGGAACCGTGGCAGGTGCGGGCCAGGTAGTAGTCCACGGTGCGCGCCGCCATCGCGGAATTCCACGTGTGGCCCAGGCCGGTCAGCGCCTCGCCGAGTCCGTCGGAGCCCAGCAGGTGGAACAACATCAGCACGTCGGCCTGTTTGGAGATCTTGTACCGGTTCGGAGTGTCTCCCTCGGCCTCCAGAATGCGATCAAGCCGCCGAATGTCACCATATTTCCTGCGATAGGAGGCCCAATCCAGTTCCTTCAGGGCGTCGTAGCCCTCGAACTGGCTGATCACCCCGTCGTGGAAGTCCACCCGCATCCGTGCGGCCATGGCGGTGAAGCGGTCGACCTCCTCCTGGCTCACCCTTCCGGCTCCGACCAGGGCGATCATGTCCAGGACGCGGCGCATCAGCCAGGCGGTCATCACGTTGGTGTAGGCGTTGTTGTCCACTCCGGGCTCGGCGCGGTCCGGGTAGCCGTCGTGGTACTCGTCGGGCCCCATCACGCCCCGGATGGAGTACCGATCTCCCTCCCGCACGGCGAGGCAGGCGAAGAACCGGGCGATCTCCACCAGCAGCTCGCCGCCGAAGCCGGCCAGGAAGGCGGTGTCCCCGGTGGCCAGGTAGTGCCGCCAGACGTTGTAGGCCACGGCCAGGCCGATATGCCGCTGCAGATGGGAGTGGTCGGGCAGCCAGCGGCCCGATCGGGGGTTCAGGTGCAGACGAGGGGTCTCCTCCCGGCCGTCGCTGCCACTTTGCCAGGGGAACATCGCCCCGGTGTACCCGGCTTCACGCGCGGCCCAGCGCGCCTCGGGCAGCCGCCGCCACCGGTAACGCAGCAACGCCTCGGTGACCTCGGGCAAGCGCGGCGCCAGGAAGGGGAAGGCGAACACCTCGTCCCAGAACACGTGTCCCCGGTAGGCCTCGCCGTGCAGGCCGCGAGCGGGAAGCCCGGCGTCGAGTTCGGTCAGGTGCGGGGAGGCCGTCTGCAACAGGTGAAAGACGTACAGGTTGAGGACCTGCTGGACGTCGGCGTCCTCGGCTGTCACGTGAGCCCGCTGCCAGAGCCGATCCCAGGCTCGCGTGTGCCGTCCGAGCAGAGCCTCGAAGGAACCCGCACGTGCCACCGCGGTCCTGGCGGCGCTCTCGCTCCCGGCGATGGCCCGGTCACGGGAGGTGTGCAGGGCGACCACCTTCTCCACGACGATCTCCTGGCCCTCGGCCACCTCCACGGTCCGCTCGTCGCTCACCCATTCCTTCCGGGCGTCGTGTGAGACACCGCCGTCGGCATGGTCGCGTCCTCCGGTCAGGGTGGTGCGGGAGGCCAGGGCGATCTCCACGCGAGAGGTGGCGGTACGCGTCAGCAACCCGATCACCCCGTGGGCGGCGTGCGAGCTGGTCGGCACCAGGTGCCGACCGGCCAACCCCTGATAGCGGGCGACCCCGGAGTTGACGACACGCCCGTCCAGAGCGGAGCGGACCCGGAGCGTGCCGCTCCAGTTCTCCGGGACGATCGTCGTCCTCAGGGCGGCCAGGTGCGGATCGTCCATCGAGACCAGCCGTCGCTGCTCCAGCCGGGTGATCCGTCCCCGGAAGTCGCGGACACGCAGCAGCCGGGTCAGCACTCCCGCACGCATGTCGAGAACGCGGCGGGCGGTGAGGAACTCAACCGTGCCGGGGGCGAACCAGCCGTCATCGTCGACGCGGAAGGTCAGCGGCAGCCAGTTCGGCACGTTGACGAGATCCTCGTTGTCCACCGTACGGCCCGCGACCCGGGAGAAGAGCCGGTCGTAGCAGCCGGCCACGTAGGTGCCGGGATAGCGCACACCGTCGGCGTGCGCCTCCGGTGCGGCTCCACGGGTGGCGAAGTAGCCGTTGCCGAGCGTCGTCAGTGCCTCCCGCAGTCCCTCGGAGGCGGGATCGTCATCGTCGTAGATGAGGAGCCAAGGGTTCACCGCTTCTCCCGGCCAGTCGTAGCTCCGCCAGATCGCCGACGACGATGTCGGCTCCCGCCGCCCGTAACGCGTCCCCCGAGCCGTGCCGGTCGACGCCGATGACGAGGCCGAACCCACCCCGCCTGCCCGCCCGCACCCCGGCGAGGGCGTCCTCGACCACCGCCGTCCGCCGCGGCGACACTCCAAGTTCCTCGGCCGCCTTCAGGAACAGCGCGGGGTCGGGCTTTCCGGCCAGTCCCAGCCGAGCTGCCTCGACACCGTCGATTCGGACGTCGAACAGGTGGTCGGCCGCCGCCGCGTGGAGCACCCGCGCGCAGTTACGGCTCGCCGAGACGACGGCCGTACGCACCCCACGACGCCGGAGCTCACGAACGACCTCGACGGTCGAGGGGAAGGCGGCGACACCGTTCCTGCGGATCTCGGCCAGGAAGAAGGCGTCCTTGCGCGCGGCCAGGTCCGCCACCGTTTCCGGGTCCGGCGCGATGCCCCGGGAGCGGAGGAAGTCCTCCACCCCGTCGCGGCGGGATTTGCCGTCGACATGACGCAGATACTCCCCACCGGCGTCGAAGGGCCGGAACCGCCCCCCGGATCGGTCGGCGTACTCACGCAGGAAGGGGTCGAACACCTGTTTCCACGCGGCGGCGTGCACCCCGGCCGTGTCGGTGACGACCCCGTCGGTGTCGAAGACCACCGCGGCGATCCGCCCAAGGTCGACGACCGCGGGCAACGGCATGGCGCACCCCCTCACTCGCACGGTACGGCGGCGCGCGCTGCCGCCGCCATCAGGGCTGACCGATCATTGGAGGATCGCGCACGTGGTGGATCACCGGCCACGAGACGGTCGTGCGGCCTCACAGGACGTGCTGGATGCGCCGCCCGCTGATCTCCGCGGGGGTGATCGAGACGTACAGCTCGCGGTCGCCGCCCGCCCACGGCTGGACGCCGGAGGTCTCCGCGTCCGCCTGTTCGTCGCCGGTCACGACGTGGTGGAGACCGCCGCGGATGAGCACGCTCCAGCCCTCTCTGCCGGCCTCGTCGATCCGGTCGACCTGGAAGGCGACCTTGAACTCGGCCCCCTGGACGCCGGTGCGCAGATTGCCGTCGAGCGGGCCGCCGAAGGCCGTGCGGAAGACCACGGCACCGTTGTGCACCGCGTAGTTGACCGGCAGGACCACCGGCCCCTCAGGCTCGTTGAAGGCGACCCTGCCCACGCCGCCGGGAGTGATCAGCCGCAGGCACTCGGCGGGGTCGAGCCTGTTCAGGCGGGGGCCCGCGGTGGGGCGGCCCCGGCCGGGAGGCAGATCGACCGTCCCACCGAGCAGTTCGGCGACGCCGACGCCCAGAGCGGTGGCCAGCCTGCGCACGGTCTCGGCCGACGGCGCGGCGGGCGTCTCCTCCAGGTACGCCAGGTACAGGGCGTCGATTTCGGCGTGGTCGGCCAGTTGGTCGCGGGTCAGCCCCAGGTCTTCACGCCGTCTGCTCACCCGGCGGCCCAGGTCTCCCGGGGTCGTCATGTGTCCGGTCATCGAGATCTCCCAGCGAGAAAGGGGCGGACCGCCGCAGGTCCGCCATGCCCTCCATTCCATCGCAGGGAAAAGGAGGAGGTGAGGGCCGGAAGTCCCAGGACTACGGGCCTTTCGGGCCGCTGGGAAGGAGAGGCAGCCGGGTGCAGGATGCGCGGTGACACTCACCGCGCTGGGATTTATGGAGAAACGGGTCCAAAGTCACCAAATAGCAGGTCCGTCGTCTCTGGGTTCCTTCACTCCCGTGTTCGACGCTTGATCTGACCGTGGGCTTGTATGTGAGGACTCCTGTCCCGCCGATACCTCCAGCAGGGTGGACCCGGTCGTTGTGCGCCTCTCTGCGGCACCGAGGAACGCGGCACCACGTTCACTGTCCGGTGGCGATCCGGTCCTGGGCCCGTGCGGGCCGGCGGATCCGGGCGAGCCGGTTCGCAGCGGGAAGGCTGAGAACATGCGAAAGTTCGGCGGCACCGCGTTCGTGGTGGTCACCGTGGCCGGGCTGGCGGCCGGGGCCGTGTGCCGTCTGGCCGGAGCGTCCCCGGCTGGAGACGCCGTGTGGGCGACCGTCACGGTGGTGGCCCTGCTTCCCGCGCTCCGGCAGGTGCTGTCGGCGCTGCGCGAGCGCCGGCTGGGCGTGGACGCCATCGCCGTGCTCGCCCTGGCCGGGGCGCTGGCCGTACGGGAGTATTTCGCCGGTGCGGTGATCGGCGTGATGCTGGCCACCGGCCAGGCGCTGGAGGACTACTCCCTGCGCCGGGCCCGCCGTGACCTGACCGGCCTGTACGAACGTGCTCCGCGCTCGGCGCGTCGCTACGAGGACGGGACGCCCCGCCAGGTGGACGTCGGCCTGGTCCGCCCCGGTGACCTGTTGCTGGTCCCCAGTGGTGAGACCGTCCCTGTGGACGGGGTGGTCGCCGCGGGCCTGGCGTCGCTGGACGAGTCGGCGCTGACCGGGGAGGCGCTGCCGGTCGAACGCCCCGCCGGGCAGGGGGTGCGCAGCGGCGTGGTGAACGCCGGTGCCGCCTTCGATCTGCGGGCCACCCGGATCGCGGCCGAAAGCGCCTACGCGGGAGTGGTACGGCTGGCACGGCAGGCCGAGGCGGGCAGCGCTCCCGTGGTGCGGCTCGCCGACCGGTTCGCCGCCTGGTTCCTGCCCGCGACGTTGCTGCTGGCAGGGGGCGCCTGGCTGCTGTCCGGAGATCCCGTCCGGGCGGTCGCGGTCCTGGTCGTCGCCACCCCCTGCCCGCTGTTGCTGGCCGCGCCCGCCGCCATCGCCTCCGGTCTGTCCCGTACGGCGCGTCATGGCGTGGTGGTCAAAGGAGGGGGAGCACTGGAGAGGCTGGGGCAGGCCCGCACGCTTGTCCTGGACAAGACCGGCACGCTGACCGCGGGACGCCCCGAGGTGGTCGACGTGGTGGCCGCCCCCGGTGTCCAGGCCGACGACGTGCTGCGTCTGGCGGCCGCGCTGGACCAGATGTCCTCCCACGTGCTCGCCGCCGCGATCGTCGACGCCGCTCACGCTCGCGGCCTCACGCTGCCCCAACCAACCGAGGCGCAGGAGAAGCCGGGCACCGGGACCACGGGGTTGGTCGGGGGACGCCGGGTAGAGGTCGGCAAGGCGGCGGCCCGATCCGATTCCGAATGGGAACGAGCCCAGCGGGCCAGGGCCACGCTGGACGGCGCCATGACCGTCTGGGTCACGGTCGACGGCCGGACGGCCGGGGTGATCCTGCTGCGCGACGCCGTACGGGCCGACGCCGCGCGGACCCTGCGGCGGCTGCGCACCGCCGGGATCGAAAAGGTGATCATGCTCACCGGAGACAGGGCCGAGGTCGCGGAGAGCGTGGGCACGGTGCTCGGCGTCGACCGGGTGCTGTCCGAGCAGACGCCGGTGGCCAAGGTGGAAGCGGTACGGCGGGAGGTGGCCGAGGCGGTGACCGTGATGGTCGGCGACGGGATCAACGACGCTCCGGCGCTGGCCGCCGCCGACGTCGGGGTGGCCATGGGCGCCCGAGGGTCGGCCGCCTCGGCCCAGGCCGCCGACGTGGTGCTCACCACCGACCACCTGGACCGGCTCGCCGACGCCATGGACGTGGCCCGTCGCTCCCGCCGCATCGCCGTACAGAGCGCCGCAGCGGGGATGGGACTGTCGCTGCTGGCCATGGCTGTGGCCGCGGCCGGAGCACTGCCTCCGGCGGCCGGTGCCCTGTTGCAGGAGGCCATCGACGTCACGGTGATCCTCAACGCGCTGCGGGCGCTGCGTCCCACCAGGGGGACCAGAACGGTGGTCGACGCGGAGACCGAGTCCCTGCTGCGCCGCTTCGAGATGGAGCACTCCTCGCTGAGGCCACCCCTGGAACTGATCCGTGAGACGGCGGACCGGCTCGGCCAGAGCCCCCCGGAGGTGGCTCTCGACCGGCTGCGGGAGGTCCACGACTTCCTCACCGAACGCCTGCTGCCCCACGAACGCGCCGAGGAGAGACGACTGTACCCGGCCATGGGACAGGCCCTGGGCGGTTCGGAGGTCACGATGACCATGAGCAGGGCGCACGCGGAGATCGAACGCCTCATCCGCCGCCTGGACGGGCACCTCGCCCTCGCCGGAGCGGAAGGGCCGCGCCCCGAGCAACTCGACGACCTGCGTGCCTGCCTCTACGGCCTGTACGCGGTCCTGGTGCTCCACTTCGACCAGGAGGAGGAGGCCTACTTCTCCCTGACCGCCGCTCCGGACTCCGCGCACCCGGTTTTCTCCTCCCTCCGCTCACCGTGAGCCGAACCGGTTGCTCCTTGGTCTCCTCCAGAACAGGACATAAGTCCCACAAAGGGGTGACATCAGGCGGCTGTGATCAATCGGTCCAGAGCATGGGATGGAGTGGAGGCGGGCCTGCCGCGTTCCCGCAACGGTGGGGCGCCCGCCACCAAGAATCCGTGCCGTCCGGCCGCGCGCCGGATGTGAGAACCCCGTCAGGGGGGACGCCATGGCTGCGCCGAGTTTTCCCGCCCGCCGCGTAGGTCTCGCGGCTCTGGGCGTCAGTGCCGTTCTGATGGCCTGCGGTGGCCCCGGCGACCTTCATGTCGCGCTCGTCGGGCCGTGGATCGGCGCTCCGGCCGTCTCGTCCACCGGCGTCCTGGCCGAGGAGCACAACGCTCAGGACGTACGCTTCGCCCAGGAGACGATCCTTCACCACCGGCAGACATTGATCATGACCGGGATGGCCGGGACACACCCCTCGAGCCCCCGGATCAGGGCATTGGCCGAGCGGATCGGACGGGCCGAGGAAGCCGAGATCGCCCAGCTGACCGCCTGGCTGAGGAGCTGGGGAGAACCGGCTCCCGGCCTGGGTCCGTGCATGACGGGACCACCCGGCGGAGGGGACGACGAGCGGGGTCCGTGCAACCGAGGGCCGGAGGACATGGGACCCGGTATGCACCGGGGCCCGCACATGATGGGCTGGGCTGACCTGGAAACCCTGGATGAGGCGTCCGGGACCGACTTTGACCGGATATTTCTGGACATGATGGTCTGGCACCATACTGACGCGATCGGCCTGGCCGCGGCCGAGCGGCGAGACGGCCTTTCTCCACGCGCCACGGCACTGGCCGCCTCGATCATCACCCGCCAGAAAGCCGAGCTCGTTCAGATGCGTTCCATGTTCACACGGCTCTGAACGTCGGCGACACTTCGCGGCAGAGGCCGGTTGACGGCCATGGTGGCACATCCGTCATTCATCGTCTATCGTCGATGGACGATGAATGACGAGAAGAAGTCACTGCCCCGTGCGGAGGCCGAACAGTACGCGAGCTGGTTCAAGGCCCTCGCGGACGCCACCCGCATCCAGATCGTGTCGTTGCTGGCCCGGCGGCGCACACCGATGAGTGTGGGCGAGATCGTGACCGTGTCCGGGGTGGGGCAGTCGACCGTCTCGCACCACCTGAAGGTTCTGGCCGAGGTGCGGTTCGTGCTGGTCGAACGGCAGGGCACCACCAGCCTGTATCGGATCAACGAGGCATGCGTGAGCTGTTTCCCCACCGCCGCTGACGTGGTGATGGGTAACCCCGTTCCGGCCGTACCGGTTCGTGAGTGAAGGGAGCCCATGATGACGCACGAGGAGATCGTTCCGGCAGCCAAGCCCGCCGGGCCGGGCCTGGGGATCCGGCCGATGCGCCAGAGCGACGCCGAGCAGGTGCTGGCCATCTACCAGGCGGGCCTGGATACGGGACAGGCCGGCTTCGAGACGACGGCGCCCTCCTGGGAGGGGTTCACCGCGGGCAAGCTGGCGCACCCGCGGTACGTGGCCGTCGACACCGCGACCGGCCAGGTCGTCGGCTGGGTGGCCGCCTCGCCGGTCTCGGCCCGGCCGGTGTACGCCGGGGTGGTCGAGCACAGCGTCTACGTCCACCCGGGGTGCCAGGCGCACGGCATCGGCCGGGCACTGCTGGAGGAGTTCATCGCCGCCAGCGAGGACGCCGGGATCTGGACGATCCAGGCCGGGGTCTTCCCCGGCAACACCGCCAGCCTCGCCCTGCACGACAAGCTCGGTTTCCGCGTGGTCGGCACCCGCGAACGCGTCGGCTGCCACCGCGGCCTCTGGCGGGACGTGGTCCTGCTGGAACGGCGCAGCGCCGTCACCGGGCAATAAGGCCAGAACGCCTCCGGGGTGGTGGGCGTCCAGGAGATGACGAAGTCGGCGCCCGCTCGTCGCAGGTGGTAGCCCGCCGCGAGCCCGGCTGTCCGGCGCCGACGACCACGACATCCGTCAGACGAGCCGCGTCGGGTCATACGGTGAGCAGTTCCACGTCCACCGGGCCGTTCTGCGCTGCGGCGGGGGTGGCGAGCGGGGCGAACAGCGCGCCCAGCTTGTTCACCGCCTCGGGGATGATCCGGTAGTAGACCCAGGTTCCGCGGCGTTCGCCGTCGATCAGCCCGGCGGTGCGCAACACCTTCAGGTGGTGGGAGATGGTGGGGGCGGTCAGGTCGAAGACGCCGGTCAGATCGCACACGCACGCCTCACCGCCCGCATGGGAGCCGATCATCGACAGCAGCCGCAGCCGCACCGGGTCGGCCACGGCCTTGAGCAGCGTGGCCAGTTCGGTGGCGTCGGCTTCGCTGAGGGGCTCGCGGGCGATCGGCGCACAGCACTGCGCGCCGGTGGAGGCGGGGGCGGTGACGGCCATGGGCGATTCCTTAATTCGATGCTGGTCTAAATTATAGGCGGTGCTAGGCGACCAGTGCGAACACGGCGTACGGCTGTGGCGGGCTCGCCACCCGCGACCCCGGGCGATGGCGGGACATCCGTCGGACATCGGCCTACCGATGGCTGCCACCTCACAGGTGCCGGGCGTCGGCACCGGCCCCGCGCAGAGCGTTGGAGGAGGAGGGGGCTTGCGCGTGGAACGTCTGGGCGACGAGAGCCACCCCTTTTCGCGGCACGAATAAGCCCGCCCGGTGGAGGAGGAGCCGGGCGGGCTTGCTTCGGAGGGGAGGCGGCGAAGTTCTTCGGCGCGCCGTACCCGAGGGGACCGTGCCCCTGTCAGACGGCCCCGTCAGGCGGCGACGGGCGTGACGGAGGCGATGGGCGAGTAGATCGAGGCGTCGCCGGACAGCACCTCGCTCGGGCGGCCGTCGACGCCCACGGGGACGTCGCCGGCGACGGTGACCCGGTGCAGGCGGCGCGGTTGTGCCCCGAAGTCGTGCACGACCCGGTGCTGGGTCGCCCGGTTGTCCCAGATGGCGACGTCGCCGGGGGACCAGCGCCAGCGGACGGTGTTCTCGACCAGTGTGACCTGCTCCTGGATCAGGCGGATCAGTGAGGCCGACACGTCGTTGGGCAGGCCGATGATCCGTCTGGCGAAGTCACCGAGCAGGATCGAGCGTTCTCCCGTCTCCGGGTGGACGCGGACGACGGGGTGTTCGGTCTCGAAGGAGATGGAGGAGAAGACCTCGGCGTGCCTGCGGGCCTTGTCCGGGTCGTCGGAGGCGTTGACCCGCGCGTAGTCGAACTGGTTGGTGTGTACGGCGCGCAGCCCGTCGATCAGCCTCGCCAGCTCCGAGGGGAGGTTCTCGTAGGCGGCCACCGTGTTGGACCACAGGGTGTCGCCTCCTGAGGGAGGGACGACGACGGCCCGGAGCACCGAGGCCAGTGGCGGACGGTCGACGAACGTGACGTCGGTGTGCCACCGGTCGACCTTCTGCCCGCTGCTGTAGTCCAGGTCGAGGATGGGGAAGTCGTCGTTGAGAGCGGGGACGGTCGGGTGGGCGGTGGTCAGCGGGCCGAGCAGGCGGGCGAAGGCCACCTGGCCGGGTTCGTCGAGGTGTTTCTGACCACGGAAGAAGATCACCTTGTGGCGGAGCAGGGCCGCACGGATCTCCTTGACGACTTCGGCGGGCAGTTCACCACCGAGCCGGACGCCGACTATCTCGGCGCCGATGCGCCCGGCGACGGGGGTGATGACGAGTGACGACATCGTGTCTTCCTTCCAACGAGCCAATGGAACCTTCTCAAGACCGGGTGGAAGGACACAGCGCGCTGGCCACGCGGCAGAGGTCCACGTGACCTCGTGTCGTGAGGTACAGCGGGGAGGTCATGCCCTCACGGTAGGCTTCCTCGCCGATAATTGTCAACTAATACGGTAGGAAATTAGGGTTATTGCGGAGGGTCCCGCCGGGTCCGTCCGGCCCATCGGGGACGGACCCGGCGAAAGCCGTATTCGGATGTCAGCCGACGAGGTCGAGATCCTTGACCCGGGGGTCGCCCTCGTCCGCTGTGTAGTGGGCGGGGCTGGTGAGGTCCCCGCCGTCGGCGAGCCTGGCCGCGCGGGCGGCGAGGGTGCCGATCGCGGCGACGAGCAGGTTGACGGCCAGGGCGAGCAGGCCCGCGTAGACCGTCATCCTGGTGTCCAGGCCCAGGTTGCTCAGCGGGAACGCGGACCCGGCGAAGTGCGCCTTGCCGGTCACCGGGTTGCCGATGCTGTAGAGCATGAGCACCCCACAGGTCATGCCCGCGACCCACCCGGCGACCAGGCCGCCCCGGTGGAACCAGCGGGTGTAGAGGCCGAGCCCCACCGCGGGCAGTGTCTGCAGGATGATGACGCCGCCGACGAGCTGGAGGTCGATGGAGAAGCCCGTGTCCATGAACAGGATGAACAGCACCGCGCCGACCTTGACGAGCAGGGACACGATCTTCGAGACTCTGGCCTCGTCCGCGTCGGTCGCGGCGGGCTTCAGGAACTCCCGGTAGATGTTGCGGGTGAACAGGTTCGCCGCGGCGATCGACATGATGGCCGCCGGGACCAGCGCGCCGATGCCGACCGCCGCGTAGGCGACGCCGGTGAACCAGTCGGGGAACATCTGGTCGAACAGCTGCGGGACGATCGTGTTGCTGTCGGGCCTGCCCGCCGTCACGATCGGCTTCACCCCGGCCGCGATCGCCATGTAGCCGAGCAGCGCGATCACGCCGAGCAACAGGCTGTAGGCGGGCAGCGCGGACATGTTGCGCTTGATCACGTCGCGGTTCTTCGACGCGAGCACGCCGGTGACGCTGTGCGGGTAGAGGAACAGCGCCAGTGCCGAGCCCAGAGCCAGCGTGACGTACTGCAGCTGGTTGCCGCCGTTGAGCAGGATGCCGTCACCCGGCGCGGGCGTGGCGGCGAACTTGGCCTCGGCCGCGTCGAAGATCGCATCCCAGCCCCCGAGCTTCAGCGGGATCACGACGAGGGCTGCCAGGATCACGATGTAGATCAGCGAGTCCTTGACGAAGGCGATCAGGGCCGGGGCGCGCAGCCCCGACTGGTAGGTGTAGGCGGCGAGGATGGCGAAGGCGATGATGATCGGAAGGTGTCCGGTGACGCCCATCGACTTCAGTACGGCCTCGATGCCGACGAGCTGGAGCGCGATGTAGGGCATGGTCGCCACGATGCCGGTGATCGCGATGAGCAGCGCCAGCGTCGGGGAGCCGAAACGGGCCCTGACGAAGTCGGCGGGCGTCACGAACCCGTGTACATGCGAGACCGACCAGAGTCTGATCAGCACCAGGAACACGATCGGGTAGGTGATGACCGTGTACGGCATCGCGAAGAAGCCCGTGGCGCCCGCCCCCCACAGCAGGGCGGGCACGGCCACGAAGGTGTAGGCGGTGTAGAGGTCGCCGCCGATGAGGAACCAGGTGACCCACGAGCCGAAGCTCCGGCCGCCGAGTCCCCACTCGTCCAGGCTGGCGAGGTCGTCCGGGCGGCGCCAGCGTGAGGCGACGAACCCCATGACGCTGACGGCCAGGAACAGCACGGTGAAGACGATGATCTCGGTGAGGTGGGCGTTCACGGGTCACCGCCTCCGTTTGGTCATCTGGTAGACGGTCGCGGTGCAGGCGACGCCGAGGGCGACGAAGGCAAGCTGCAACCAGTAGAACCGTGGGAAACCCAGAAACCGGGGGTCGAGGGCGTTGTAGAGAAAGGGCAGCAAAGGCACGACGATCGGAATGATCAGCAGCCGGTTCCACGGGCTGCGATCGCCTCTGTCCTTGTCCGGAGTGGCCAATACGGTCTCCTCGGGGCTGGAGAACGGACAACCGAATGGGGGGTTGACTCCTTCGGCTGACCGGAAGCGTAATTACGTGGTTGTTTCATTGCGGTCACGGAGCGCCGAACGGGGTGCTTTACGCGGCGAACGGTAGGTCGATACCCCGGCGACCGGGGCAAATGTGGAGAATTCGCCCTATCGACCGGAGTATCAGCTTCCTTGACAGGATTAGTGGAGGTATGGCGGTCGGCCGCATCCGGCGAATTCGAAATAGGCTGGTGCCATGCCGAATTTAGGGCCTACGGAACTGGTCATCATCGGTCTGATCCTCATCCTGTTCTTCGGCGGGATCATCACCGCCCTCGTCCTTCTCGTACGGCGCTCCTCCAGGCCCGCGACGTTTCTGCCGCACCCCGCGCAACCCCCCTCCGCGACTCCGCGTCGCGGCGGCGCCGATCTGGCCTCCCGGGTCCACGACCTCAAGACCTCCGGCCGAGCCGAACAGGCCGTCCTGCTCGTCAGAGGAGAGACCGGTATGACCGAGCCCGACGCGCGGCGCTTCGTCGACGCCGTCGGCTGACCCGGCTCCGGCCGCCGCCGGACACGGCGCGAAAACATGACATAAGGTGTCCTGTTTCTTGGGCAGGGTCAGTGGCATGCACACGACACTGCGAGAGAAGGTCGCCCTGGTCGCCGGGGCGACCAGGGGGACGGGCAGGGCCATCGCGACGGCGCTCGGCGAGGCCGGAGCCACGGTCTACTGCACGGGCAGGACGACCCGCGAGCACCGCTCGGAGATGAACCGCCCCGAGACCATCGAGGAGACAGCCGAACTGGTGACGCGGGCCGGCGGCCGGGGCATCGCCGTACAGGTGGACCATCTGGAGTCAGAGCAGGTGCGCGCGCTGGTGGAGCGGATCGACCGTGAGCAGGGCAGGCTCGACCTGCTCGTCAACGACGTCTGGGGCGGCGACCCGCTGGCCGCCTGGGACACCCCGCTCTGGAAGCACTCGCTTGAGGACGGCCTGCGCCTGCTCAGGCTGGCGATCGACACCCACGTCATCACCAGCCACCACGCCCTGCCGTTGCTGACCAGGAACCCCGGCGGCCTGGTCGTCGAGGTGACCGACGGAACCGCCGAGTACAACGCCGTCAACTACCGCGTCTCGTTCTTCTACGACCTGGCCAAGGTCTCGGTCAACCGCCTGGCCTTCTCCCAGGCCCACGAACTGAGGCCGTACGGCTGCGCGGCCGTGTCGCTCACGCCGGGCTGGCTGCGCTCGGAGATGATGCTTGAGCACTACGGCGTCACCGAGGAGACCTGGCGTGAGGCCCTCGTCAGGGAACCGCACTTCGTGATCTCGGAGTCGCCCGCCTACACCGGGCGCGCGGTCGTCGCCCTGGCCGCCGACCCCGACCGGGTCCGCTGGTCGGGACAGTCCCTCTCCAGCGGGCAGTTGGCCCAGGTCTACGGCTTCACCGACGTGGACGGCAGCAGGCCGGACGCCTGGCGCTACATCGTCGAGGTCCAGGACCAGGACAAGCCCGCGGACGCCACCGGCTACCGCTAGACCTGTCGGTCGTACAGGCCGTGCAGCCGGGCGGCGGCCTCGGCCACGCGGGCGCGCAGGGACGGCGGGTCGAGGACCTCGGCCTCCGGGCCGAACCTGAGGATCTGCGCGTAGGCGACCTCCGGGGACTCGACGGGCAGGTGGAGCGTGACCCACCCTCGCTCGTCGGGCTCCCCGGCGGAGGCGAGCGCGTCGTCGAGGGCCGCAGGGTCGGCGAAGACGGGCAGCGCGCGCAGGCCCTCGGGGCTGAGCCGTACGGTCACCCGCGTCTTGAGCAGGGAACGGGCGAACTCGGCGGCGCGCTCGTTCCAGAAGGCGGCCAGGTCGAAGCCGGGATCGCGGGTGAAACACCGATCGGCGTGGACCTCGACCTCGCTGAGCCGCTCGACCCGGTAGATCACCGAACGGGCCGCGACATACCAGACCCCGGCCTTGAGCACCAGGCCGTACGGTTCCAGGGTCCGCCGGGCGCCCCGGTAGGCGGCCGTCACCGGATGGTCGCCCCACACGGCCCTGGCCAGCGGCAGCAGGGACTCCGGCGGCGGCCGGTCACGGGCGAACCAGCCGGGGGCGTCCAGGTGGAAGCGCTGCGCCGCGTCCGCCTGGGCGTCCCGCGCGTCCGCGGGCAGCGCGGCCGACGCCTTCAGGCGCGCCACGGCCCCGACCTCGCCCAGGCCCATCTCGCGCAGCGCCTCGGGCACACCGGACAGGAACAGGGCCTGCGCCTGCGCCCGGTCGAGGCCGGTGAGGCGGGTGCGGTACCCGTCGAGCAGGCGGTAACCGCCACCCCTGCCCCGGTCGGCGTAGACCGGGATCCCGGCCTCGGACAGGGCCAGCACGTCCCGGTGGACGGTCCGCTCGGAGACCTCCAGCTCCTCGGACAGTTCGGCGGCGGTCATCCCGCCACGGGCCTGGAGCAACAGCACCAACGACATCAGCCTGGCCGCGCGCACCCTCCGACCCTAACCCCCGCTCTCAGCCGGTCACGAGCGGCAGCACGACCGCCGAGGGACGGACGGGGTCGTGGAAGACCTCGTGCAGGCAGGCGACCATCGCGCTGCCGGTACCCAGCGGCTCTCCGGTACCGAGGTTGCGGGCGATGCGGGGGTAGGCGCCGCCCGCGACCTGCAGACGGATGCGGTGACCCCTGCGGAAGCGGTGGCCGGCCGGCCACAGGTCGACCAGGACACGGCGCACGCCGTCCACGTCGGGCGGGGGAGAGCCGGGAAGCAGGCGGCGCACGCCGTCGCACACGTCGTAGGAGGTGCCGTCGGGGTGCACGTCGCAGACGCGGACGACCACGTCGGCGTGCTCGGTACTCGTCCTGACGTACAGCTCGGCCCGGACCGGGCCGATCACGTCGGTGTCCTCGCGCAGCTCGGGCCCGGTGTAGACGAGCACGTCACGGCGGGCCTCAAGGCGCCGGTTGTCCCGCGGCTCGGAGTTGCCCAGCAGGACGGGGCCGCCCAGTGCGGGGGTCGGGTGCGCGGGGTCGTAGCGGTAGCGGTCCGGCTCGCCGGGGGAGGGGTTGTCCGGGGAGAGAGCCCGGCCGGGCTGCAGATGCCAGCGTCGTTCCCGCATGCCGGGAACCGGCCAGTCGGGGTAGTCGCGCCACTCGCCCGCGCCCGTGACGTACAGCCTGACCGGCTGCCGGCGCAGGCCGGAGGGATCGCCGAGCAGGTGCGCCCTGAACCAGGCGAGCGCGTCGGCGTTGGCGGCCCTGCCGTGCCGGACGTCGGCGTGGTACCACGGCCCGATCGTCAGCTGGGGGCGTCTGCCCGCGGCCCGCATCGCCGTGTAGTCCTTGATCTGCCACGGCAGGAACACGTCGTACCAGCCGCCGACCATGGTGACGGCGGCCCCGACCTCGCCGACGGAGGCGGAGAAGTCACGTGCCGCCCAGTAGGAGCCAGGGTCGGCGTGGTGGGTCAGCAGGTCCTGGAAGAACGGCAGGTCCCGGCCCGCCGACAGCACGTCCATCTCCCCGAGAGGCCGCCCGGACAGCGCCGCCCGCCTGGTCCTGCGCGGCGCGAGGAGGGCGGCGGCACCGCCGAACGGGCCGTCGATCGAGGCGGTCAGCGTGATCCACATCAGCGTGGACTCCAACGCGAACGCCCCGCCCACGTAGGCGGCGTCACGGAACTGGGAGGCGGTCACCGAGGTCGCCATGGCCTTCAGGTCGGGGCCGGCGAACGGGGCGATCGCCCACTGGGCGTAGCCGAGGTAGGAGGGGCCGTGCATCGCGAGGTCGCCGCCGTACCAGGGCTGGGCGCGCAGCCAGGCGAGGGTGGCCAGGCCGTCGTCGTGCTCGTCGCCGAGCGGGTCGAGCAGCCCGCCGGAGCCGAACCCGCCCCGGCAGCTCTGCAGCACGACCTGGAACCCGTGCCGGGCGAACGCCCTGCCGTAGGCGAACCCGAACATCCCCCGCCTGCCGTACGGCGAGCGGACCAGGATGGTCGGCGGGCGCACGGCGCCGACGGGCGCGTAGCGGTCGGCCAGCAGGACGACCCCGTCGGCCATGGGCACGGGCAGATCGCGCTGGATCGTGACCCGGTGCGCGGACCGCGGCCATGTGATCGTCATGCGGCCTCCTCACCTGGCCTTTTACTCGCCGGTAACGAAACTGCCCTCCTCCCTACTGGTAACAGAAGAAGGGGCGTGACGGCTACCCGGCCGCCACGCCGCAGGGGCGGTCACGTTGCATGATCACAGTTTCCGCCGCTAGTCTTGTGGCATGCGACACCCCGAAACCCAGCAGTGGTGGCGCCGCTTCTAGGCGGCGCGGGTTTCGCATTCGCGAGAGCACACAGACGGCCGCCCCGAGTGAGGCGGCCTTTTCTGTGTCAGCCGCCTCTTTGAGGGCCCAGGAGAACCTAGAGGGACGAGGCAGCAGTGGAGACGAGCGGATATACCACCGCGGGGGGCATAGAGGTCGAGGTCACCGCCTCCGACGTGCCCGAGACGATGCTTGAGGATGTCGTCACGACGCTCGGTGAGCGTCGCGGCGGCGTGCTGTCCTCCGGCATGGAGTACCCCGGCCGCTACAGCCGGTGGCATCTCGCCTACGTCGACCCCTGCCTTGAGATCGTGGCCCGGGGACGCAGGATCTCCGCCCGCGCCCTGAACGCCCGCGGCCGGGTCGTGCTGCCCGCCGTCGCCTCCTGCCTGCTCGCCGCGGGCAAGCCGACCGGTGAGCCGACCGCCGACCACGTCGAGGTGTACGTCGCCGAGTCCGAGGACATCCTCCCCGAGGAGATGCGCAGCCGCCGTCCCACCGTCTTCACCGCGATCCGCGAGGTGGTCGCGGCCTTCGCGGGCCAGGACGAGCACCTGGGGCTCTACGGCGCCTTCGGCTACGACCTGGCCTTCCAGTTCGAGCCGATCAGGCAGGTGCTCACCCGCGCCAAGGACCAGCGTGACCTCGTGCTGCACCTGCCCGACCGGGTGATGGTCATCGACCGTAAGCGGGAGACCAGCAAGGAGTTCCGCTACGAGTTCACCGTGGACGGCGTCTCGACCAGGGGCCTGCCCCGCGAGGGGGAGAGCGTCCCGCTGCCCCCGGTCCCCACCGAGCTGCCCGCGGACCCGGAGCGGGGCACCTACGCCCAGGTCGTCGCCGCGGCCAAGGAGAAGTTCGTCCGCGGCGACCTGTTCGAGGTCGTGCCCGGCCAGGTCTTCCACTCCTCCTGCACCGACCCGGCCGCCTTCTACCGGACGCTGCGCAAGGTCAACCCGGCGCCGTACGAGTTCCTGTTCAACCTCGGTGAGGACGAGCACCTCGTCGGCGCCTCCCCCGAGATGTACGTCAGGGTCAACGGCGACCGCGTCGAGACCTGCCCCATCTCCGGCACCATCGCGCGCGGCAGCACCCCGATCGAGGACGCCGAGGCGATCCGCACCCTCCTGTCCAGCGTGAAGGAGGAGTCGGAGCTGACGATGTGCACCGACGTCGACCGCAACGACAAGTCCCGTATCTGCGTGCCGGGGACCGTCCAGGTCATCGGCAGGCGCCAGATCGAGATGTACTCGCGGCTCATCCACACCGTGGACCACATCGAGGGACGCCTGCGGCCCGGGTTCGACGCGCTGGACGCCTTCCTCACCCACATGTGGGCCGTCACCGTCACCGGCGCCCCCAAGACCTGGGCGATGCAGTTCATCGAGGACCACGAGGCGACCACCAGGCGCTGGTACGGCGGCGCGGTCGGCTACATCGGCTTCGACGGCTCCATGAACACCGGCCTCACCCTGCGCACCGCACAGATCCGCGGAGGGGTCGCCACCGTCAGGGCCGGCGCCACGCTGCTGTTCGACTCCGACCCCGAGGCCGAGGAGCGGGAGACCGAGCTCAAGGCGAGCGCACTGCTCGGCGCCCTGGCGGCGGTCAGCGCGGGACAGGCCGACCAGGCGGTCGAGGAGCGGGCCCCCGCCGTACGGCCCGGCGAGGGCATGAAGGTGCTGCTCGTCGACCACGAGGACTCCTTCGTCAACACGCTGGCCGACTACTTCCGCCAGCAGGGCGCCGAGGTCGTCACGCTCAGGCACGGGTTCCCGGTGCGGATGATCGACGAGATCGCGCCGTCGCTCGTGGTGCTGTCGCCCGGACCCGGCTGGCCCTCCGACTTCGGCCTGAGCGGGCTCATCGAGGCGCTCTACGAGCGGGACCTGCCGGTCTTCGGCGTCTGCCTCGGCCTGCAGGGCATGGTCGAGCAGGCGGGCGGAAGCCTCGACCTGCTGTCCTACCCCGAGCACGGCAAGCGGGGCAGGGTCAGGAGGCTCGGTGAGAGCGCGCTGCTCGACGGCCTGCCCGAGGAGTTCACCGCCGCCCGCTACCACTCGCTGCACGCCAAGCAGCCGGGAGTCGCGGGCTTCACCGCGACCGCCCTCACCCCGGACGGCGCGGTGATGGCGATCGAGGACGTGGCCAGGCGGCGCTTCGCCGTACAGTTCCACCCCGAGTCGATCCTCACCGCGGAGGGCGGTGCCGGGGCGAGGATCATCGCCAACGTGCTGGAACTCTGCAGGACCTCGCACTGAGGAGACACCGGATCGCACGGGAGGGCCGTGAGGCGCCGCTCCCGGTGTGAGGCCGGTGTCGGGCCACGGGCGGATCGGTGCCGGTTCGCCTGTGGCCGCCCCGTGGCCACCCCGTGGCCGCTTCGTGGCCGCTTCGTGGCCGGGTTCGGGAAACGCGCGCCGCGTCTGTGGTCTTCTGGGGCCGCCGGTAGGGTTGAGCCGCCCCAACCCCGACGCAGGAGGTCTTCGCCCGTGGACGACAGCAGGCCCCGTTTCCTCGACGACGTCACCGTCGAACTGGTCAAGCACAGCGCCTCGGACTCCGACGTGCTCTGGGCGGCCCGGGTGTCCACCGCGGGGGAGCAGTCCATCGAGGAGATCAACAAGGACCCCGAGCGCTCGAAGGGCCTGATCAACTTCCTGATGCGCGACCGTCACGGCACCCCTTTCGAGCACAACTCCATGACCTTCCTGGTCAAGGCGCCGATCTTCGTCTTCCGTGAGTTCCAGCGCCACAGGGTCGGATGGTGCCTCGCGGGCGACTCCGAGATCACGCTGGTAAGCGAGAAGGGACACATCCGGCGGCGCACGATCGAAGAGCTCTACCGGCTCTGGCATCACGGTGTGCAGGACGCCGTGCCCCGGTCGGGCGGTGGCGTGACCTGGCATCGGAAGGCCGGAAAGTGGAACGCTCAGGTCAAGCGCGCGAACCAGGTGCACTACCTGGGGCTGTACGAGGCGCGGGAAGCCGCTGAGCAAGCGGTGGCGGCTTTCAGGGCGGCGAATCCCACAAGGCGGCTGAGAAGGCTTGAGTCGGTTCGCCGTAACCATGTCCGGTGCTATGACGAGACGACGTTGCTGGCCTCCCGCGCGAAGATCCTCGACGTCATGGAGTCCGGGGTCAAGCAACTGATCCGTCTGACCACCGCGAGCGGGGAGACGCTGAGATGCTCCGTGGACCACGCGGTTCTCACCCCCGACGGATGGCGGAAGGCAGGAGAGCTTGAGGCCGGGGACGCCCTCATGGTCGGGGGAACCGCTCCGAAGCCCTCCGAGGCGCTGATTCCTCCCTCACTGCGCAGAGGAATCGGAGTCTGGACCTCCATGAGGAGGAGCCGGCTCATCAAGGAGTCGGATACGTGCTACCTCTGCTCGGGAGAGTTCGCACGCGATGACCTGGTTCTCGACCATGTGGTCCCCGTTGCGGCCGACCTGCTGAAGGCTCTTGACGAGGGCAACCTCATGCCTGCCTGCCGATCGTGCCACCGCGAGAAGAGCGACGCCGAGCAGGCGCTCGCCAAGCGCGGAGGCAAGGTTTCGGTCGCCAAATCCAGCCTGATCGTCTCCATTGAGGAAGACGGTGAGGAAATGACCTATGACCTGGCGGTCGAGGGGCCCTGGCATAACTTCCTCGCCAACAACGTTGTCGTTCACAATTCCTACAACGAGGAGAGCGGGAGATATCGGGAGCTCCAGCCTGACTTCTATGTTCCCGGTCCCGAGCGCAGGCTGGTGCAGGAGGGGCGCCCCGGCAAGTACGTCTTCGTCGAGGGCACCGAGGAGCAGCACAAGATCGCCACAGAGGCGATGGAGACGGCCTACCGGCGGTCCTACGAGGCCTACCAGGAGATGCTGGAGGCCGGGATCGCCCGCGAGGTGGCCAGGGCCGTGCTGCCGGTCGGCCTGTTCTCCTCGATGTACGCCACGTGCAACGCCCGCTCGCTGATGCACTTCCTGTCGCTGCGCACCAAGAGTGAGCAGGCCAAGGTGCCGTCGTTCCCGCAGCGGGAGATCGAGATGGTCGCCGAGCGGATGGAGGCGGCCTGGGCGGGGCTGATGCCCCTGACCCACGCCGCCTTCGTGACCAACGGCCGGGTCGCCCCGTAGGGGTCTGCCGGGTCTCAGTGCGTGGAGGCCCGGTAGAGGTAGAACCCGAAGGACCAGTAGCCGCTGTTGTCCCCGGGGTTGGGGTCGTTGACGCCGAACAGCAGCCGGACGGGCGGCCCCGACCAGACCGTGCAGCCGCCGAACGCGGTCGCCTGGTGGATCGGCCCCACCCAGCCGCCGGGGTCGTTGTTGAACCGCAGGATCGCCGAGTACTCCAGCGACCCCGGGTACGGCCAGCCGGTGCTCGGCGCCGGGACGCCGTTGCCGTCCGGCGGGTAGCTCGGCCCCCAGGGCCAGCTGTCGAACTTGACCTTGTAGTAGCTGGACGACAGCAGGAGGAAGACGTCGCCGTCCTGGAGGAGGTTGGGCGGGTTGCTTCCCTGGGGGATGCCCCCGCCGCCGTTGCCGTAGACCCTGAAGTCGCCGATGCTGAAGTCGGCCGACTCGCTGCGTCGGCAGGCGGCCAGGGCGCCCGCGGTGTCGGCGTGCGCGACCTGCGGTGCGGCGGGTACGGCGGCCAGGGGGACGAGCGCCAGCGCGGCGGAGGCCAGCGCCCTGCCGACGCGGGATCCGCGGGGCCGGGTGCCGGTGTGACGTGACGATCCGGACGGGGACATGGCGACCCTTTCGAGGACGACGAGGACGGGACGCCCGGCCGGGGCGTGCCCGGGGGCCCGCCAGAGGCGGCCGGTCGTGTCCTGAGGATCCGGCCGGGTCCGTCCCCGGGAGAAGGGGGAGGCCATATGTCCGTACAAGGCCGTACAGCCTCCCGGTCGCGTTCATCCCCGGCGTTTCTCCAGGAGGGTGCCACGGCGCAGGGTGACGGACATCAGGTCGCTGGGGCCGTCGAGTTCCAGGCGGTGCCAGCGGCCACGCGGGACGACGAAGGCGGTTCCCGCGGTGAGCGTGACCGCCGTCTCGCGCTGTTCCCGGTCCTGCGGCCGCAGATAGAGCCGGGCGCCGCCGCTCAGCACGCACACCGCCTCGTCGGCGGCCGGGTGCATCTCCCAGTGATCGGCGTGGACGTCCTCGTCGGTCTCGACGTGGAAGGCGGCGACGGTCCAGCCGCCGGAGTCGCCGGTCATCCGCCGTGGTCCGGGCAGGACCGTCCCGTCGTCGTCGAGGTGGATGCCGAGGGAGAACATGTCGATGGGCGTGGTGTTCACGATGAGGTCGCCTTTCTGTGGTTATTCGTGGATTCCGGCTGTGGCCACGGCCTCCGGCGGAGCCATGGCCCGCAGGGGGTTCGTGGCCTCCGGAGGGCCCTCCAGAGGGGCCTCCGGAGGGGTCTCGGGGGCGGGCCTGACCGTACGGCCGCGCCTGGGCAGCACCGTCACGGCGACGGCGACCGCGGCGGCCAGCAGGACGCCGGAGACGGCCAGGCCGAGGGAGTAGCCCGAGGTGACGGCGGCGGGGGTGGTGCCCGTTCCGGTACGGCCCGCCGCGACGGTGGTCAGGGCGGCCAGGCCCACGGAGCCGCCGAGCTGTCTTGAGCTGTTGAGCAGTCCGGAGGCCATGCCCGCCTCGTGTGGCGCGACGCCCGCCGTTCCCGCGGCGGCCAGCGGGGCGAAGCACATGCCCAGGCCGACGCTGGTGACCAGCGAGGGGCCGAGGACGTCCACGGCGAAGTTTCCCGAGGGGTCGATCAGGCTGAACCAGCCGAAGCCGATCGCGGCGAGCACGCCACCGGGGATCAGCAGGGTGCGGGGAGCGTGCCGGGCGGAGACCCCGGTGGCGATGACGGTTCCCACCACCGTGCCGAAGGTGAAGGGCAGGAACGCCAGGCCGGTCGCGGTCGCGCTCATGCGCAGCACGCCCTGCATGTAGAGGGAGACGAAGTAGAAGGCGGCGAACATGCCCGCGCCCGCCAGGAAGATGAACAGGTTGGCCCCGGCGATCGAACGGTTCCGCAGCAGGCCGAGCCGGATCATCGGGGTTCTCGGGCCCCTGGACCGTGCGGCCTCGACCAGGACGAACACGGCCAGCAGCGCGACGGCCGCCGCGAGCGTGCCCAGCGTGACCGCCGAGGTCCAGCCCTCCTCGCTCGCGCGGACGACGCCGAGGACCAGCAGGGTCACCCCGCAGGTGCCGAGGAACGCGCCGAGCAGGTCGGGACGCTCCCCCTGGGCCCGGCGCCGGTCGGCGGGGACGGACGCCACGGTGAGCGCCAGCGCGGCCACCACGACGGGCACGTTGACCAGCATCACCCAGCGCCATCCCACGTGGTCGGTCAGCAGGCCTCCGGCGAGCACTCCCGTGGCTCCGCCGGCGGCGTTGACCGCGCTCCACACCCCCAGCGCCCTGGTACGGCCCGGGCCTTCGGGGAAGGTCGTGGTCAGTGTCGCCAGTGCGGCGGGGACCAGTGCCGCGGCGGCCAGGCCCTGGACCGCGCGGGCGGCCACCAGCAGGTCCGCCGACTGGGCCAGTCCTCCGGCCAGGGAGGACAGGCCGAACAGGCCGAGGCCCACGGAGAGGAGTCCGCGTCTGCCGTACAGGTCGGACATCCTGCCGCCGAGCAGCAGCAGGCCGCCGAAGGCCAGCGTGTAGGCGTGGACGACCCACTGCAGCCGGGCGGCGCCGAAGCCCAGGTCGGCGCGGATCGCGGGCAGTGCGACATTGACGATCGAGATGTCGAGGGCCGCCATGAACTGCGCGGCGGCCACCGCCGTCAGTATCAGCCCGGGGTGGCCGATTCCTTTTTTATACATGTATAAAAACTAGCCCGGCCGGGACGCGGGCGTCAACGTCACGGGTGGGCCATCATGGATCCCATGTCACAGTCGGTTCCGCAACGCCCGCGGGTGGGCAGGCCACCACGGATCTCCCGGGAGGAGGTCCTGGCCGCCGCCCGCAGGATCGTCGAGGAGGGCGGCGTGGGAAGCCTGACGATGCGGCGGCTGGCCGCGGAGGTCGGCAGCACGCCGATGGCGCTCTACCACCACGTCAAGGACAAGGAGGAGCTTCTGCTGCTGCTCCTGGACGACTACGCCGCGGGACTGGCGCGCCCGGCACTGCCGGAGGAGCCCAGGGAACGGCTGGTCACCGCCGCGCTGGCGATGCACGACGCGCTCGCCGGATGCCCGTGGGTCGTCGAGGTCCTCGTCGCCGACGACCTGATGTCCGACGCCGGGCTCTGGTACGCGGAGCACATCGTCGAGGCGGCCGTGGCCTGCGGTCTCACCCCGGAACAGGCCGTTCACGCCTACCGGTCCGTCTGGTACTACACCGCCGGGGAGATCATCATCAGGGCGGCGGGGCGCAGGCGCGCCGCCGAGGACCGGCCGACCCACCGCGAACGGGTCTTCGCCGACCTGGACCGGGAGGCGCTGCCCAGACTGGCGTCGATCGGCGGCCGGTGGACCGCGCTCACCGCGGAGGACACCTACCGCCAGGGGCTCGAAGCCCTCGTCGGGGGACTGCTCCCACGCGCGTAGGCCGCCGGGGGCCGCGTACTCGGGCTGGGTGCCGGAACGATCCTCAGCCGTCTCGGCCGCGGGTCGTCGGAGGGACGCCGCACCTGGCCGCCAGGCGTTCCTCCAGACGGGCGTGCCGGAACTGGTACACCGCGCCCACCTGGCGCAACACCCCCCGCCGGTGCGCGTCGTCGAGGAAGCGCATGAGGTGGAGCGGGATGTGCCCCCGGGCGGCCAGCCAGAGCCGGACGACGGTGAAGGCGCCCCACGCGCGGGCGAGGCCAACCGTGAGTCCCCCCGCGAGGCCGAACAGCGCGCCCACCGTCAGGGCGTTGGCGAGGCTGGGCGCGCGGGAGAAGATCAGTCCGCCGACCACGGTTCCGGCGAGCCCGTACGCCGCACCGCCGAGGTTGCCCAGCAGGAAACGGCCCAGCAGTCCCGACGCCAGGCCTGCGGCGCAGGCGAGCCCGAGGTCGAAGGTTCCCCCCAGGACGGGGACGAACCGGATCTCGCGCGTGAAGGCGAAGGCCACGGTGTAGAACAGCCCCAGCGACGCCATGAAGGACAGGGTGAACGCCCAGGTGGCGATTCGGTCGTTGCGCAGCACGAGGGGCGGGCTGGAAACGCGGTTGACGTCGACCGGGGTGGCCAGCCAGACGTGCAGGCCGACGCCGAGACCGAAGACGGTGGCGAGCAGGCCGATCATCTCCGCGGACAGCGACCAGCCGAGGCCGAGGCTGACCCCGATCACCACTCCGATCCCGAAGCGCCCCAGGAATCTCGTCGCGGTGCTGCGAAAGTGCAGCTCCACCCGCAGCGGCCCCGGACGCCGCCCCAGCGTGTGGACGCCGCAGCCCGCCGCCGCGAAGAACAGCCCGTAGACCAGTCCGATCAGCGGGCCGCCCGCGAGCCACCCGGTGATCCAGAACAGCAGGGCAGCGGGCATGCCGAGCAGCAGGCCGCCGACGGGCCTCGGCACGGCGCGGTCGAGCCGCCACCAGGCGAGGTCGTGGGTGCGGGTCCGGTTCAGGTGCCGGGCGAGGAAGGCCAGCCACCGTTCGGCGTGGTCGACGTCGTAGGCACGCGCGGGCACGGGCCGCTCGTGCCGCAGGGGCGGCTCCGGCCAGGACGCGTAGACGGCCGGCAGGTAGGCGTCCAGCAGGTGCCCCTCTATCGCGGCCCGATCGCCGAACCGGGCCGGGTCGCACAGTTCGGCGGGCACGGTCGACGGATGGGCGTAGGCCGTACGGGCGAGATCGATCATCAGGGGGGTGCGCAGTGACTGGGCGAGCGCGCCGCCCGGGTGCCGCCGCAGGTGGTCGATCACAGGCTGCCAGCGCTCCTCACCCACCCGCCTGCGCGCGGTGAGGAAGTCGACGGCGTCTTCGAGGGCGACGGGCTCGATCTCCACGACCGCCGCGCGCGCGAGGATCGCGCCCGCCTGGTCCGCCGCCAGCTCGTACTCCTCGCTACGGCAGGTCACCACCAGGGGCCGGTCACCCGCCACGGCCCTGTCGAGAGCGTCGATGGCCGCCGCGCGCAGGCCGGGCGGTATCTCGTCGAGGCCGTCGAGCACGGGCAGGACCCGGTTCTCGACCACCAGCCGCGTCGCCGCGTCCCGTCCGTAGACGGCGGTGTTCGCCAGCCCGGGGTACTCCTGGACGAGCATGCGGGCGAGCCAGCGGTGTATGTGCTCCCGGTGCGGGTTCCACGAGGCCAGCGAGAACAGCACCGGCACCGGCTCGCCGGGCCGGTGGTCCGCGAGCAGACCGAGGGTGAACAGGATCGCCAGCACCGACTTGCCCGCGCCGGGACCGCCCAGCACCACCAGTTGGCGCGCGGGCACCTGCCGGAACCTGGCGAACAGGTCGGTGAGGCCACCGCTCGGCATCGGCCGGTCCGGGTCCTCGGCCGATCGGCCGTACGGCGGTGCGGCGGCCACCGCCGCCACCTGACGCCTGGTCTCCGACCATCTCAGCGGCACCGGTTCCGGCCGGTTCAGCGAGCGCACCTCGGCCTCGGCCGTCCACTGCCGGGTGATCACCATGACCAGCTCCTGCACCGCCCGGTCGAGACGGGGCGGCTCCGGGGCGGCGGGCCCCGGTCGCGGAGCCGGCGCGGATCCCGGCTCCCGCACGGCGGATACGGGCGGGGAGAGGTCCACCTCGCCGCGCAGGACACGTTCGTACAGCTCACGGACCTCGGCCCCGGGGTCGACGCCGAGTTCCTCGGCGAGCCTTTCCCGCAGCCGGTGGAACACCTCTATCGCCTCGGCCTGCCTGCCGCAGCGGGTCAACGCGAGCATCAGTTGCGCGTGCGGCCTTTCCCGCAGCGGGTGTTCGGTGACGAGTTCCACCAGCTCGTCCGCGACCTCGCGGTGCTCACCCAGCGCCAGTTGCCAGTCCACGCACTGTTCGAGCGCGTCGAGCCGCTGCTCGTCGAGCCGCCTGGCGCGGGCGGTCAGCGCGGCGGTGCCCAGGCCGTCGAGCGCGGGGCCGCGCCACAGCCGCAGCGCCGAGCGCATCTCCAGTACGGCCTCCGCCGGCTCGCCGGCCGCCGCGAGCACACGCGCGGTGGCGATCCGGCGGGTGAAGCAGAGCAGGTCCAGTTGGTCCTCGGTCACGGCCACGCGGTATCCCCGGCCGTCGGTGGCGATGACCTGGCATTCGGTGTCCCCGAGACGCCCCCGCAACGCCGAGACACAGTTCTGGATCTGCTTGGTCGCCGTCGCGGGCGGCTCGTCGTCCCAGGTCGCCTCGACCAGCTTCGACACCGGTACCACGGCGCCGGGCGTCAGCAGCAGCATCGCGAGCACCCGCTGGTGCCGGGTGCTGGGCAGGGTCACCCTGTTCTGGCCGTCCCAGACTTCCAATGTCCCGAGTACGAGAAATTTCATCTCAATGATTTCCCCCCAAAACCGATGCTATCTGGCCAATTAGCGGCCGGGAGTGATTTCGAAGGACGCCGTGATGACGGCGCGATGACGCCGTGAGGACGGTCTCCGCCACGGTGGAGTCGTCCGGTTCGCACGCCGGGCGATGGAAAGAGGCGAGAAGTCGTGGATCGCGAAAGGAAAATGCCCGTGGCCTGAATCTCGCGGCGAGAACCGCTCACGGTGACCGTGACATCGGCGGTGGTCCGGCCAAGGGCGGACGCCACCGCCGGCGCTCCGCGCGGAAGATCCCTTCACCGGATCGTCCTCTCCTTCCCTCGGGTGAAGTTCGACGGGGGACCACCGAACTGTCCTTACGGGGATCGAGGGCGCCCCATCGCGCGACGGAGCGCTGCGTCGGAACTCCCTGCTTTCTTCGTTTTCGGGCAGCCGGAAAATCCGGAACTGCCGGAGGCGTTCGGTTTATACGGCCCCGGGGGCGGTCGCGGATATTTCGAATCGCCGAACAAGCCAAGAAAGCGTGGCAACGACGGTTTTTCCCGTCATTCCACCACAATCGGTACGAATCTCTTCAGGAGGACTCATGAGCAAACTGAGCGCGTCCGCGCTGGCACTGTTCGCCGCGGCCGGGCTGAGCCTGGCGGCCGTTCCGGCGGCGCAGGCCCAGTCCGCCGCCCAGCCGGCAGGCGTGACCGCGCAGGTGCTGGGCAACGCGCCCTCCTGCGTCACCGTCTGGCAGAAGACAGGCAGGATCACCAAGACCGGCTACGCCCGCAACGACTGCAAAGGCCGCACCCTCAACCTCAAGATCGTGTGGGCGCACGGCGCGGACGGCTCCTGCCAGACCGTGAGGCCGGGCGGGACCATCAGCAGCAAGGTCGCGCGGGGCGGCCGCACATTCGACGGCGCGAACATCTGCTGAACCGAAGGCGCGGGGCCCCTCCGGAACCACTCCGGAGAAAGGCGGTGAGATCCCGCTCCCGGTCGTCCCGGCCGGGCGGGATCTCCAGGGAGGCCGCCGGACGAGGGACGTGGTGACACGAGGACGGGGGCCGGTCATGGCCCGCCACGGTGGCGGGCCATGACCTCGGCGTCCTCCTCCGGCAGGAGGGTCAGTGGTCGATGACGTGGAAGGCCGGGGAGGTCGTGGTGAGGCGGGTGGCGCCCTGGGGGGCGCAGACCGCGATGTCGGCCACCCTCGCGCCGAACAGCTCCGGCAGGTAGATCGACGGCTCCAGGCACACCGTCATGCCGGAGGTCAGTACGGTCTCGTCGCCGGGGACGAGCCAGGGGGCCTCGTCGGGGCCGAGGCCGATGCCTCGTCCTGGGCGTGGCCCGGCGTAGTTGCCGTAGCCGCTGCCCTCGATCACCTCCCGCGCGATCCGCCCGACCTCCGCCGCCGTCACGCCGGGCCGCAGCGCGTCCAGGGCGGCGTGTTGCGCGGCGAGGACGACCGAGTACATCGCCTCGAAGTCCTCCGGCGGCTCGGCGACCGCGAACACGCGGGCCACCTCGGAGCAGTAGCCGCCCCACCTGCCGCAGACCGAGACCAGCAGCGCGTCGCCCGGGTTGATCACCCGGTCGCACGGCACGTGCCGGGGCAGGGCGGTGTGCTCACCGGCGGCGACGAGCACCGACAGCACCTCCTCGCACCCCGTCTCGACCATCATGGCCCACAGCCTGCGCGCCATCGCTCGCTCGGTGGTGCCGAACCACGCCAGCTCGCGGGCCATGAGCAGGACGGCGTCCGCCGCCGAGGCCGCGCGTTCCGTCGCCGCGACCTCAGCGGGACCTCTGCGCGACCTGAGCGGGGCCAGCACGGCCGAGGCCAGCACGACCTCGGCCTCGACGCGCAGGGAGAACAGCTCCCACGCGCGCATCTCCGGGTCCACGCCGACGCGGCGCGCCGAGGGCGGGATGAGCGCCGCGGCCTCCAGCGGCTCCGCCGCGGCGGTGGGCGGACGGTCATGGGTCAGGACGAGGTATCCGTCGCCCTGGCCGCCCAGATAGCGGAAGTCGGGGGAGGGGCGCAGCACCAGGGCGTCGATCCCCTCCTCGGCCATCCTGAGCCGCACCTCGTCGATCATGCGGCGGTCACGCGGGCTCGTGCAGCCAGCAGGCGACCGGTCCGAAGGCCGGTTCGCGCTCCCGGCACACGTCCATCGCCACCGGGCAGCGCGGATGGAAGCGGCACCCCGGCGGCGGGGCGGCCGGGTCGGGCACGTCACCGGGCAGCTCCGCGGGCAGCGTGCCCGCGCCGTCGGGGGCGGGGATGGCGCTCAGCAGGGCCCGGGTGTAGGGGTGGCGGGGGTCGTTCCACACCTCCTCGGTACGGCCCACCTCCACGATCTTCCCGAGGTACATCACCGCGATCCGGTCGGCGATCAGCCGTACCACCGACAGGTCGTGACTGATGAACAGCAGGCCCGCGCCCGAGGAGACCGCGAGGTCGCGCATCAGCCTGGCCACCTGCGCCTGCGCCGAGGCGTCGAGGGCGGAGATGGGCTCGTCGCCGATCAGCAGGGACGGCCTGGCGGCCAGGGCCCTGGCGATCGCGATCCGCTGCCGCTGCCCGCCGGAGAACTCGTGCGGGTGCCGCCCGGCGAAGTCGCGGGGCAGCCCGACCCGTTCGAGCATGTCGGCGGGGGAGGAGGCGGTGTCGCGCCCGGTGCGCAGGCCGTCGGCGATCTGGGCGCCGACCCGGCGCCGGGGGTTCAGCGACGAGTAGGGGTCCTGGAAGACCATCTGGACGCCGGACAGCGCCGGGTTCCTGCGGCGCAGTCCCAGCGGGGTCACCCGGTGGCCGTCGAAGGTGATCGACCCCGAGGTCACGGGGTTGAGCCCGCACACCGCGCGGGCCAGTGTCGACTTGCCGCAGCCGGACTCCCCGACCAGGCCGACGACCTCGCCCGCCGCGACGCTCAGGCTCGCCCCGGCCACGGCACGGACCAGGGGACGGCCGGGGGTGCGGTGTTCGACGACCAGGTCGTCCACGGTCAGCAGCGTCGTGCTCTCCGTCATGCCTTCTCCCCGGGCAGCGAGTCCAGCAGGGCACGGGTGTAGGGGTGCTCGGGATCGCGGAGCACCCGCCCGCGCGGGCCCGTCTCGACGACCAGGCCCTCCTTCATCACGCTCACCTCGTCGGCGACCGCCGACATCACGCCGAGGTCGTGGGTGACGAGCAGTACGGCCAGCCCCAGGTCGTCGCAGAGGCCGCGCAGCAGCCGCAGCACCCCGGCCTGGACCGTCACGTCGAGGGCGGTCGTCGGTTCGTCGGCGATGAGCACCTTGGGCGAGCAGGCCAGCGCGATGGCGATCGCGATGCGCTGGCGCATGCCGCCGGAGAACTGGTGCGGGTAGCGGTCGATCGCCGACTCCGGGCCGGGGATGCGCACCTGCCCGAGCAGTTCGATCGCCCTGGCCCTGGCCTGCTTCCTGTCCAGGCGCAGGTGGTGACGCATGTGCTCGGTGAGCTGGCGGCCGATCGACAGCATCGGGTGCATGCTCGTCGCCGGGTCCTGGAAGACCATGGCGACCTCGCCGCCGCGTACCGTGTTGAGCTCCTTGGCCGACATGCCCAGCAGGTCGCGCTCGCCGAGGGCGATCCGGCCGGTGGCCCTGGCGCCGTGCGGGAGCAGGCCGAGCACGGCCAGGCCGGTCATCGTCTTGCCCGAGCCGCTCTCTCCCGCCAGGCCGTGCACACGCCCCGGCTGCAGGTCGAGGTCGACGCCCCGCAGGATCTCCCGGTCGCCGACGGCGACCTTCAGACCGGAGATGGTGAGGGTCATAGCGCACGCTCCTTGATGGCGCGGGCCGTACGGGGGTCCAGGGCGTCGCGCAGCGTGTCGCCGAGGAAGTTGAAGGCCAGGACGACGGTCAGGATGGCCAGGCCCGGGAAGGTCGCCACCCACCAGCTGTCGAAGACCTCCACGCCGGAGGCGACCATGGCGCCCCACTCGGGGGAGGGCGGCTTGGCGCCGAGCCCGAGGAAGGACAGGCCGCTCAGCAGCAGCAGCGCGGTGCCGATGTCGAGGGTCGCGAGGACCAGGATCGGGCCGGTGATGTTCGGCAGCACGTCGACGCGCAGGGAGCGCCAGGCGGAGAAGCCCAGCAGCCGCCCGCTGATCACGAACTCCCGCCCGCGCACGCCGAGCACCAGTCCGCGGGTCACCCTGGCGTAGGAGGGCCAGGCGACGACGAGTACGGCGAGCACGGCGTTGGCCAGGCTCGCGCCGAGCGCGGCGGCGACGACCATGGCCAGGATGACGGTGGGGAAGGCGAAGACGAGGTCGGCGAACCGCATGATCGTCTCATCAGCCCATTTACCGAAATATCCGGCGCAGGCGCCGAGCAGGCCACCGACCAGCACCGAGAGCGTGACCAGCAGCAGCGTCAGCGGGATCGACAGGCGCGCGCCGTACATGACCCTGCTCAGGATGTCGCGGCCGAGCTGGTCGGTGCCGAACCAGTGCCCGGGGCCGGGCGGGGCCAGCCTGGGCAGGTCCTGAGCGAGCGGGTCGTGCGGCGCCAGCAGCGGGGCGGCCACCGTGATCACGATCCAGGCGAGCGCCACAACCCCGCCGACGATCGCCAGCGGCTGCCGCCAGGCTTGGGGGAGTTTCACCGTGCTCCTACAGCGTGGATGCCCCGTGTTTCAGGGCGGGGAGGAAACGCGGCACGGTCGGGCACTTCGGTCTCCTGGTTTTGTCGGTGGCGTTCGGTAGGTTCGGGGGCGTGTCCCGCTATCGGCTCCGGCCCACGCCTGCTCAGGAGCAGGCGCTGCTGGAGCATTGCGGGCATGCCCGATACGTGTGGAATCTGGCCGTCGAGCAGCACGCCCACTGGAGGCCGGGACGCACGTCCGCGCCGGGTTTCGCCGAACAGTGCCGCCAGCTGACCGAGGCACGCGCCGAGCACGAGTGGCTGCGTGGCGGGTCGATCATCGTTCAGCAGCAGGCGCTGAAGGACTTCGCGCAGGCCATGGCGAAATTCTTCGGCATGACCCACCGTCGGCCGACGTGGCGCAGGCGCGGGCGGAGTGAAGGGTTCCGGATCGTCGCCGTCAAAGCGGGCGATGTGCGCCGCCTGTCGCGCAACGTGGGCGAGGTGAGGGTCCCGAAGGTTGGCTGGGTGCGGTTTGGCTGGTCGCGTGCCGTCCTGGACGGTGTGAAGTCCTACCGGATTACCCGGGACCGAGCGGGCCGCTGGCATGTGGCGTTCGCCGTGATCCCGGAGCCGATCCCTGCGCCGAGCACGGGGGAGGTCGTCGGCGTGGACCGGGGTGTCGCGGTCAGCGCGGCGCTGTCCACGGGCGAGCTGTTGAACGTGCCGACCCCGCGTGAGGCGGAGAAAACCCGGCTTCGGCGTCTCCAGCGGAAACTGGCCCGGGCGAAACGGGGCTCGAACCGGCGTGGCAAGGTTAAGGCTGCGATCGCGAAGCTGAAGGCCCGCGAGACGGACCGCCGCAGGGACTGGGTGGAGAAGACCTCCACCGACCTGGCTCGGCGCTTCGATGTGATCGCTGTCGAAGACCTGAAGATTGCCGGCATGACCCGATCCGCCAGGGGCACGGTTGAGGCGCCCGGCGGGAACGTCCGCCAGAAGGCGGCCCTGAACCGGGGCATTCTGGCGGCAGGTTGGGGCTGGCTGGTGCAACGCCTGGAGCACAAGGCGCCTGGGCGGGTTGTGAAGGTCAACCCCGCGTACACGAGTCAGCGGTGCTCGGTGCGCGGGATCGTGGATCGGACGTCGCGCGAGAGCCAAGCCGTCTTCCGGTGCCGGTCCTGCGGATACGCCGGCAACGCCGATGTGAACGCGGCCGGGAACATTCGCCACGCGGCAGGGCATGCCGTGTCCGCACGGGGAGGCCCACCGTTGGGTGGGCCGGTGAACCGTGAACCTCAACGCGACCTCCTCCTCGTGGGGTAGTTGCCGTTGGAATCCCCCGCCTTCAGGCGGGGGAGGATGTCAAGTGAGTCTCACTCTGGGGTCGATGACGCCGTACAGCACGTCGACGATCAGGTTGATGACGAGGTAGACCGCGCCGATGACCAGGCCGACGCCCATCACGGCGGGCAGGTCGAGGCCGGTCGCGCTCTTGTAGGCGTACTGCCCGACGCCGGGCCAGGCGAAGATCGCCTCGACCAGGACGGTGCCGGACAGCAGGCTGCCGAAGGCCAGGCCCGCGACCGTGATGATCGGCACCAGCGCCGAGCGCAACACGTAGCGGAACAGGATCACCCGGCCGGGCAGGCCCTTGGCCCGCGCGGCGCGCACGTAGTCCTGACCCATCACCTCCAGCACCGCCGACCTGGTGAAGCGGGTGAGCAGGCCGATCGTGTAGAGGGCGAGCACCAGCGCGGGGGTGGCCAGGTGGCCGATCGCGGAGGAGAACACGTCCCACTGCCCGGCCAGCGCGGCGTCCACCGTGTACAGGCCGGTCACGTGGGGCGGTGCGGTCATGCCGGGGTCGATCCGGCCGCTGCCCGGGGTGATCTGCAGGCGGTAGAAGAAGATGTAGAAGGTCGTCAGCGCCAGCCAGAACGTCGGCACCGAGATGCCGACCAGGCTGAGGACGCGCAGCACGTGGTCGGAGAGCCGGTCACGGCGCAGCGCCGCGATCACGCCGAACGCCACGCCCGCCACGAGGGAGATCAGGATCGCGGTGCCCGCGAGCTCCAGGGTGGCGGGGACGGCCTCGGCCAGGTCGTCGAGCACCGGACGGTGGCTCTGCTGGCTGGTGCCCAGGTCGCCCTGCAGCACGCCCTGCAGGTGCAGCAGGTACTGCTGAGGGAGCGGCTTGTCCAGGCCGTGATCGGCCCGCCACTGCGCCACGATGGCCGGGTCCCCGAGGGCCCGCTGGCCCAGGTTGGCCGCCACCGGGTCGCCGGGGACGAGGTTGGTCAGGACGAAGGTGACCAGCGTGATGCCCACGGCCAGCAGCAGCGCGGTGAGCACCCTGCGGACCAGGAAGCGCACCAGCGGGTTGGGGCCGCCACCCCGGCCCGGGCGGCGCGCGGCCGTACCGGCGCCCCCCGGGCCGGAGGCCACCTTGGCGCCGTCGCGCTCCGGGGTGGCCTCCGGGTCCTTACTTGGCACCGAGGTCGGCGACATCGATGGTCCAGACCGGGTGGAACTCCATGCCGGTGACGGAGGCGGCCGTCACGATGTTCTGGCTCGGCTGGATGAGCGGGATGAACGGGCTTGAGGCGTTCAGCTTCGTCTGGACGTCGACGTAGGCCTGCTTGCGGGCGTCGTCGCCGATCGCGGCCGCGGCCTTGTCGCCGGCCGCCTCGATGTCCTTGTCCGCGCCCGCCTTCCAGCCGGCCCGCAGACCGACGGTCTTGCCCGGCAGGAACACCAGGTAGTCGCTGGGGTCGGGGTAGTCCGGACCCCACCACCACAGGCCGAGCTCCTCCTTGCCGTTGCGGTAGTTGTCCAGCGCGGTGGTGACCGGCGAGGGCGCCAGCTCCACGGTGATGCCGACCTCCTTGAGGTTGGCCTGGATGCGCTCGGCGATGCCCTGCAGGGACAGGCCGTTGAGGGTCAGCTCGCTGGGGTACTCCAGCTTGACCTTGGGGTCGGCGACGCCGCTCTCCTTGAGGGCGGCCTTGGCGCCCTCGACGTCGCGCTTGGCGGCCTGGTCGGCGGGGAGCGCGCCCAGGAACATCGAGGGGATGACGCCCGGCGCCTGCACCGAACCCTCACCGGCCAGTTCGAGCAGGCCCGTGTAGTCGATGCCCTTGCGGACGGCCTCGGCGAACTTGGGGTTGGCGGTGATCGCGCTGACCGAGGAGTTCCGGTTGGCCAGCAGGAAGACCACGTTCGCCGACGGCGTCTTGGTGACCTGCAGGGTGCCCGGCAGCCCGTTGACCTGGTCGCCGGACAGGTCGAGCGCGACCTGGCTGTCGCCGCGCGAGACGTTGAGCTTCTGCGTCGCCGACTCGACGTTGCGGATCACGACCTTGTCGTAGACCGGCTTCTTCGGGCCCCAGTACTTGGCGTTGGCCTTGAGCACGACCTGGCTGCTGATGTTCACCGACTCGATCGTGTACGGTCCCGAGCCCAGCGAGGTGGAGTTGAGGTACTGCTCGGCCTTGTCGCCGGGGTCGGCGGTGGCGCCGTGCTCCTTGGCAACCTTGGAGTTGATGATGCCCAGCGCGGGGTTGGGCAGGATGTACGGCAGCGCCGGGTTGGGGTTCTTCGAGGTCAGGGTGACCGTCGTCTCGTCGGTCTTTTCGACCTCAACCCCGTCGAGCAGGAAGGACGGGGTGCCCTTCATGTCGCGCACCCGGTTGAGGGAGAAGACGACGTCGTCCGCGGTGACGGGGGAGCCGTCGGCGAAGGTGGCGCCCTGGTGGAGCTTGAGGGTCAGCTTCTTGCCGTCCGCCGACAGCTCGTAGGAGTCGGCGAGGGAGGGCACCGGCTTGGTGACGTCGGAGCCGTCGAAGGTCAGCAGGGTGTCGTAGGCGGCCTTGCCGACGGTCAGGCCGGTCGGCTCGTAGGTGCGCCCCGGGTCGGCCGTCTTGAGGTTGAAGGACGTGTCGACCACGAGCGTCTTGGCGGCGGTGCCGCCGCCTGTCTGCGACGCGGGGGTGGACGAGCCGCCGCTGGAGCAGGCGGCAAGGGCGAGGGCGCCGGTGAGCAGCACCGGCAGCAGCGCCGCCTTCGCCGTGGGGCGCCGGGAACGGATCGCCATTTTTGTGTCCTCCGAAAAGGGGCCGTGGTGGACGTTTGGTGGTCGATCGTCCAGGATGTACAGGCAGAAAGTCCAGGTCATGGCAGTAAACTGAGACAAATCCGACCCGAAGGGTATGATCATGACCGAAACGTCAAGGAACATGTCTCCAGATGGCGGTCAGGCTGGACGGATCGGTATCGGCCTTGACCTCGACGCGACGCACCTGAGAATTCTGGAGGTCCTGCGGGAGAACGGCAGGATCTCCGTGGCCGCCCTGGCCGAGCGCGTCGGCATCTCCAGGGCGAACGCCTACACCCGTTTCGAGGCGCTGCGCGCCGACGGCGCGATCAGGCGTTTCACCGCGGAGATCGACCACGTCCGCGCCGGTCTCGGCATCACGGCGCTGATCTTCGTCACCGTCAGGCAGCAGATGTGGCGCCAGTTCCGCGCCCAGCTCGCCCACATGCCCGAGGTCGAGTACTGCGCGGTCACCACAGGCCAGCACGACGCGATGATCCAGGTCCGCATGACGGACGTGGCCGCCGTGCACACGATGGTGACCGAAAGGCTGGCCAACATCCCCGCCGTCAAGGCGACCGAAACCGTCTTCATCCTCGACGAGGTCATCAGACGGCCCTACGTCCTGCCGAGCGACCGGGGCCCGGCGTGGTCGACCCGCCGCCCGGCCCCCGATCCGGCGGGCGGCGAGGTCCCCCTGGGCAAGATGCGTTTCGTGGGCGCGGCGGAGGGCCGCGCCCAGCTGCAGCGCGACGTCTGACCCGGTTTTCGGTCGGCCAGAGGTCAGAAGGCGGTCAGGCGACCTCGGCGCACACGCTCACGTGCACCGTGTCGTCCCCGGCGAACTGGAACTCCTCGACCAGGCGCAGCCGCCCGTCGGCGAGCGGCTCGATCCGGCTTCCGCTTTTGCCGCTCGCGCGTTCGCCGTTCTTGAGCAGGTGCACGTAGGTCAGCTCGATCCGGTCGCCGTCCCGGACACCGACGAACCGCCCGGTGACCACGGTGTCGCCGGTGTAGTCGCCCCAGATGAGGCCGTCGGACTCCTGGTAGGTGAACGAGGTCGGCCCGTCCGGGTCAACGGCGCTCGCGGTCGAGCTGACCATGACGAACCTGCGGCCGTCGAGATTGAGAAGATTGTTGTCATCCACGGTCCGCATGGTGCCGTTCCGTCCGCCGTACGCAACCCGGGCTGGACGTTTCTCCCGGCGGAGGAGGAACAGGATGGTGATCCGTCCAGCGGGAGGGGTCCCTCACGTCCCACGCCGAGATCCGGCGGCCGGGTGCTTCGAGCGCCGGAGAGGCCGGGCCGTACGGCCACGCCCCGCGCCGGGACCCGGCGTGACGGCTCAGTCGGTGCTTGAGGCGCCCTCGCGGGAGCTGACACCGACGACGTCGGGCATCTCCCCGAGGGCGGCGGTCAGCTCGGGGATCGACCCCTTGCCCTCCAGGACGAGCGTCACCGCGACGGTCCGCCGCGGGGGCCGCGGCTCGCGGTCACGCCCGTGATCACGACCGCGGTCGTGTCCCGGCTCCGCCGTCTCACCGGGCACCTCACGCTCGACGGAGACCTCGGCCACCACGAAGTCCCGCTGGGTGCACTCCACCAGCACCCGGCGCAGCGCCCCGGTCCCGTCGAGGTAGACGATGCGCAGCTGGATCGGCGCTCGCCGCGAGAGCGGCAACCTGCGGCCCAGCGCGTTGAGGCCGTAGACGGTGAGGAAGTGGCAGGCGGTCACGGCCACGGCGAGCACCGGCAGCCCGCCCCCGCAGGCCATCCCCACCGCCGCGGTGACCCACACGACCGCGGCGGTGGTCAGCCCCCGTACGGCGTCGCGCCGCACGAAGATCAGGCCGCCTCCGATGAACCCGATGCCCGAGACGATCTGCGCGGCCACCCGCGAGGGGTCGAGGGAGACGTGCGCGCCGGGCACGTCGCTGAAGCCGTACTTGCTGACCAGCATGAACAGCGCCGCGCCCAGGCCGACGAGCGTGTGGGTGCGCAGCCCGGCGCTCTTGTTACGGGCCTCGCGCTCCAGCCCGATGGCGAAGGAGAGCACCAGCGCCAGCACGAGCTCGGCGATCTGCGGCAACCCCTGACCGGGCGACAACGTGATCACCTGAGGGTTCTACCCACTTATCGGTGCCGGGGGTCAGCCGCCCTCGCCGCCGCCGGGGGAGGCCCCGGTGACGGCCTGTATCTCCCGCTGGATGATCTCCTGGAACGGCGCTCCGTCGTGGTTGCCGAGGACGACGCCGACCCATCCGGTGTACGGATAGATGTTCCAGCTGGCGAAGCTGCCGGGATTGACACCGGCACGACCGACCACCCACTGACCGCCGACGATCGCGACCGGCATCGAGTAGGCCCCGAAGGCGTCCTTGCCGAGAGGGACCTTGGCCCCGGTGAGGATCTCGGCGTGGGGCCGGTCCAGCAGGGTGCCGTCGCCCAGCGCGTGCGCGAACCGGACAAGATCCGGCGCGGTGGCGAAACCGCCGTCCCCGGGGGCGTCGACGAAGAGGCGGCCCGGGTTCTTGCCCAGCTGGTACGGGTCGGGGCTGCCCTTGTCCAGATTGCGGACGGCGTCCACCACACCGCCGTCGGCCTGCCGCATGTACGAGTGCGCGATGTGCTCGTCGGTGAGCCACTGCGGCCTGGTGTAGAACGCCGTACCGGTCATGCCGCAGCGCCGGAAGACGTGCTCTTCGACGTGGTCCCAGTACGTCCTGCCGGTCACGGCCTCCACGATCAGCGCGGGGATGGCGACCTCGGCCCCGGCGTGGTCGGTCGGCGTGCCGGGGGGAGCCACCTGCTTCGCGCGCCGGGCCCACTGCTCGTAGAACTCGTGCACCTCCTCCCGGCTCTGGAAGACACGCTGCAGGTCCTCCTCCGGGGAGTTCAGCCCGGAGGTGCCGGAGAGCAGGTGGTGGACGGTCACCCGCTCGGCGATCTCCTTGGGGAAGTCCGTCAGGTAGGTGCCCACCGTGTCCGACAGCTTCACCTTTCCCTGCTGCACCAGCTGCAGGACGGCCACCGCGCCGAACGGCTTGCCCGCCGAGCTGAGGTTGAACGCGACGCCCCTGTGGTTGGGGATCCCCTTCTCCCTGTCGGCCATGCCGTAGCCGCGGGAGAGCACGGTCCGGCCCCGGTGCGAGAGCAGTACCACGCCGGAGAACCTGCCTTCGGCGGCCAGTTTCGCCACATACCGGTCGTAGGCCCCGCCAGGCCGGGTGTCCGGCGGGATCACGTCACGGGTCGCCGGGGAAGGGGAGGGGCGGCCGAGGTGGGCGCCGACCAGCGGCGCGCCGGCCGCCAATCCGCCCCACCTGAGCAGCCGTCGCCGGTCGACACCGCGTACGGAGTCCGAATCCATGATCATGAACCTTTCTTGATCGACGAACCGTGGGTTTTCCGACACGCCGGGCCCCGGGTTCAGGAAGCCGGCGCGAGTCTGCGGGGGGAGGACACCGTGGCGGAGATCGCGACAGCCCGGTCACCCCAGACGTCGAACGGCTCGTCCGTCCGGTATCCGGGGAACACGCCGGGATGGGGCAGCCGCCGGGGCGGCACGCCTTCGCGGTCCGGGCGGTACTCGAAGTGCCACCACTCGTTGTCGTAGACGCGGTAGAGGTCGTGGCGGGCGCCGTGTTCCTCAAGCCATCGCGCGCCCTCGTGCGGGCGCACGTCCAGCGCGAGGCCCTTGACGTGGCTGGACTCCGCCGGTGGCAGCACGAGCATCCGAGCCAGGGCCGGGGAGCCGGAGCGGCGCACCTCCTCGTCGAACATCCGCTGCTGGACGGCGGGGTCGCGGTACCCCGAGGTGAGGCCGATGAGCTGGCCGTGCCGCCAGAACGCCTCGGTGCGCGCCGCGGTGAACGCCGCCAGGGCGCCGTCGGTGAGCCCGGCCAGGTCCTCGGCGGGGAACCGCACCCGCAACGCCCAGCGGCAGGCCAGTTCGAGGGCGCGGCCAGGACGGCAGGCGAGCGCCACGGGCAACAGGAGTACGGCGAGCACCAGCGTGACCACGGCGAACAGCCGGTCTCGGGGCCGAGAGGGGATGGTGCGTGGTTCATCCATGGCGATTACGATTGGCGCCAAATGTGTGTGCTTTGTCTGCCGTATGTCACCGTTTCTCGACGGTGATCGTCGGCACGACCGTGACACAACCAAGACATCGCGCGGACGGGGCGGTGACAGGGCCGGTCGACAGTGGACGGAGTCGACCGGCGGACAAGGTACGGAGCGTGCGGTGAAACCCGGCAACGTGTCACGAGTGTTGTTGATCGAGGACGATCCGGCCGTGCGGGAGAGCCTTGAGCTGGCCCTGACCCGGCACGGACACCGGGTGCGCGGGGTGGAGTCCGGCGAGCAGGGGCTGGAGTGGCTGCGCGCGGACCTTCCCGACGTCGTCGTGCTCGACCTGATGTTGCCTGGAATGGATGGGTTCGAGGTCTGCCGCCGCATCCGGGCCGCCAGGGAGATACCGATCATCATGCTGACCGCGCGCGGTGACGACATCGACGTGGTGGCCGGGCTTGAGGCGGGCGCCGACGACTACGTGGTCAAGCCGGTGCAGCCCAGGGTGCTTGAGGCGCGCATCCGCGCGGTGCTCCGGCGGGTCGGCCGCGACCAGGCCGAACTTGAGCGGTACGGGGACCTGACCATCGACCGGGCCTCCCTGGTGGTCTCCAAACGAGGCACGCAGGTCGGCCTCACCCCGACCGAGATGCGCCTGCTGCTCGAACTCTCCGGCACACCGGGCCGGGTGCACAGCCGCCAGCAGCTGCTGGAGTCGGTGTGGGAACACGGGTACTTCGGCGACTCACGACTCGTGGACGCGTGCGTGCAGCGGTTGCGCGCGAAGATCGAGGACGACTCGGCGGCGCCCGTCTACGTGCAGACGGTCCGTGGGTTCGGGTACCGGTTCGGCCCGGTGTGACCCTCCGGCTGAACCTGGGACTGCGCGCCCGGCTGCTGGCCGCGTTCGCGCTGCTGTGCGTGGTCACCGCGGCCTCGGTCGCCGGAGGGATGTACGTCGTGGCCCGCAACGAGATCCTGGAGCGGACCCAGAACGCCGCGGTCGAGGCGATGAGAGACCGCCTGCAGGCGCTCTTCCCGTTGCGGGACCCGACGCCGGGCCCGGACGAACTCAGCGAGATCGTCAGCGTCGTGGCGGAAAGGAACAGCGACGCGGTCGCCGTCTACCACGGGACACGCTCGCCCGCCGGCCCGGCCCGGCCGTGCCTGCCCTTCGGCCGCCCGTGCCGGCAAGGCCTGGATCTTGGGATGATCCCCGGCGAGCTGCGGCGGGCGGTGGCCGACGGCGTCATCGCGTGGCAACGCGTGGCGTGGGAGGACGGACCCTATCTGATCATCGGCACGCCGTTGCTGATCGTTGAGGAAGATCGGTCGACCCGGGCGTCCGGCATCGAGGTCTACGTCGCGCGCAGCCTGGCCTCCGAACAGCGCGCCATCGACAACCTCGCCGTGCTCGCCTGGTTCATGGGCGGGGTGGCCCTGGCGTTCGCGGTCGTTCTGACGGCGCTGGCCACCCGTGGTGTGCTGCGGCCGGTGCGTGAACTCGGCCGGGCGGCGCGCCTGCTGGGCGAGGGCGAGCTGCGGACCAGGATCGCGGTGCGCGGCTCCGACGAACTGGCCGAGGTGGCACGCACGTTCAACGACACCGCCGCCGAGCTGGAACGACACGTCGAACAGCTCCGTGAGATGGAGGCCGACGCCCGCCGGTTCGTGGCCGACGTCTCCCACGAACTGCGCACCCCGCTGGCCGCGCTCACCGCGGTCGCCGAGGTCCTGGACGAGGAGGCGGCCGAACTGCCCGAACACGCGGGCAGAGCCGCCAGGCTGGTCAGCCAGGAGACGCTCAACCTCACCGCCCTGGTGAACGACCTCATCGAGATCAGCAGGTTCGACTCCGGCGTCGCGGCCCTCGCGCTGAACGAGGTCGACGTGGCCGAGCTGGTACGCGCGACCCTGCGCACCCGGGGCTGGTCGGAACAGGTGCGCACCGAGTTCCCCCCCGGGGTGACGGTACGGCTGGACCCGCGCAGGGCGGACGTCATCCTCGCGAACCTGGTCGGCAACGCCCTGCGGCACGGCGAGCCCCCGGTGTCGGTACGGCTGCGCGCCGACCCGCACTGGATCACCGTCGAGGTCCGCGACCACGGGCCGGGGCTGGACGAGGCGGTGCTGCCGCACGTGTTCGACCGGTTCTACAAGGCCAGCGCCGCCAGGGCCAGATCCGAGGGCAGCGGCCTGGGCCTGGCCATCGCGAGGGAGAACGCGCGCCTGCACCACGGCGACATCACCGTCACCAACGCTCCCGACGGCGGCGCCGTGTTCACCCTGCGCCTGCCACGTGGGGAACACAACCCGGAAGGAGGTCCCGAATGAGGGCTGCCACACCGGGCGCACGTCCGGGCCGAGGGTCCCGAACGGGGGCCGTTACGCCGGGCACCCGCTCGGGACAGGGGTTCCGAGCGAGGGGCGGGATCGCCCGCCGCGCGCTCGCCGCGGGTCTCGTGTCGCTCGTCGCCGTGGCCGGTTGCGGTGTGCGCCCCAGCGACGGCGCCATCGACGCGGGCGAGCCGCCGCGCGGAGTCGTCGCGCCCGGTTGGAAGATCACCCTCTACCTGGTGAGGGACGGCAGGCTCAGCGCGGTGACACGGCCCAGCGACCGGCCGGTGTTCCGGAAGGACACGCTCGCGCTGCTGGCGGCCGGACCCACCGTGATGGAACGGTCGGACGGGCTCACCACCGACGTCCCACCCGGGGCCGCCCCGTTCTCGGTCACCACCAAGCGGGCGGGCCACCTGGTGGTGACCCTGTCCACCCCGGCCGGTGAGCTTTCCCGACTGGCCATCGAACAGATCGTGTGCACAACCGCCGCCACGCTGCGGGAAAGCCCCGCCCAGATCACGGTCACCGGCGCCAGGAAGAGCATCGACCCCCACGACTGCCCGGCGTGACGCCCGCCTGCTCTGGTGTCCGAGGCCGCACCGGGGATTTTCTTCCCCAAAGGGGCTGGCCCTGAGTTTCGCCATACCGTGGAAAATGATGAATCGCTTTTCATGAGACTGTTGAGGATATCGCTGTGGTGTCCTGAGATGTCGACAGGCCTATTGTGGAAGCTGTCCTTCCTGGCTTCAGGGCCACGCCACGAGTTCGAACCAGACGGATTTGCCGTGGGGGTTGGGGAGCCAGCCCCAGGCGTGGGAGAGCTCCTTGACGACGGTGAGTCCCCTGCCGGAGATCTCCATGGGGGCCGCGCTCCTGATCTGGGGGATCGTGCTTGATAAGTCGCAGGCTTCCACCACCATCAGCCTGCCCTCTCTCATGACCGAGACCTGGACGGGACGCGCGGCGGCGTGGACGACGGCATTGGTGACGATCTCCGAGGTGAGGAGTTCGGCGATTTCCGGGATGCCTTCGGCCGCTTTCCAGTCGACGGCGATCTCTCGGACGAACCGGCGGGCGGACGCCACATATCTCGCCTCATGAGGAATCCACCTCTCGCCCAGCACGGAGAGGGCCAGATCCATTGAGTGGAGACGTTCGCTCGGTGCCACGCTCGTTTCGAGAATCTCTTCCATGGGGTTTCTCTTCCGCTCTCGGTTTTGTATGTTCAGGATGCCGAGCGGTGACTACGCTTGGTGATGAAATGATTACCAAGGTCGAGCTCTGGGATTCAAGGCGCCGTCATTGAATTCCGGCAAGGGGGGCATCGTGGTCAACCTCTACACGCCTCAGGCGATATGGGGCAGGGAACTGCGTCACTACCGGAAGGCCGCGAATCTCACCCAGGGACAGCTCGCCGAGCGGATCCACTTCAGCGAGTCCCTGATCAGCGGGGTCGAGACAGGCCAGCTCCCGGCCAGTCCGGACTTCGCCGAGACATGCGACAGGGTCCTCGACACGGGCGGAGCCCTCCACCGCCTCCTCGACTGGCGGAAGGGCCAGGTCTTCCCCTCCTGGTTCGGCAAGTGGCGCGACAAGGAGCAGGAAGCGATCACGCTACGTGCCTATGAGCCGCTCGTTTTCCCTGGACTGCTTCAAACGGAGGGCTACGCCCGTGTGCTGCTGCACGGTAACGAGGCGGCTGTGGGAGCTCGTTTGGAGCGCCAGGTCATCCTCGTTCGTGAGGATCCTCGGCCTCCGGTCTTCCGGTGCGTCATCGACGAGGCGATTCTCTACCGTCCAATAGGCGGTTCCGGGGTGATGAGGGCGCAGTTGGAGCTTACCCCCCGGTTGAGCGTTCAACTGGTTCCGCAGGGGATGCACTCAGGCCTGATGGGAGGGTTCGCGATCGCGACACTAGAGGGAGGAAAGGACGTACTGTATGCCGAGACAGCCGTGCGGGGAATCACCACAAGCGACGAGGAAGACGTTGCCGTGGCCGTGGAGCGTTTCGAGGCCATTCGGAGCGAGGCGTTGCCGATAAGTATGTCCATCGATCTCATCCAGAAGGCGGTAGAGGAAAAATGGACTTGAGTGACACCAGGTGGATCAAGTCGAGTCTCTCTGGTGACAACGGCGGGAACTGTGTTGAGGTCGCTGCGTTGAAGGGTGCCGGGCACGCTGATCTGGTCGCTGTGCGTGACTCGAAGGACCCTGAGGGCCCGAAGTTGTTCTTCACTCCTGCTGAGTGGGACGCCTTCCTCAATGGTGTAAAGGCCGGGGAGTTCGGCTCGCCCCTCGGCGACTGAGAAACCCGAGGTCACCCTTCCGCCCCGGCTCCGCGGCGAACCGCAGGGGCTGGGGCGGGAAACTGGACCAACATCCCGGGCGGAGCCGCACTGTCATCGGCGTTCCGTCGAAGGCCGTGAAGCCTGGCCGGCGGGGTGAAACCGTACGCTCCGTTACGTCCGCCTGTACGGCAGTGCCGGACTAAGATCACTTTCCGTGCTTTCGGATGGTTTCTGGCGTATCACCAGGATTGGCTTAGTAAGCCTGTCCCTTGTGGCGGCGGTCGTGGGCCTGGTGCTCGGCGACGCCTGGCTCTGGGCGGCCGTCGAATGGACATCGCCGGTCTACGCGAGGTTCTACGTGGACGGCGAGTTCGGCACCGCGACAGTCGTGGCGCTGCTCGTGGCCGCCCTGGTGAAGGCCGCGCTCCTGTGGCTGATCCTGCGTACCCCCGCGCCGGGGCCACTGGACCGCCGGACGAGGGTGTTGCGCCGACTGCTGTATCTGGCGGTGGCGTACTCCCTCGTGCTGTGGATTCCGATCGGGATGCTCCCCGACGCGGTCGATGTGGTATTCCAGCTCGTACTGTGGACCGCGATCGACGTTCTCTACCTGCTCGTCATCCGCTGGCGGTCCCGCATGCTGCGCGTGGTGGCCGCAGTGATATTCGCGGTCGAGCTGGCCGGGATCGCCGACGAACTCCTCGACGAACTCGACCTCCCGGAGATCGGGACGGGCTACGTTTTCGGATTCGGCATGATGCTGGGCGGAGTGGCGGCGACCGTCATCACGATCGTCGGACAGCGGCGCGACGGCCGGTGGAGCCGCGGTACGCAGATCGCGGGGTGGTTGTCAGTCGGTGACTACGCGCTGATAATCGCGATCAGTGTTCTCTTCCGATGGGACTTCTACGCCAATCCGGTGGCACCGGTTGTAACGGACGTGCTGGAGCTCGTCAGCACCGTGTGGATCGCAGCGACCGCTCGTGAACTGTCCGTTGGGGGCCGGCCGGTGGGCCCTCCGCCCGCGCGGAGCAAAGTGGTCCGCATCGTGGTGGCGGCCATGGTCGTCCTGCCGATCACCGTGATGATCCACCCGGAGCAGACCCCACACCTCACCTACACCGGCTGGTCGATGGACTGCTATGACCGGCCCAGCTTCGGCGACCTGAAACCCACCGAACGCGACGCCGTGTTCCTGTGCCGGGCACGGATCACAGCGGACGGAATGCCACCCCTGTTCCCGGACAGCCTGTCGGACCAGGGGATCCTCGGGTACGGACGGACCCTGTGCCGCACGAAGGATCGCGAGGAACAGAAGGCGATCCTGACGCGGGCCGGGAGCGAGCGTCCCGCCTGGGGAGTGGACCCGTGGGACCTCGTCTACATCTGCCCGGAGATCATCGGCGCGACCAATCCCGAGCTGCTGCAGTCGACCAAGGAGACGGAGGACGCGGGTGCCGCCTACGTCGCCGAGGAGAACGCGAAGTGCCGCGACCCGTGGCCCCGGACGAAGGGCGTCGTCCAGGCCACGGCCAAATACTTCCTGTTCGCCGACGGCGACCACGGCTACCTGGTCCACGACCCGAAGGTCGAAGAGGTCGAGAAGGCGGCGGAACAGGCGACGGACAGGCTCTACGACGACAACACTCTCGTCGGGGCGTTCGACAGCGCGGTGCTTGTCGGACACCTCGAAGACGTCATCGATCTGTGCCTCACGGTGAAGGCCTTCCGTACCGCGCCGCCACAGCGGATAGCCGGGTGGGACCAGGTCACCGAGGTACCGGTCGTCAGTCGCAGCGGCTGGCTCAAGGTGCCGGAGGCGGACGGGGGAGACGTGGGCGCGGGCGCCCCGATGCCGAACCTGGCGATCGCGGGGAAGGGCCACTACCGGCTCCGGGCCTACATCCGGATGGGCAAAACGGGAGAGGAACACCTGGTCACGGTGTTCCCGGGCACGTCAAGGAAGAAGCTCAAACTGAAGCCGTGAACGGTGGCTGGGGCGGCCTCTCCTCCATCGTCCTTTTGGACTTGCACGCCGATCTCTGTCCAGTCCGAGACGTCTTCCTGGTCAGCGGCGTGGCGCCGTGCCGAAGGTCAGGCCGCCTCCGATGAACCCGATGCCCGAGACGATCTGCGCGGCCACCCGTGAGGGGTCGAGGGAGACGTGCGCGCCGGGCACGTCGCTGAAGCCGTACTTGCTGACCAGCATGAACAGCGCTGCGCCCAGGCCGACGAGCGTGTGGGTGCGCAGCCCGGCGCTCTTGTTACGGGCCTCGCGCTCCAGCCCGATGGCGAAGGAGAGCACCAGCGCCAGCACGAGCTCGGCGATCTGCGGCAACCCCTGACCGGGCGACAACGTGATCACCTGAGGGTTCTACCCACTGTCCCATATCCGATTCGGATTGGCATAGGGGTGAAACCACCACCAACGGGTAGCCGTTGTGCGACCCTTGGGGCAACACTGACCGTACTTTGTTGAGCACCGACGGTTGGGCACCATCATGGCCACGGTGTGACTCCGGGGCTTCGGGTGAGGAACGCGGGACGTCTTCACGCTCGTGTGCGAAGTCATGGCTGTTCTCGTACGTTCGGCGAACGGGCGGGGCCAACCGAAACCCGATGGTGATGCCTTCTCGCTCGAGGCACTCTGGCGCGAACCGGAACGACGGGGCCGCTGCCGCTCCTTGAGTGAACTGGCGTGAGTCGCATGCAGTAATTTTGTGATTCAAGTTCACAGACAAACTGTCGCGTATTGAAGTTAAGATGCTTCTGATATACCTTCCTGTACACGGAAGCCGTCGCTGAGTGAACAGGCGCGTCTCTGGTCGCACAGAGCGGGCTCCGGTCAGACAAACCATCCGTCCTGGGCCTTCGGCGTGCTCCGCCGGAGATGGAGGTGGCCTGGATCGTGAAGCGGATCCGTTGCCGGTGCGGCGACTCCGAACACCCGGCCCCGCTGGGGTCGCTCTCGCGTTTCGACTGTTTTCGGCATGTGGACCGGGTGCTGGCGGGCGCCACGGTCAGGGTGACCGCCGAGGACTTCCTGGCAGCCGTCGGGCATTACCCTCCAGAGGGGCGGCAGGCGATCTTCCGTCTGGTGGGGCTGCCCAGCCTGAAGGTGATAACCCCGTCGGCCGCAGCGAACCTCGTCGGCATGTTGCGCGGTTCGGATATCACGCGGTCAAGGCTCGTCGACGCCCTGAGCAGGTTGGTCACGTGGGCCTTCGAAAACCGCGACGACCTGTCCGCTGAAGACTGCGTCCTCCTGCTGAACGCGGAGACCGCGGAGAAGGTGCTGGTGGAGGCTGGCTACATCGGGACGGCGCTGCAGAGGACGGCGCCGTTGCCCGCGAACCTGGTCGACCTCATCCTCGCAGACGTCCTCCGCAGGGACCTGCCGCTCTCCGCCGTCGCCCTGGGCATGCTGGTCCCCTCGGCTCACAGGCTGGGAGCCGAGGCCGAAACGGTCGTCAGGGAACTGTGGCGGCAGGCCCGGGACGAGACGTCCGACCTGCCGGAGACCCCAGCCGGAGCCGACGTCCTGTGCGAGATCGCCCTGACGCCCCCGCCGGCGTCCCCGCCCGGTGCCGTCACCGTCGAAGAGGAAGGCGGGCAGATGCCCGAGGAACACCTGATCGGCCCTTCCGTCCCCGACCTCCGCCACTCCCTGCGGCGGCTCGAAGAGCACTTCGCGGCGGCCGCTGAGGCGGCCGGGCGCGTGCACGGAGACCTGTCCGGTGGGGTACGGCCCTCTGACGCGGACGTCGACACGATCGTGCAGGCCCTGGACGGGTTCGACGAGGTGAGGGAACGGCTCCGGGACGCGGGCACGGCGGAGATCACGGGGACCACGCTGGCCGGACTGGGGAACACCCTCGACCAGGTCGAGGACAGGCGGGTTCGGACCGAACGTGTGGGCGCCCTGGCGGGTCTGCGGGGACCGGATCTTCTCGACGAACTGCTAGACGAGGTCCGCGAAGCCGCCGCGAAGGGGCCTTCGGCCGGGCTTGAGGCTCTGGTGGAGCTGATCGAATTGTCCGCCGACCCGGACGCGGTGCTGCTCGCCGACGACCCTGAGGAGTCCGCCAGGAGGGAGCTGCCCTCGCGGTGGCAGCCGGTGATCCGGGCGGCCCTGGGCGGACGTCTGAGGCTGGAACCACCGACCGGCGACGCCCTCCCCGCGAAGGTCGCGACCGTGGAGGCGCAGGAGGACAGGCCGGGGCCGGACGACGAAGGAGGGGCCGAGCCTTCCCCCGCCCCCGACGACGAACCCCCTCCGGGAGACACTACGGCCGATCCGGAGGAGACGCGGGAGCTGGATCTAGCGAGCCTGGACAGCATGCTGGAGAGCAGGTTCGGCCTCCGGTCCGAGACGAGCGTGGTTCAGCCCGCGTCGTCCACGGCGCCGAAGCACTCGGTGACCGCGGACCCGGAACCGCCCCGGGCCGCGCGGATCGTCGTCCCTGGACCTCCGCTCACCGAGAACCCCGAGAAGGCGTCCGAAAACTCCACGGAGGCGCCCGGGAACCCTGACGGGACGCCCGGGAGGTGTGGCCCGGAGGAGGTCGCGGCGCTTCACGCGCGGCGCTTCGGTCTCGCGGCCTGGATTCGCGCGGCCGAGGGGCGTCCGGAGTCTGAGATCGCCGCACGACGGTGTGCCGCGCTGGCCGCTGACATGAGCGCGTTCGCCGGGCGGCTCTCCGCGGCATTCGCCGAGACGGCCCAGCGGATCGTGGCCGATGACCTGGCCGACGACTCCGCAGGCCGCCTCCTCGCCTGGGCGGCGTCGATCCGTGCGGGACTCGTCCACCCCACCCACGCATCCGAGCGCCTGGTGGAGGAGCTGGCCTCGACGGTCCTGGGGTATCCGGCCATGACCGCGTGCGGGGAGGCCTTCCGACAGGCACTGCGCTCCGGTGTCTACCTCGTTCCTGGGCTCTCCGGCCAGATGCGCGACTCGGCGCGGGCTGAACGCGACCACGAACGCACGGTCGTCGCGTGCGCGCGCCTGCTTGAGGAGGGGCCGCACCGGAACATCAAGTTCGCCGCGGCCACCGTGGTGTGGAAGTCGCTCATCCAGCCGGACGGAGCCGTGGGCGATCTGGTCGGAGTCGCGGTCCGAGACGATGTCCGCCTCCTGGAGGAGACCGTCCAGAAGCTGGACGGGCTGCGTACGGCCGGCAGGATCGACCGTCTGATCGACGCCGAGGCGAAACGCTCGTCGGGCTCCCGAAAGACCAAGATCATCGCAGGGGCTCGGGCCAAGCTGGTCGAGATGGTCGAGGAGTCCCTGGATCTCGTTGCGGACTGGGCCAATGCCGTTCGGGGAGTCCAGATCCGGCGTGGCAACGGGGCGAACGAATGGCCGTCACAGGAGCTGTCGAAGCTCCGGGCGGCGGTCGGCCCGCACAGGGCGAATCTCGCCAAGGAGTTCAGCGCTCTGGCGAAGGCGGGAGATCCCGTGCTGGCGGCCGCCGCTGCGGGAGCGGCGCATCTGATCACCGACACACTTCACCTGCTTGACGGTGAGGCGCTGAGCGAGACGGAACCGACGGTGGCCACAGTGCTCAACCAGGACCTTCTTCTCGCCCCCGAGGTGAGGCTCGACCCTGGGACCCTGCGTCCCAGGGAGACTCCGGCACCGGAGACGCTGGCCCGGCTCGCGACAGCGGACGCCCCCGACTGGAAGAAGGCCTTCGAGGCCCGGGCTGCCCTTGGCGACCACGAGGGGACACGCGCGGTGGTGACGGCGGTCGAGCGACAGGACCCGGAACTCGCGACGGAGCTGCGAGCGCGCAGGAAGAAGCTCGTCGAGGAAGCGCGGGAGAGCAGGGACGAGCGAATCGAGGCGCTCAGGGACCTACTGGCCGACCGGCGCAGGAAGGGGGTGTTCACCGAGGCCGACGCGAGGAGGATGACCGGCAGGTTGCAGGCCCTGGCAGAGCCAGGACGGGAGGACTTCGGCGTTGTCGCGGAGAGCGCCCAGGAGGTAGAGGCCGAGATGGAGGCGGTCTACGTCGCGCGGATCGCAGAAGAGGAGGCTCGACTGGAGGAGAAGAGTGCCAAGCACCCTGACGTGCGAGAAGCGGCGCCCCGCATCAGGGAGCGTCTTGCCAGGGGCGAGCTGACGACAGCCCGCGAGTATCTGGTCCAGGCGGAGGCGGGCATGTCGTTGCCTACCGACCAGGGGTCCTTTGACCACTTCAGTCGTTTCTTTCCGAGTTTCCCCCAGGCCTTCGAGAACATGTCCATCCTCTCCTCGGGAGGGCGTGCCATGAAGCGGGAGAGCGACGAGTGGGTCAGGAACCTGCTGGAGGCCATCCGGAGCGGGCGGGACGTCGCCGACCCGGAGCTGCACAGTGTCATCTCGGGAGCGGGGCTCGATCTCCAGGCATTGCCCGCCGGGCGGCGTGAGGAGGTGAGAAACGGGCTGCGCCTGTGGAAATCTCTGGCTGAGGGGCCCAAGTCCGCCGGCAACCTGAAGGGCGCGATCGAGGCCGTGCTGCGAATGATCGGACTGGAGGGTCGGCAGGAGCCGGGAGAGACGGCGCAGAACCGGCTGTGGGTGACTCTGAACGAGGTTCGGACGGGTGACGCGCTGCTTCCGGCGTTCGGCTCGAAGATGAGCCCGTCGGGAGACAGTCTGCGGCTGCTGTTCGTCTGGCGCAGGCCTGGGCCGCAGCAACTAATCGAGTGGCTCAGGGACGAGCCCCCGGACCAGGCCGTCCTGGTGTTCTACTTCGGGGTGCTGTCACCGGGGCAGCGGGAGCAGCTGGCAACCGCCGCTCGCAGGCGCCCCCGGCCTGCCACGATGATGATCGACGACGCCGCGGTCAGCTACCTCGCCGCGCTGCCCGAGGCGAGCTGGACGGCCGTGGTCAGCCTGCTCGCGCCGTTCAGCGCGGCCAACCCCTACGCCCCCACCGGGGACGTGCCGATGGAGATGTTCTACGGCCGCGACGCCCAACTGGAGAGCGTGATCAGCGGCTCGGGCTCGTCGATCGTGTACGGCGGGCGTCAACTCGGCAAGTCGGCGCTGCTGCGGGAGGCCGAGCGGAGCCTCCGCAGAAGTGACCCCGACCGTGTTGTGATCCTGGAGACCATCCAGGAGATAGGGAAGATCTCTCAGGAGAGCGCGCTGTGGCCACGGCTGGCAGGCAGGCTCGCCGAGGCCGGAGTGCTTCCCCAGTCGGGGGCGGTGATGAAGGACCGGGGAGACATCTGCCAGGCGGTCAGGCGGTGGATCGAGCGCGATCTCACCAGGCAGGTGCTGATCCTGCTCGACGAGGCCGATGCCTTCCTCAACCAGGATGCCGCCAACGCGAAGTTCACCAACGTCGAGGCTCTGCGCGACCTCATGCAGAGTACCAACGGACGGGTCAAGGTGGTCTTCGCCGGACTCCATCAGACCGCCAGGTTCCAGAGCCTGTCCAACCAGCCGCTGCCGCACCTGGGCACGCCGATCCCCATCGGTCCGCTGGACCCGCAGGACGCCTTCGACCTGCTCACCCGACCCCTCATGGCGCTGGGTTTCCGCTTCCCGGACACCCTGGCGGCCCGTGTCATCGCCGAGGCGAACAACGCCCCCGCGCACATCCAGCTTTTCGCCGAGGCCCTGCTGCGGCGGCTGCGCCGGATGCCGGTCCACGGCGGGGGCCTGCCATACGAGATCACCTCCGAGGACGTGACCGCGGTCTGGCGCGACAAGGCGCTCACGGTCGGGTTCAAGGACCGGTTCGAGTGGACGCTGGACCTGGACAAGCGCTACAAGGTGATCGCCTACGCGGTCGCCTTCCACGCGCTGTCGAACGGCATGGACGCGACCATCGGGGTGCAGAAGCTGCAGGAGGACTGCCACACCTGGTGGTCCGAGGGCTTCGAGGGGTGCACGGGTGACGGCTTCCGCGGCCTGCTTGAGGAGTGCGTCAACCTCGGAGTGCTCTCCTCGGACGCCGGAGGGTACCGCCTGCGCACCCCTCACATCCTCACTCTGTTGGGCGGGGCGGAGGAGGTCTACGCCGTGCTTGACAAGGCCGAGGAGTTCGAGCGGCCGGACTCCTTCGACGCGCACTCCTACCGTGCCCCCTACCGCAACGGCCCGGACCGCTCCCCGCTCACCGGGGCCCAGGTGACCCGGCTGCTGAGCCACCGGGACAGTCTCCACCTCATCACCGGCTCCCCGGCACTCCACCTCGAACGTGTCGGCGCGGCGCTGGAGGAGGAGGCCGGACGGCAGCACGTCGCCCAGGTGTGGCGGGCGGGCAGGGAGTACACCTTCGAGGGTGCGGTCCAGCGGGCCAGGGACAGCGGCGGACACGGCGTCGTGGTCGTGGATCTGTCCGGGCGCTCGCGGGAGCAGGCATCCGGGGTCCTCAGGACGGCGGTGAACGCCCTGTCGCAGGGAGGCGGTGGGACGCTGGCGCTGGCGTTGCTGGCACCCCCCGAGCTGATTCCCCTCTGGCTCAGCACGGGTATGGACACGGACGACCTGTCACACCTTGTCTGGATCATGGAGCTACGGCGTTACGGAGAGGCGGACGTACGCCAGTGGATGAACGACGTCGATCTCGGTTATCGCAGCCCGGCCGGTCAGGAGGCGTTGCTGTGGTGTACTGGCGGATGGCCGATCCTGATCAGCAAGGTTATCGAGGGCGGACCTGTCGACCGTGACGACGCGCTCGAACGCTGCCGTGAGTGGACCCGAGCCAACGCCGAGGAGTTTGTCAGTTCGACCGGCGTGCTCAGGGACGCCACACTCGGCTGGGCCTGGCGGCAGGTGATCGACGTAGGACCTGCTCGGCCGGACGAACTGGCCGAGTATTTGGAGGAGATGGCCGGTGGCGAGACGGCGGGTACGGCGCGCCGGGACCGTCTTCGTGCTGACGGATATTCCTCCTGGGCCGCCACGGTCGAGGCGCTTCGCCTGCTTGGCGCACTGGAGCCCAGAGCCGACGGCACCTTCACCTGCGAGCCGGTCCTGGCTGAGGCGACCGGATGGCTGGATACCCGCTCGTGACAACCGATCTGCTCGCTTCGTTGCTGCACGCGGCGGCGGAGGCCGTTCTCAGCCGCCCCACGATGGCCGGGCACACGGGCGGAGCTGAGAGGTTCGCCGCCGACCACAGGGCCGCGCTACTCGACATGCTGGCCCAGTCGGACGATCTGCGGCGGCTCTGCCGTGAGCGACTGCGGATTCCGCGTTCGCGGCAGGCTGAGTGGGATTTCGCCGGACTTCTCCTCCACACCGACCCGGAGGTCCGGGCTGCAGCGGTCAGACTCGCGGAGATGGTGGGCGGTAGACAGGCCGATGCGACCGTCGACCGTAGGCTCCGCCGCCTGCACGACAGGAACAAGCAGCTACAGGAGAAGCTGCGGACGGCCACGGGGAAGCGGGACAACGCCCTGGCCGATGTGAAGGCACATCGGCAGACGGCGCGTGAGGCGATGGAACGGGCCGAACGGCTCGACGCCGAGCTCTCCGCGACGCGGCGGCGCTTGCGTGACCCCGTGTCCACGGCGTCGGCGCTGCTGGGGCTGCTACAAGAGGAACCACCGGAGCCCGAGGGCGACTCGCAGAGCCGTGATCCGCGCCTGTGGCGGCAGCCGCCTCCGGCTCCCGCCCCCTCCCTGCTGGAGACGACGGCGCGGCTCGCCGGAATCACCCCCGAGTCGTTCGTCCGCGTACTTCGGGCGCTGATCGAACCTCCGAAGCCGCCTCCCACGGCCACGGTCGCCGTCTCCGGGGAACGTGACCTCAGGGTCGTGCCGCTCGGGGGAGGCACGGGCATCGGCGGCTCCTGCCTGCTGGTCGAGGCCGGAGGCACCCGCGTGCTCGTTGACGCCGGTCTCGTCCCAGGAGACCCGTCCAGGCCGCCCGCGGACATCGCACGTGCGCTGGACGGCCCCCTGCACGCCGTCGTGGTGACGCACGCCCACAACGACCACTGCGGATACGTCCCGGCGCTGGCCGACCGGCTGCCGGACCTGCGGATCATTGCCACGCCAGAGACCGTTCAGCTGATGCCCGCCATGTGGCTCGACTCGGTGAAGATCATGGATCAACGGCGGCGGTTGGCCGGCACCTGGGGCGGGGACACCGAGCCTCTCTACCCTCGTGAGGCGATCGACGAGGCGGCGCTGCGCTGTGAGGAGCTGGCCTTCGGCGTGCCGCGGCGGGTCGGGGACCTGACGGTCGAGCTGTTCCCCGCGGGCCACATCCTGGGAGCGGCGGGGGTCGTGGTGCGGGCAGGGGAGTCCCGTGTCGCCGTCACGGGCGACATCTCAGGTTTCCGGCAGAAGAGCGTCGACGGCTACGCCGTCCCCGAGTCGGCCCGCTACGCCGACCTGCTGGTCATGGAGTCCACCTGCTGTACGGAGGACCACCGCGACCGGGACGGCCTGGTCGGTGAGCTCGTCAGGGCCGTTGAGGGAATCTACGCTCAGGGGGGCCGGGTGCTCGTCCCGGCGTTCGCGCTCGGCCGGGCGCAGGAGCTGGCCCTCGTCATGCGAAGCCACCTCCCGCATGTGCCGGTCCTGGTCGACGGTATGGCCGCCGACATCAGCAGGTCGTTCGAGGCCGTGACCGCGGACGGTCCCCGCCCGCTGTCGATCTTCGGCGGCAACGTCGGCCGCGCCAGGCCCGGCGACATGGACAGGTTCACCCGCGGAGTGGTGATCAGCACCTCGGGAATGCTCTCCGGAGGGCCCGCCGTACGGTGGGCGGCGAAGATCCTCCCTGATCCGAGGAGCGCCCTGTTCCTGTCCGGCTACCAGGACGAGGAGTCGCCGGGCAGGAGACTCCTGGCCTCGGTTCAGAGTGTCTCCCCCCACCTGGTCGTCGACGACATGGGTGAGGAGCGGAGGATCCCGGTCAGGGCGCGGGTGGATCTGATGAGGCTGTCCGCGCACGCGGACAGGCGCGGGCTGCTGGAGATCGCCGACGAGGTGTCGGCACGCGAGGTGATGCTGGTCCACGGGGCGGCCAGGCGCCAGACGGAGTTCCGCGAGGTTCTGCGGCTTCGGCGGCACACTACGACGGCGACGGGAGACTGGAGAGTGAGCTGACACCTTGTCTCCCGTCAGGCGGTTCGGGTGAGCCCGGCCGTTCCTCCGGAACGGGAGGGCCACTACGGGGCGTCACCGGGGCCCGGCTTTCAGGGAGGGATTCCCCCAGGTCATCGCATTATATGCGTGAATGATGTTCACGTGACGAACGCCGGTGGTCGACGCACAGTCAACGTCTGCGATATCTTGACGTCCACATATGTCCGTCCGAGGGGGCGGAAGGTCCATTCGGGGAGTGCGGGGCCGATGATGGCAGGAGACGAGGTGACCGTCACCGCGGCCGACATCGCGCGGATGGCGGGGGTCGGCCGCGCGGCGGTGAGCAACTGGCGCAAGCGGCACGAGGACTTCCCCGAGCCCGTCGGGGGTACGGCGACCAGCCCGGCGTTCTCCCTCCAGGCCGTTGAGACGTGGTTGCTTGAGCAGGGCAAGGTGGAGGAACTGCCGCTGCGGGAACGCGTCTGGCAACAGATCCGTGCCGTCTCCGACGATCTCCGGCTTGGTGAGAGCGTCGCCGAGGCCACCGAACTGCTGCACCATGGCGGAAAGCCCCACACGCTCCCCGCTTCCGTGTGGAGGCTCGTCCGAAAATACGCGCAGCAGGAGGGAGACGCCGAGGCCGTCCGCTTCCTGCTGGACCGCTACGCCGACGTCCACTCCCGCAGGTTGGCCGAAACCCCCGTCGAGGTCGCCGACCTCATGGCGCGATTGATCGGGCCGGACGTCCGATCGGTCCTCGACCCGGCCTGCGGGCTCGGGGTTCTCCTCGCCGCGGTGCGCGGCGTGGAACACGCCTACGGTCAGGAACAAGAAGACTCCCTTGCAAGGCTGGCCCAGTCACGCCTGACGTTGAGCGTGGTGGACAGCACCGTCAAAACGGGCGACTCTCTGCGTGAGGATGCCTGGCCCGGCCTGATCGTCGACGCGGTCGTGTGTCACCCGCCCTTCAACGAGCGCAACTGGGGATACGACGACCTCACGAGTGACCCGCGCTGGGAGTACGGCCTGCCGCCCAAGACGGAGTCTGAGCTGGCCTGGGTCCAGCACGCACTCGCCCACCTGGAACCGGGCGGAATCGCGGTGCTGCTCATGCCCGCGACGGTGGCCAACCGCCGCTCTGGCCGTCGCATCCGCAGCAACCTCCTGCGCAGCGGGACGCTCCAGGCCGTCATCGGCCTCCCCCCGAAGGCGGCTTCGGGCACCGGGCTCCCCGTGCACGTCTGGGTGCTCCGCAAACCGTCGGGTGACGGCCGTACCCCGTCCCGGGTACTGATGGCCGAGACCGATCCCGGCGACGCCGACGCGACCGTCGAGCGCTGGCACGAGTTCCGGGCGGACCCGGAGCTTGACGTCGACCGGCCCGGCGAGAGCCGTACGGTTCCGATCATCGACCTGGTCGACGAGGACGTCGACGTGACCCCGGCCCGTCACCTGGGGACGCGGGCGGTTCCGGCCGACACCTATCCTCTCCTGCGTGAGCGCCTGGCCGGACGGCTCGGACGGCTCTCCATCCTGCTGCCCGAGGCCATGGCGGGGACGGGCAGGGAGTTGCCGACGGTCGGCCTGGCGGAGCTTGAGCGGGTCGGAGCGCTGACCGTCCAGCAGGCCGGGCGGTTCGAGATCGACGGGGTGGGCGACTCCGTGCTGACCGATCGGCACCTGTTCGACGGGGAACCGGCGGACGCCACCCGCACCCAGCCCGAGGGTCGGATCACCGTCAAACCCGGAGACGTGGTCGTCGCCGCCAGGGGGAACAGTCTGGCGACCCTGGTCGTCGAGACTCCGGGCCTGCTGCTCGGCCCCAGGCTCGTCCTGCTTAGGCCGGATCCGGACCGGCTCGACCCGTTCTTCCTCGCGGGGTTCGTCCGGACGCTGTCCTCCGCCGCGACGGTCGGCACACAGTCGGGCGCGACACGCTTCGACCCCCGCCGCGCCCAGGTGCCGCGCCTGTCGCCGGGGGAGCAGAGACGATATGGAGAGGTGTTCCGGCAGATCTTCGCCTTCGAGGCCGAGCTCAGGGAGCTGAGCGCGTCCGGCCGTTCGACGGTGGCCACACTGCTCCACGGCCTCACCCATGGAACACTCACCCCACCTGAACCGATCTCCTAGGGAAGAGCCGTCGTTTCCCTGTTCGGTCGGCTGTCACGGCGTTAGGATTCGGCGATCTGCCGCAAAATCCAGATTTCCGGAGTTTGTGGTACTACCGCTAGCCCGTACGCGACTCCCAAGAGGTCCTATGGCGTTGGACAACCGGAAGGTCCAAACGGCGGTTCTTGACGACCCCAGATCAGAGGACCCGCTTTCCCTGCCCGAGGATCATTACTATGCCAAGCCGTATCTCAGACAATACGAGGGACGGACCTTCTGGTGTGGCGAGTGGCTCGGTGGATGCGGCTGGCGGCTCATGGGCAAGGTCTACAAGGACAGGGTGTGCCACTTCGCGCACTACCCGGATACGGACGGTAGGGCTCCCACGTGTGAACGTAGGTATGTCGGCGCGGACAGCGCCGATCACCTCTACATTCACCGGGGACTGAGCGGTGCGTTCAGAGACGCTCGGCCACAGCGGTTCCAGGGAAACATGTCCGACGGACAGTGCACGGACCTGACCGTGAACGAGCCAAAGGGAAGGTCTCTGATCCGGGTTCAGCTCGCCAACCTCACGCCGGAAGGGTGGACCGAGGCGGATCGGGCGCTTCGCCGGGGTGTCCGTGATGTCGAGTGGATGTTCGGGCCAAGAGCGACTCGAACCGCCAGGGACCTGGTCGACAGGAACGGATACGCCCTTCGCGTCAGGTGCGACATGGAAGACGGCGCCCGGGTCGTCAAGGTGGGAACCGAGACGCGAGACGGTGACCTCTTCTGGAACGATCTAAGCGAATGTGAGATCTCCGAGCGAGGGATCGTCACCCCCGTTCTCCGGGACGTACGGCTCAAGCCCCACAGGCGGACCACCGGGCCGGTGGACTTGCCCCAGGCGCAGACCGAGGCCGCTAACCGGGTAACCCAGGCGCGCACCGTCAGCATGCGCATGGTCCTGCGCGATGAGGAATGGGTTCATGCCAGTCTGATTCCGCTGACAGGCCAATTACGCAAGGCGCGATCCGCTCGGGACGTTGAGGAGGTGGCACGCCTGCTCGGTGAGGTGTATCACCTCCTCGCCGTGGATGACAGACAGGCGCTGCTGAGACTGCCGAGGTTCCGTCGCAGGTGGCAGGAGATCGACGAGTGGAAACGGTGGGTTCTGGACCAGCGGCGGGCGAAGATCTCCTCTGCACCCGCCTGTCGAGTGGGCGTCGATCCGAAGAAAGCCGCGCCCGCGCGGCCCAAAGCCAAGAAGCAGCGAACCCTTCCGCCTCAGCGAGCTGATCGAGTCGGGCAAGAAGAGAACCGTGCCCAGCTTCACGACCTGCTGGAACAGGTAAAAAGTGCGAGGAGAAAGGGAGAGGTTGCTCTTATGGTCGACCTTCTCTCCACAGCCGGAAAGGTGGTGGCCACTGCTCCGGCTTCGGACCTCAAGAGCGAGCGCAAGCAGATCGAGAGCTACAAGAAATGGCTGGAAACGTTTTCTGGATGGAAGGCGGCCGCTGACCAGGCCGCCGCGGTCGACCCTCCTACTCGTGAGGTCGGCTCTCGGAGAATCGCGGGAGCCGATACCAAGCGTTGGCAGGCATCCGAGCCGAAAACAGCGAAGAATGGATTTGCGGAGCGCCGGGGAAGAATTTTCGCGTCCGCGAGAACGGTTGGTCTGGTGAACGGTGTGCGACGTCTCCTGACCGGTGTCGCGCAGGAGCAGGCGACCGTCGACTGGAAGCAGGTTATGGACCGGGTGGCCACCGAGTCGGCGTTTCAGGAGCCCGTCGACTGGCCCGCTGTCCTTGTAGCCGTGGACACACCGGCCGTCGAGGTCATCCCGATGTTGTCGGCTCTCATCACGCTGCCCGGCGGAGGCGTGGATCCGGTGTTCCGTCAGGTGCTGAAGGGACTTGGCTTCCAGGTTCCGTCGACGGACGAAGAGCTTCGGATGGTGTGGGAGAGGGAGGTGGAACGTGTGCACGCTCGCTACGCCAAGCCGTCCCGGTCGATGCCTCCGCGTCTGGTGCCACGACAGGACTGACGTCCGAGGGGGCAGCCCCAGGCCAGAGAGTGATGTCTGTGAACTGAGGCCACAAAACAAATGATGGTTGCTGATGTTGTGACATGGATGCGGTAGTCTTGGGCGTGTGGGCTTTCCCGGCTTTCGGTGGAAGCGTTCTGCATCCCGGCGGGCGGGCGTTGCTGTGACGGTATCCGCTGTGGCCTGGAAAGTTTCCCCGTCTGTCGCGTCGGCCGGTCGCGGTTGGCGAAGATGGGAAGCGCGAGTCATTGGAAACATGGAAGGACGACGGTGAGCGGTAACCACCAGAAGTACGCGGACTTCATCTGGTCGGTGGCCGACCTGCTGCGCGGTGACTACCGGCAGTCGGAGTACGGCAAGGTCATCCTGCCCTTCACCGTACTGCGCCGGATCGACTGCGTGTTGGAACCGACCAAGCAGGCCGTGCTCGCCGAGGCGGAGAAGCTCAAGAGCGGGTCGCTGCCGCCCGGGTTGGTCGAGATCAAGCTGAGGAACGCCTCGGAGGCGAGCTTCTACAACACCAGCCCTCTCGATCTGGGGAAGGTGAGCGCCGACTCCGAGAACGTGGCCAAGAACCTGCGCGCCTACATCGGGGGCTTCTCTCCGGGCGCCGTCGAGGTGCTGGACAAGTACCGGTTCGACGAGCAGATCACCCGCCTGGACGAGGCCGGACTGCTCTACCTGGTGTTGTCGAAGTTCGCCGCCATCGACCTGCACCCGGACGTGGTCGACAACCACCAGATGGGCTACGTCTTCGAGGAGTTGATCCGGAAGTTCTCCGAGATCTCCAACGAGACCGCCGGTGAGCACTTCACCCCGCGCGAGGTCATCCAGCTCATGGTCAACCTGCTGATGTCGCCCGACGACCAGGACGTGATGACGCCCGGCATCGTCCGGACCGTCTACGACCCGGCCTGCGGCACCGGCGGCATCCTCAGCGCGGCCGAGGAGTACATCAAGGGTTACAACGCCAAGGCCACGGTCAAGGTCTCGGGCCAGGAGCTCAACCCCGAGTCGTGGGCGATCTGCCGTTCCGACATGATGCTCAAGGGCCAGGACCCCTCGAAGATCGCCTTCGGTAACTCCTTCACCCAGGACGGCCACCCCGACGGTCAGTTCGACTACCTGATGGCCAACCCGCCGTTCGGCGTGGAGTGGAAGAAGGTCCAGAAGCAGATCGAGGACGAGCGCGACAACCTGGGCTGGGCCGGCCGCTTCGGCGCGGGCACCCCTCGGATCAACGACGGCTCGTTCCTCTTCCTCCAGCACATGATCTCCAAGATGAAGCCGGTCGAGCAGGGCGGCTCCCGCGTCGCGATCGTCTTCAACGGCTCCCCGCTGTTCACCGGCGCGGCCGGATCGGGGGAGTCGGAGATCCGCCGCTGGATCCTGGAGAACGACTGGCTTGAGGCCGTCGTCGCCCTGCCCGACCAACTCTTCTACAACACCGGCATCTCCACCTACTTCTGGATCCTGTCCAACCGCAAGGCCGCCGACCTGAAGGACAAGGTGATTCTGCTCGACGCCCGTGCCTCCTGGGCCAAGATGCGCAAGTCCCTCGGTGACAAGCGTAAGTTCATCCCCGAGGACCAGATCACCGAGCTGACCACGATCTACAAGAACGCATTCGCCATCGCGGCGGACTCCGAGCATGAGCACCACGCCAAGGTGAAGGTCTTTCCTCGCCACGCCTTCGGCTACCAGCGCATCACCGTGGAGCGCCCACTCCGTCAGCGCTTCGAGGTCACTGGCCTGACCGCTGAGGCGGTGGGGGAAGCCAAGGCGGTGGCCAAGTTCGAGCAGCGTGACGCGGTACTTGCCGCTCTCGATTCTATGGTCGGTACGGCCTGCGGCACGAAGCTGGAGTTCGCCGGCAAGCTGGACGCGGCGTTGGCCGAGCGCGGGCTGAGTAAACTGCCCGCTCCGGTGGAGAAAGCGATCTGGGCGGAGGTCGCGGTCAGCGACCCTGAAGGTGAGCTCCAGATCGACCGGAAGAACAACCCGCTGCCGGACGCCGACCTTCGGGACAACGAGAATGTGCCGCTGACGTCGATGAACTCCACCCCGGCGGAACGGGAGGCGGAGATCGAGGAGTACATGAGGCGCGAGGTCCTGCCGCACGTGCCGGACGCCTGGGTGGACCACTCCAAGACCAAACTCGGCTTCGAGATTCCATTCACGCGGCACTTCTACGTGTACACGCCGCCGAGACCAGTGGAGGAGATCGACGCGGAGCTTAAAGCGCTTGAGACCGAGATCCAGAAGCTCCTGGGAGAGGTGACCCGGTGAGCGGAACGGATCTCGCTCCGTGGCTCTCCAGGTCGCGCTGGCCCACCGTTCCGATCAGATACGTTGCAAAGCTGGGGACGGGGCATACGCCCAGCCGTCAGCATCCGGAGTACTGGGAGAACTGCACGCTTCCCTGGATGACTCTCGCTGACGTCTGGCAGCTCCGGGACGGGACACGCGACACGGTGCTGGAGACTAAGGAAAAGATCAGCAACCTCGGTCTCGCGAACTCGGCGGCGGTTCTACACCCGGCAGGAACAGTCATTCTCTCGCGCACGGCATCCGTCGGCTTCTCGGCCATCATGGGTTGTGACATGGCGACCAGCCAGGACTTCGCGGCATGGACATGTGGTCCGAAGCTGGAGCCGCGTTATCTTCTTTACGCATTGCGAGCAATGGCCCCTGATCTCCGTAGGGTAGCGGCGGGGTCAACGCATAAGACGATCTATATGCCGGACATCGAGCAGCTCAGAGTCCCGTTGCCTAGTGCTGAGGAGCAGCGGCGCATCTCTGATTTTCTCGATGTAGAGGTGTCACGCATTGATCGACTTGTCGGTTCTCGTGAACGACAGATCTCCCTTATTAAAGAACGGTCATTCGTAAAATCTTTTAATGCAATTCGCGGGACTGAATGGTCGAACGATCGACAATATAGCGGTCTTGCGTGGCTCGGTGATATTCCAGTTTCTTGGCCTGTGATGACCGTGTCAAGTCAGTTTGAGGTTCGACTGGGAAAGATGCTCAATCAGGATCGATCCAAGGGGGATCACCTAAAGCCATATCTGCGAGTCGCCAATGTTCAGTGGGACGAGATTGATGTAGCTGAACTTGCCTTCATGGACTTCCCGCCTTCTGAGCGTCAACGATACGAATTGCTTCCTGGGGATCTTTTGATCTGCGAGGGGGGGAGTTATCCTGGAAGGGCGGCAATTTGGGACGGGCGGATTTCTGAGATTTATTATCAGAAGGCGTTGCATCGTGCCAGGTCGCGGGGGCGCAGCTCGGTCCGTTGGCTCTACTACTGCCTTCGCGTCGCTCGGGCCATGAGTGTATTTGAGGCTGAAGGTAACGCAACAACCATGACTCACCTTACGGGTGATCAACTCGCTACTCATAGATTTCCATTCCCTAGCCGGCGGGTTCAGGAATCTATTGTTGGATCCCTTGATCAATCAATAGTTCAAGATCAGAGTCTGATTGATGCCCTAGAGAGGCAACTAAGTGTGATTGCTGAGCGACGGCAGGCGCTGATCGTGGAAGCGGTTACCGGGCAGATTGATGTCACCACGGCGAGGGGAATGCGGGAGTGAGCCGTCCACCTGGTCAGCAGATGCCGAGGCAGGTGGCCCATGTGGCTGCCGCGATCAAGAGGGACTTCGCGGACCTGATCTCCATGGAGGATTTCCTCAAGAAAGACGCGGGAGAGAGGGAGTCGGCCTTTCTCTCTCGGGGACTCGCGGCGCTCTTCGCGCGGGACGTCACCGGCTGTGACAATGCGGCAGCGGCCGCCTGTGTCGTCGACGGCCGGGACGACTACGGTATTGACGCCGTCGCCATCATGGACGGAGCCCCGCAGATCTGGTTGATCCAGGCGAAGTGGAGCAACAAGGGCACTGCGGGCTTCGGTGTTGGAGAGGCGCTGAAGCTGGTCAACGGTCTCAAGCGGATCGACCAGCGGCAGTACGACCGGCTGAACGACCGTTTCTCCGCTCTCGCCGACCGCGTGAACGCCGTACTGGAAAACGCGCGCGCACGCATCACACTCCTCGTCGTGACGATGGGCCCCGGAGAGCTTTCCGCCGAGGCGGTCGAATGCTTCGAGGATGCCAAGAGTGAGTTCAACTCGCTCGGCGCCATGCTGGACTACGAGGTTCGCAACGCGGCGGACGCGTGGCAGATCGTTCGCAACGAACTGACCGACCAGGTCACGCTCCAGGCCAAGATGGCCAGCTGGCTCCGGGTCCAGGCTCCCTTCGAGGCATATCAGGGAAACGTTTCCGCCGATGAGGTCGCGCAGTGGTTCGGCGACCATCATGGAAGGCTGTTCGAGCAGAACATTCGCAAATCGCTGGGGCTCACCAAGGTCAACAACGAGATCGTCAGAACCCTCACGGAAAATCCCGACGCCTTCTGGTACTTCAACAACGGGATCACGGTCCTCTGCGACACGATCGAGGCCACGCCGTTCAGCAGGAGTGACCCTCGCGGGCCGGTGACTCTCAAACTGACCAACGCCAGCGTCGTCAACGGGGCACAGACCGTGGCCGCCGCCTATGAGGCGTCGAGAAAGAACCCCGACGCCTTGCTCGGCGCGCAGGTGAGCGTCAAGGTGATCTCCATCCAGGACTGCCCCGACGGGTTCGCCACGGACATCACGACCGCCACCAACACGCAGAACAGCGTGGAGCGTCGCGACTTCGTCACCTTGAAACCGGCTCAAGGGGAGATCCGGGACGACTTCCTGTTCCACCTGCAGAAGACCTATGTTTTCAGGCGTGGTGAGTTGGACCCGCCCCCGGAGGCGGGATGCTCGATTGTGGAAGCCGCTTTCGCCCTCGCCTGCGCGCACAACGATTCCCGTCTGGCGGTCCGGATCAAGGTTGAGCCAGACGAGTTGTGGCAGGAGGGAACGCAGGGCATCTACACCCGGATCTTCCAGAAGCCCCCGCCTGTGCAGCAGATCTGGAGAGCGGTCCTCCTGCACCGGGTTATCAGGGAGGTGCTTCACAAGGCCGTCGCAGAGCGTCAGGGGCGTGCGGCCGGAGTCGCCGAGCACGGCGGCCTCCTCCTGGCGCACCTCGTCTTCCAGCACGTCGGCAAGAACCACTTCGACGACTCGGACGAGGAGTGGGCGGAGTTCGTCGCGGAGGCTCCTGGCATCGCGGTTGACCTCCTGAACCGGATGACTCACTACGTGGACGCGGAGTTCTCCACCACCTCCTTCATCAGAAGTACGTTCATGAACGAGGTCCGTTGTCGGGTCCTGGTCAAACGGGTGCTTGACGACATGGCGTCCAATACGCCGCTGCCAGTGGCTTCGAGGGAATATCTCCGACCGATCCCCAAAAAACCACGCAAGCCGAACGCGGTTTCTCTCCTTGTGGACGCCGCTCGCATCCCCGAAGGTGCCTCTCTCACATTCAAGACCGGCAGCGCCGTCGAGGCGGCCACTATGCAGGATTGGTTCGCGGAGAACCCCAGCCGTAAGCAGGCGACATGGGTCAACGAGAGGTCCAAGCCAATTCTTTGGGCGGCTGACGGCGAACGTTATTCGCCTTCCGGGCTCGTCACGCACATGTGGCGACTCGCGCAATGGGAGAACGCACCGGTTGCCGTTCAGGGCACACTCAGATGGGTGGTTCCAGGACAGGGCACCCTTGTGGAGCTGGCCGACGCCGTATGGAGGGAGCGAGAGGCCGACGATCAAGGAGAGCTGGAGTTGGAGAGCGAACCTCAATGACGTTCAGGGCCATGCGACGAGTTCGAACCAGACGGATTTGCCGTTGGGGTGGGGGAGCCAGCCCCAGTTGTGGGCGAGTTCCCTGACGACTGTGAGGCCCCTGCCGGAGGTCTCCATGGGGGCCGCGTTCCTTGTTCGGGGGATCGCGCTTGAGGAGTCGCAGGTCTCGACCACCATCAGCTTTCCCTCCCTCATGACCGTGATGTGAACGGGAGGTGCGGTGGTGGGGCTCGTGGCGCCGTGCACGATGGTGTTGGTGACGATTTCCGAGGTGAGGAGTTCGGCGATTTCCGGAACCGTTTCCGCCGTGTTCCACTCGATGGCGATGTCTCGGACGAAGCGGCGGGCGGATGCCACGTTTCTGGCCTCGTGGGGAATGCATTTCTCGCCCAGCACGCAGAGGACGGGGTCCACTATGTGGAGGCATCCGGTTCGTGCTGTGTACGCGTTGAGAATCTCTTTCATGGGGTTTCTCTTCCGGTCTCGGTTTTATATGTTCAGGATGCCGAGAGCCGACTACGCTTGGTGATGAAACGATTACCAAGTTTGAGCTTTGGGGTTCAGGGCGCCGTCATTGAATTCCGGCAAGGGAGGGCATCGTGGTCAACCTCTACACGCCTCAGGCGATATGGGGCAGGGAGCTGCGTCACTACCGGAGGGCCGCGGACCTCACCCAGGGACAGCTCGCCGAGCGCATCCACTTCAGCGAGTCGCTGATCAGCGGGGTCGAGACGGGGCAGCTTCCGGCCAGTCCGGAGTTCGCCGAGAAGTGCGACCGGGTCCTCGACACGGGCGGGGCGCTCCACCGCCTCCTCGACTGGAGGAAGGGCCAGGTCTTCCCTTCCTGGTTCGGGAAGTGGCGCGACAAGGAGCAGGCGGCGACCACTATCCGGACCTATCAGCCGCTGGTGTTTCCGGGACTGCTGCAGACCAAGGCCTACGCGCGTGCTCTGCTCGGCGACGATGCCGCGACCGCGGCCCGGCTTGAGCGGCAGGCCATCCTGACCCGTGAAGACCCTCCGCCGCCCACCCTCCGGTGTGTGATCGACGAGTTGGTCCTGCACCGTCCGGTAGGCGGGCAGGAGACCATGCGTGACCAACTGAATTATCTGCTGGAGGTCGCCGGTCCTCAGATCAGCGTGCAGGTCGTTCCACGCGACTGCGTGCGAGCGGGCATTCTGGCGGGGTTCGCGATCGCCACCCTGCCGGGCGGAACCGAGATAGCGTATTTGGAGACGGCCACTCGCGGATTGACGACCGGCGACCGGGACGAGGTAGCGGCGGCCGTGAAGCAGTTCGAGGCCATCCGAATAGAGGCGCTGCCTCTGAGCATGTCGTTAGATCTCATCAAGAGGACTGCAGAGGAAAAATGGACGTAAGCAAGGCGCGGTGGCGCAAGTCAAGCCTCAGCGGCAACAACGGTGGTGATTGCGTTGAGGTCGCGGAGCTGAAGGGCCTCGCCGAGGGGCGTGCCGGCCTGGTCGTCGTACGTGACTCCAAGGACCCCGAGGGGCCCAAGCTGCTCTTCACCCCCGCCGAGTGGGATGCCTTCCTTAACTGCGTGAAGGCCGGACAGTTCGGCTCGCCCCTCGGAGACCGATAACCCCGAGCTCGTCCGCTCCGGCCTACGACGAACCGCAGGGTCGGGATGTCCTGATCTCGGCCCCGGCTTCACGTCGATCCGATGCGTCGACCTGAACGGCCGTCACGGCCGTTTTCCCACGTCACGCCGTACCCCCTCGTCAGCTCATCGCCGTATCCCGTAAGAACTCACCTGCTCTACGTCACCGCATCAGGGTGAAAGGAACGTGATCGTGGCCCCCGTACACCACGAGAAGGTCTTCGAGGACGCCATCGAGTCGGTCCTTCGTAAGAAGGGCGGGTGGGTGAGGGGTTCGAACGACCTCTATGACCACGCCCTGGGGCTGAACCCGACCGAGTTGCTGCACTTCGTGCAGGCGACCCAGCCGAAAGAGTGGAACCGGCTGGTCGTCGCACAGGCCGGGGACGAGGCGGGGGCGGCCCGGCGGCTGGCCGACGTGGTGGCCAAGGCGATCGACGCCGACGGTGCCCTTGAGGTGCTGCGGCACGGGGTGAAGGACCGGGGGATCACGTTCCGGCTGGCCTACTTCAGGCCCGCGCACACCATCGCCGCCGACGCGCTGGAGCCGTACGACAAGAACATCCTCAGCGTCGTCCGCCAGTTCCGCTACTCGGCGAAGACAGCCGACACCCTCGACCTGGCGCTGTTCGTCAACGGCGTCCCGGTCGCCACGGCCGAGCTGAAGAACCCGCTCACCGGGCAGACCGTCGAGCACGCCAAGCGGCAGTACCGCGAGGACCGCGATCCCAAGGAGTTGCTGTTCGCCAGGCGGGCCCTGGTGCACTTCGCCGTCGACACGGAGCTCGTGTTCGTGACCACGCGGCTGGCAGGGAAGAAGACCCGGTTCCTGCCGTTCAACATGGGCAGCGGGGGACCCGGCAACAAGGGTGGCGCGGGCAACCCGCCGATCCCGTCGGGCGGCACCTACCGGACCGCCTACCTGTGGGAGCGGATCTGGCACCGCGACACCTGGATGGACCTGCTCAGGCGGTTCCTGCACGTCGACGACGAGGACGTCAAGAAGGGCAAGGGGCGCAAGCCGTCCCCGGGGAAGGCCCACCGGCTGCCGTTGATCTTCCCGCGCTACCACCAGTGGCACGCCGTCCGGAAGCTGACCGGCCACGCGCGAAAGCACGGGTCCGGGCACAACTACCTGGTGGAGCACTCGGCGGGTTCGGGCAAGTCGAACACGATCGCCTGGCTGGCGCACGCGCTGTCGAACCTGCACACCTCCGCCGACCTGGACGACCTCGACGAGACGGCGCTGGCCAAGGGGTACGGGCCGAACCAGCCGGTGTTCGACAAGGTCATCGTGATCACCGACCGGGTGGTCCTCGACCGGCAGCTCCAGGAGACGATCTACCAGTTCGAGCACACGCCGGGGGTGGTCCAGCGGATCGACCAGGACTCCGCCCAGCTCGCCGAGGCGCTGCAGGGGGAGACCGCGAAGGTCGTCATCACCACGCTGCAGAAGTTTCCGCACATCCTCCAGCAGGTCGAGGGGCTGCGCGGCCGGCGGTTCGCGGTGATCGTGGACGAGGCGCACTCGTCGCAGACGGGGGAGGGGGCCGCCGCCCTCAAGCGGGTGCTGCGCAGGCTCGGTAGCGACGACGTCGACGAGGACGGCAACCTGCTGACGGCGAGCGCGCTGGCTCGGGGCAGGCACGACAGCCTGTCGTACTTCGCGTTCACCGCCACGCCGAAGAACAAGACGCTCACCCTGTTCGGCACTCCCGGCAAGGATGGCAACCCGCGCGCCCTCCACGTCTACTCGATGCGACAGGCGATCGAGGAGGGGTTCATCCTCGACGTGCTGAGGAACTACGTCACCTACAAGACGCTCTGGCGGCTGATGAGCACCGAGCCCGACGACCGCGAGGTGGACAGGCGCAAGGGACAGGCGCTGCTCACGCAGTTCGCGCAGCTACACCCGACGAGCATGCAGCAGCGGGCGCAGATCATCGTGGAGCACTTCCGCAGGCACACCGCGCCCCAGATGGGCGGGCGGTCCAAGGCGATGGTGGTCACCCCCTCGCGTGAGCACGCCCTCAGGCTCGGCCAGGCGATCCGCGACTATGTGACCGCCCACGGCTACGCCGACTGTGGCACACTGATCGCCTTCTCCCAGACCTTGAAGCTCAAGGACGAGCAGGGCGTCGAGACGGAGTACACCGAGGCCAGGCTGAACGGCTTCGGGGAGCGGGAGCTACCGGAGCGGTTCGCCTACTGTCGGGCAGACGACACCTCGCCCAACGCCGCCGAGAAGGCGGAGTACCGAATCCTGGTCGTCGCCGACAAGTACCAGACCGGGTTCGACCAGCCGCTGCTGACCACGATGTACGTGGACAAGAAGCTGGCGGGGGTGGCCGCGGTGCAGACGCTGTCGCGGTTGAACCGTACGCACCGGCTCAAGTCGCAGGGCGACGTCTTCGTCCTGGACTTCGCCAACGAGGCCGAGGACATCCAGGCGGAGTTCCAGCCGTACTTCGAGGGCACGGCCGTCGAGGACGTGGACCCCAACCTGCTCTACACGCGGGTGGCGGCCGTACAGGGGCACGCGCTGCTGGTGGTGTCGGAGATGCAGGCCCTCGCCGAGGCGTATCTCCAGGCTGAGCGGAGCTCGGCGACGCAGCGGGACTGGGAGAAGGCGCATGCGGCGCTCTACCGCTTCACCGAGCCCGCCGTCGCGCGCTTCATCGAACGGCAGAGGGAGGATCTGGAGAACGACGACGACTCCGCCGAGAGCTTCCGCGCCGACCTGCGGTCCTACGTGCGGTTGTACGGGTTCCTGTCGCAGGTCGTGCCGTACACCGACGACGACCTGGAGCGGCTCTACCTGTTCGGCCGGTTCCTGCTGAACAGGCTGCCGCGCAGGGAGGACCCGGCCGTGGACGTCGGTGAGATCGACCTCACCCACCTGAGGATCAGCAAGACCGGCGAGCACGACATCAGCCTCAGCCCCACTCAGACGGGTGAGGTGACGCTTCCGGCCCCGTCCGGCGCCGGCGGCGGCGCGGCGGACGCCGAGATGACGTCGCTGCGCGCCCTGATCGCCTCGGTGAACGACAAGTACGGCCTGGGCCTGTCCGAGACCGACCAGATCTGGGTGGAGCAGCAGTTCGAGGAAGCCGCGCGCAACGACTCGCTCATCGCCGCCGCGCTGGTCAACGACGAGGCCAACTTCGGTGAGGTCTTCGCCGACCACCTGGAGAAGGTCGTGGTAGACCGGCACACCGGCAACACCGGCCTGGTACAGCGCTTCTTCGACGAGTCACTGTTCCGCAGCCGGATCACCGACCTCGGGCGCCGGCAGGTCTACCGGATGATCCGCGAGGGCACGCTCGACTGATCTGGATCATTTACCGCTCAACCGGTAAAACTGGGGGCGTCCTCCACCACGAACGGAGCCCCGGGTTGCAGCGTGGCACGGTTGTCGGCGACCGCTACGAGCTCGTCGAGGAGCGCGGCAGCGGCGGAATGGGCCAGGTCTGGAAGGCGTTCGACCAGACTCTGGACCGGCACGTCGCGGTCAAGTTCATCCGCTGGGCCGCCTTTGGCACCGAGGAGCGCCGGGAGGCCGCGATCAAGCGGTTCCGGCGTGAGGCGCGCGTCACCGCGCGGCTGCGGCACCCGGGGGTGCCCATCGTCCACGACATGGGCACCCACGTTGGTGAACTGTTCCTCGTCATGGAGTACGTGGACGGCTGGACGCTAGACGACCTCGTCGACTCCCATGGTCCGCTTCCACTGCCCTGGGCGGCGGCCGTGACCGCTCAGATCTGCGCCGTCCTGACGGTCACGCACGCCGAGTCGCTGATCCACCGTGACATCAAGCCGCGCAACCTCATGATCTGCTCGGACGGAAGCGTGAAGGTGCTGGACTTCGGCATCGCGGCGATCCTCGGGGCACCGGAGTTGACGAAGATCACCAAACTGGGAGAGGGGGTCGGTACGCCGTTCTACATGGCGCCGGAGACGGGGATCTCCGGTAAGGCGAGCCCACAGAGCGACCTGTACGCCGTGGGCTGCGTCCTGCACGAGCTGCTGACCGGCACGCGCGTCTTCGAGTCGAAGGTTCCCGCTGTCGAGCTGGGGCGTCACCACACCGAACCTCCGCCGACTCTGCGCTCCCTGCGTCCGGACGTCTCCGAAGGCGTCGAGGAACTCGTTCTGGAACTGCTTGCCAAGAACCCCGTCGACCGTCCCCAGGACGCTGCCGATGTCTACGCGCGGCTGCTGCCCTTCGTCGGGGAACCGTCACCCATCCCCGGCTTCACGGTGCCGGCGCCGTCCCCCGATCCGGCGCGGATGTACGCGAGCGTGGTCGGCCGCATCGCGGAGACTGCGCTCACCGGCCCTCGGCCTCCCGCCCCTTCCCGGGGCGGCCGGGTCTCGGAGCGGGACGTCGCCGCGGCCAAGGAGCGCGCCGAGGAGCTGGCCGAGGACGGCAGGTTCAGCCAGGCGATCGAGGTCATCCAGGACGTGCTCGATCCGGCCGTCGATATCTTGGGGGAGCGCCATCCGCTGGTCTTCGCACTGCGGATGCACCTGGCCAACACCCGTTTCGCGGCTCACGACTACCGGAGGGCCGCGCCGGAGCTGGAACGGGTGATTCCCGGGCTGGCGGAGCTGCTCAGCCCAGACCACGAGGCGGTGCTGGGCTGCCGTTTCAACGCGGCCCTCTGCCACGCTGCCCTCGGCCGTTATGACCGGGCGCTCGGCCTGATGACCGTCCTGCGCCGGGACATGGAGCGGGCATTGGGGGTGACGGCGCCGCTCACGATGGAACTGCGGCGGCAGATCGGCGAGGTCCACATCGCGCGAGGTGACGTCAACGCCGCCGAACGTATTCTGACTGATCTCTTACCGGACCTGCGCGCCGAGTACGGCACTGGCCATCCCGAGGTCCAGGAGCTCGACGATCTGCTTGTCAATCTTGAGCGTTAGACGGTTCGCATCGTAACCATAGAACCCGCCACTGTTCCACGGCCGTTATTTCGCGCGGGGTCAGCCGCTGTGAATGTATGAAGGTGGAATCCTCATACCCTGGCCAAGTTTGGGAGATGGGTATGAGGTCGGTGCTTTCACCAGTCGCGTGAGCGTTGGCGCATCGAGGTTGGTAAGTCATTCGGCATACGTGATTCGCAGGATTGCCAAGGGCAATTGTGGGATTGGTTGTAGGGGCTGACGAATGTGGCTATGCGGGTTCGGATGAGTTGGTGGATCCGTTCTCGACTTTGCCGATATTTCATGGGTGAGGCGACGGCGCCATGGTGCCCCGTAAAAGTAGATGGCTGGTCGATGCCCTGTCGTACGTGGGTTAAGGGGGTGCCTAAAAGATCTCGGGTGATGTCCGTACAAGTCGGGACAGTGGGGTGATGGCTCTATACACTCCGGGTACGGCTGGCCTCGGGGCGAGGAGGGCGCTTTGCGAGAGAAGTCCCCGAAAGAGGATGAATCCGGGGTAAAGGGGATCGCGGAGCGGCGGGATTTCGCCCGGGAACTGTCTCTCCTGCGGGAGAGGGTGGGGTACACGGTCAGAGAGGTGGCCCGCGCGACCGGGATTCCGGACAGTACCGTCGGCGGGTATTTCTCCGGGGCGCACCTGCCCTCAAGGAGAACACTCGTCGACGTTCTCGGCGCCTGTGGCGTCCGTGACCCGGACACGCTCGATGAATGGGTTCAGGCGCTGCTGCGGATACGCCGGAGCCCGGGGCGACGACCCTCAAGTGCTCCGGTGCCCTATCGGGGGCTGGCGAGTTTCCAGCCCGAGGACGCCGACTGGTTCCACGGCAGGGACGGGCTCGTCCGGCTGCTGCGGGAACGCGTGGCCGTACTCGCGGGGGACGGCGGCGGCGTGCTCGCGGTGGTCGGGGCCTCGGGGTCGGGCAAGTCGTCACTCCTGAGAGCGGGACTGATCCCGGCACTGACCCGCGACGGGTACGGGCAGGTCACGGTGCCGCCCAACGATGGAGGCGGGCAGGCCACAGCGTCGGCCCGCGACGTGGACGGACAGGTCATAGCGCTGCCCAACGACGGGCATGGAGTGGATGCGCTGCGGCCCGGTGACGCGGACGGGCCGGTCACGGCGTCGGCCCGCGAGGGGTACGGGCAGGTCGCGCCGCCGGCCCGCGACGGGAGCGGGCGGGCCACTCCGGTGACCCGTGACGGGTACGGGCACGTCACGTTGCTGACTCCCGGGGAACGGCCCATGGAGCGATTACCCGAGGAATGGGGGGAGGCCGGCGGCCACGTCCTGGTGGTGGACCAGTTCGAGGAGGTCTTCACCGAGTGCCGGGACGAGGAGGAGTGCCGGAGGTTCGTCGCCGCGCTCACCGGCGGCGCCGGGCCGGACGCCCGGCCGCCCGGGGGAGGCGTGGTGGTGTTCGCGCTGCGCGCGGACTTCTACCCCCAGGCGCTACGGCACCCGGCGCTGGCCCGGATCCTGCAGGACTCCCAGGTCCTGGTCGGGCCGATGAACCGTGACGAGGTGCGCGAGGCGATCGTCAAGCCCGCGCGACAGGCCAGGGGCGACGTCGAGGACGGCCTGGTCGAGCTGGTCCTGCGCGACCTGTCGCCCGCTGACCCGGGAGCGACGGGCGCCACGGCGCACGACGCGGGGGCTCTTCCGCTGCTGTCGCACGCGCTGCTCACCGTCTGGCGCGACGGCGGACGCCGAAGGCTGACCGTCGCCGGATACCAGGCGAGTGGAGGCATTCACGGGGCCGTCGCGCAGTCGGCGGAGGAGGCCTACGAGGCGCTCGACGAGACCGGCCGCGCGCTGGCCGGACGGCTGTTCCTGCGGCTGGTACGCGTCCCGGGGGAGACGTCAGGGGAGACAGCGGGGAGCATCCCGGGCACCCGGCGCCCGCTGCCCTGGCGTGATCTGCGGGAACACGAGCACGCCGAGCAGCTGGAGCGGATCGTGGGCGCGTTCGTCGCCCTCAGGCTGCTCACCGCGGGCGCGGAGACCGTCGAGATCACCCATGAGGCGCTGCTGTGGTGCTGGCCCAGGCTACGCGGCTGGATCGACGCCGACCGGGCCTGGCTGCTGACCGCGCAACAGCTGGAGGAGGCCTCCGACCTGTGGGAACGGGAGAACCGGGACCCGGCCGCCCTCTACCGGGGGACGCGGCTTTCCGCGGCCAGGGCCTGGCTGGAGAGCGCCTCCCACCACCCGGTCAACCCGCGCGTGCGCGACTTCGTCACCGCGAGCGGGCGGCGCGAACGCGGACGCGTCCGCAGGCTCTACCAGCTCATCGCGTTGCTGAGCGTGCTCGTCCTGGTCACCGCGGGCACCTCCGTCGCGGCGGTGCGCGCCTCCGACACCGTCGGACGCCAGCGTGACGAGGCGCTGTCGGGCAAGGTCGCCAACGAGGCCGACGCGCTGCGCGCCGCGAATCCGGCCCTGGCCGCCCAGCTCGCCCTGGCCGCCTACCGGCTCGCGCCGACCAGGGAGGCACGCGGCAGCCTGCTCAGTTCCTTCGCCAACCCTTACGCGGCCCTCGTGCCCGGCCACACCAACGCCGTCTACGCCGTACGGCTGAGCCCAGGCGGGCACACCCTGGCCAGCGCGAGCATGGACGGCACCGTCCGCCTGTGGGACCTGACCGATCCGCACCGGCCCACCCCGCTTGCCGTACTCACCGGACACACCAAGGGCGTCACCAGCGCCGTCTTCAGCGCCGACGGCCACCTGTTGACCACCGGGAGCGACGACGGCACCGCCCGCCTGTGGGACGTGGCCGACCCGCGCCGTCCCCGTGCCCTCGCCACTCTGACCGGCCACACCGGCGTCGTCAGGGCCCTGGCCCTCAGTCCCGACGGTCGCACCCTGGCCACCGCGAGCTATGACCGTACGGCACGGCTGTGGGACGTCGCCGACCCGGCACACCCCGCCTCGCTGGCCGTGCTGCGCGGTCCCCGCGATGGGCTGTCCTCGACGGCCTTCAGCCCGGACGGCCGTTTCCTCGTGGTCGCGGGAGCCGAGCCGGTCGTGCGCCTGTGGCGGGTCACGGATCCGCACCACCCCGTACGGTTGCCCGACCTGCGCGGCAACGGAGCCCGCGTGCTGTGCGTCGCCTTCTCTCCGGACGGGCGCCTGCTGATGACCGGGGGGTTCGACAACACCGCCTACCTGTGGGACGCCACCGACCTTGAGCACCCCAGGCGACTTGCCGCCCTTGAGGGGCACACCGGCGGGATCGTCGGCGCTGTGTTCAGCGCGGACGGCCGCACCCTGGTCACCAGCGGCTACGACCGCACGATCCGGATGTGGGATGTGGGCGATCCGCGCCGGGCCGGTGCCCCCGTCGTGCTGGAGGGCCACTCGGGCACCGTCTACTCGGTCGACCTCGCCGCGGACGGGGCGGTCCTGGTCAGCGGCGGCTTCGACGAGACGGTCCGGGTGTGGGACCTGCGCAGGCCGGTCCTCGGCGGCCACGAGGGCGAGGTCAGCGCGGTGGCCTTCAGCCCGGACGGCCGCACCCTGGCCGCCGGGACCTACCGGTCGGTCCGGCTGTGGGACGTCTCGGATCCGTACGGGGTCCGGCCGCTGGTCACCCTGACCGGCCACACCGACAACGTCGGGGCGCTCTCCTTCAGCCCGGACGGGCGCACCCTGGCCACCGGCGGCCTGGACGGCACGGTCCGGCTGTGGGACGTCGCCGTTCCGGCCACCTTCCGTGCCGCCTCGGCCGTTCCCCGCGCGACCCCGGTAGCCCCCCGGGCCGTCCTGACCCCAGGGCTGGGTAACGTCTTCGCCGTCGCCTTCGATCCCGGCGGCAGGCGGCTGGGCGCGGCGGGGGAGAACGGAGTGGTCGTTCTCTGGGACACCGCCGACCTCGGCCGCGCGCCGGTCACGCTGACCGGTCACACCTCCGGCGTCTACGCGCTGGCCTTCGATCCGGCGGGCCGCCTCCTGGCGACCGGGGGCGCCGACCACACCGTGCGTCTGTGGGACCTCACCGGCACACGCCCCCTGGTCACGCTGACCGGCCACACCAACACCGTCAACGCGGTGGCCTTCAGTCCCGACGGGCGCACCCTGGCCACCGCCGGAGCCGACCGCGCCGTGCGCCTGTGGAACACGGGCACGCAGGCCGGGAGCCCGGCGACGGTCATCGGCGGCCATGGCGACGCGGTGAACGCGGTGGACTTCAGCCCGGACGGGCGCACCCTGGCCACCGCGGGGGCCGACCGCGCCGTCCTGCTGTGGGACCTGACCACCCCCGGCGGCCCGGTGCCGGTCGCCACCCTGACCGGCCATCTCGGCGCGGTCTACGCCCTGGTCTTCGACCGGCGCACCGGCCTGCTGGCCACGGGCGGGCAGGACGCCACGGCCCGGCTGTGGACCGTCGACCCCGCGCCGGCCGCCCGGCGGCTGTGCGCGCTGTCACCCCCGCCGATCACCCGGGCCGAATGGGAACAACACCTGCCGGGCATCCCGCCGCGAGGGCCGTGCCCCTGACCAGGGGTGCCGGTAAGAAACGTGTCATGAGCCCCAAACGGGCGTTGCTGCGAGAGCAACAACCACCTGGGCCTGCACTTGATGGCAGTCCCAAACCCTCTCATTCGACGCCGTGGTGGTCCATGCGGGTGTCCGGGGTTGAGGAACGGGCGGACAGCCGTTATCGATGAGAATGATCTTGCCAGGGCGCCAAAGGGGCAGCAGCGGGATGCGGGTGGGATAGCTGCTGGTCACCGTCCGACGAGTGCCGCGTAGGCGGTGGAGCGGCCGATGCTGCATCCTCAGCTCACCCTGGTCTGGGCCGACTCCGCCTACCCCGGCACCCTGATGGACTGGACCCAGCGCGTCCTACACCTGACCCTCAAAATCGTGAACCGGCCGCCCGGGCAGAAGGGCTTCATCGTCCTGCCGCGCCGCTGGGTCGTGGAACGCAGCATCTCGTGGATCATGCGCGCCCGGCGCAACTGCCGCGACTACGAACGTCTGGCCCGCCACAGCGAAGCACACATTCTCTGGACCTCGATCACCCTCATGACCCGACGCCTCACCCGCAAACGGCCCCACCGCGCCCTCCAGGCCCCCGTCCGGCACTGCGCCGAGCGATACACCGCATCCGCGCGCCGCTTTACCCCAGCCCACACCAGCGCGCCGCACTCCGGACACCGCGTCCACGCCTGCCGCGTCGCCAGCGACTCCAACGACACCGCAGCCTCAGCGGAAATGACCACAGCCGCCAGCGCCTCACGACGCGCAGCCCAGTCACGCACCCGACGCGCCTTCGACCGGCACGCACCGCCGCGCAGCACCCACAAACGGAAATGTCCCCTACACCCCGGTCACGCCCCGGCCCCTTGCTGAACAGGCTCCGACCTGTCAGTGGGTTGTCACTGTGTTGTCAGCGCGCTTGGCCAGGCTTCACATCATGAAGCACGAGCACGTGACGGACGTGAAGAAGGGCAGGAAGCAGTGACTCTCAACGGCAGGACAGCGCTGGTGACAGGGGCTTCGCGGGGCATCGGCCGGGCCATCGCGCGGCGATTGGCGGCCGACGGCGCGCTGGTGATCGTGCATTACGGGTCCAACGAGACAGCCGCCCAGGAGACCGTCTCCCTGATCGAGAAAACCGGCGGCAACGCCTTCGCTGTCCGGGCGGAGCTGGGCGTTCCCACCGACGTGGACACGCTGTTCACCGGGATGGAAGCCGGGCTGCGCGAACGGACAGGGCAGGTGCGGCTGGACATCGTGGTCAACAACGCCGCCACCGGCGCCCCGGGGCCGATCGAGTCGATCACCCCCGAAGCCTTCGACCAGGTGTTCGCCGTCAACACCAAGGCGCCGTTGTTCATCGCCCAGCGAGCGCTTCCTCTGATGAACGACGGTGGTCGCATCATCAACGTGTCGTCGGCGGCGACCCGGATCGCACTACCGGAACTGGCGTACGCCATGAGCAAGGCGGCCATGAACGTTTTCGGCCGCACCCTGGCCAATGCGGTGGGGGCCCGTGGCATCACGGTGAACACGGTTACCCCGGGCCCCACCGAGACCGACGCCAACCCGTGGATGCGCGGCAATCCCCAGGCCCAGAAGATGGTCGCGAGCAGCAACGCGATCCCCCGGGTCGGCCAGCCCGAGGACATCGCCGACGTGGTCGGCTTCCTGGCCTCTGACGCGGGCCGCTGGGTCACCGGGCAGGTCATCGACGCGTCCGGCGGTTGCTTCCTCGGGCCGCACATGTAGTGACCCACTACAAGATCCAGTCCGGGTTCAAAGACAGGCACTCAGGCAGGGCTGTGATAGCGCTCATGACCAGGTGGCGAAGACCACGGCATGCGCAGCGTCACCGCTGCCGCGACGAGCAGGGCTACGAGCAGGACGATCGCCATAAAGACCTGCCCGTGCAGTCCTAGGACGAAGACAGTCCGGTCGGCGAACTCCGGGTCGTAGGTGGCGGTCGCGGGGAACAGGAGCGCACCGATCATGCCGAGCCACGGGATGGCCAGGATGGCGGCGGCGTGCAGCAGCGTGTTCCGGCCTGGCCGTAGCGCGAGGGCCAGGCCGGTGAGGCCGAGGAGCACTGTCATCACCATGTATTGGGCATCGTGGAATTTGGCGTGGGGCGGCCAGGCCGGGTTGAAGGCGTGCTGTGCCGCCAGGTCGGGGATGACCAGGTCGGCGAGCACGGCACCGACCGTCGTGATCGCTGCGACGGCAATGATCAGGATTCGTGGGAGAAGCATCAGATCGTCCAGGTGTAGGCGGGGATGAGCGAGCGGGCGAAGAACCTGGTGGGCAGTAGGGGAAGAACCGCGTCCCGCAGGACGGTCAGCGGCGTGGAGGTCCAGTGCGCGGCGGCGCCGGCCTGGCGGGAACGGCGGACGATCAGCTGGGTGCGCGGCCTGCGGGTGCGGTCGTACGCCTCCAGCCCTGCGCGTACGCCGAGGGTGTCCACCGCGTGCGCGAGCGTGACCGCATCCTCGAGCGCCTGGCAGGCGCCCTGCCCCAGGTTGGGGGTCATGGCGTGGGCCGCGTCTCCGAGAACGGCCACCTTCCCGGAGACGTATGTGGGCAGCATCGGCAGCTCGTGGGTGTCATGTTGCAGCACCGCCTCCTCTTGCGCGGAGCCGAGGAGCGCGGGGATGGGGTGGTGCCAGCGGGCGAAGCGTTCGCGCAGCTCATCCAGGCCGACGCGGGAGCCGGCCGGGGCGTTGGCCATCACGTAGCAGTAGATGCGGCCGTCGGGCATCGGCACGTGCCCGAACCGTTCGCCCCTACCCCACGTCTCCACGCTCCCCTCGACGCGCTGAGGCGGGGCGATGAGACGCCAGGTGGTGTAGCCGACGTAGCGCGGCCCGGGGAGATGGGACCAGAGGGAACGCCGGGTCACGCTGTGCACGCCGTCGGCGCCCACGACGAGATCGGCGGTGGAGGTGCCGCCGCTGTGGCGGACTGTGCCGTCGCGCTGAACGTGCTGCACCTCGATGCCGGACCGCAGAGCGTCGGGCGGCACGACTGCTCTCAGCAGGTCGACCAGGGCGGCCCGGTGCACGGTCACCCATGATCCGAAGCGGCGCTTGAGGCTGCCCACGTCATTGCGGACCAGCCAGTCCCCGCGCCTGCTGCGGATCCCCGCGAGCGGGTCGGCCAGCCCACCGGCGCGCAGCCGCTCGCCCAGGCCAATGGCGTCCAGAGCGCGCAGGCCATTGGGCTGGATGGTCAGTCCCGCGCCCACCTCGGTGAACTCAGCAGCGCGTTCGAGGACTACCACCTGCCAGCCTCGCCGATGGAAGGCGACGGCCGTGGCGAGTCCGCCGATGCCGCCTCCTACGATGATCACTTTCATGTTCAGGTCTCCTTGACGGTCAGTGCAGGCCCCGCTTGCCCGGCGCCCAGAACGGCTTGGTCTTGATCGAGGCCCGTGACCAGTTGCGCTCGCGCACCAGGAAATCGCGCACCAACTGGCAGGTTCTCGCCTCCCCGGCCACGTAGGCGGCTCCGGCATTGCCCGGCAGGTCGAGTTCGGCCACGGCCGCGAGCAGCACCGGGGAGGCGACAGCGGAGGCGCCGTGGCGGTGGACGCGGCGCAGCGGCGGCGTCCCGGGCATGGGCAGGTCGTGCTCGGGGGTTTCGCTCTCCAGGACGCCGTACACCTCGGTCGAGGCTCCCAACGCTCTGATCATCGGTCCGAAGGCGGCGCCGGCGGTCTCCTCTCCGATGAACACGTGGTAGTCGGCCTCGCGGGTGAAGAAGTCACCTTGCGGCCACCAGAAGGTCACCCGGTTCCCGGGCCGTGCCGCCTGCGCCCACTTCAGTCCGATGCCGTCGCCCGCGTACAGGTGGATGCGCAGTTCGATCGCCTTCCTGCCGGGGTCGAGGTCCCAGATCGTGTAGGTGCGCAGCGTCTCGGCCGGGCGCAGGATGCCCGACACCGACAGCGGGTCCTTCAGCTGGATCCTGACGTGCTGGCCGGGGGTGTAGGGGAAGGCGACGGGCTGGTCGGTTTCCAGCCGGATCCGGCGCATGGCGGGGTTGACCTGCTGGGCCACGGTGACGGTCGCCTCCATGGCGTACTTGCCGAACAAGCGGTCACGCATCGTACGTGCCATGTCAGGAGTCCTTGCGCCGCCGAAGGTGGGCGGATCTGGACATCCGCCACCACACGGCCGTAACCAGCACCACGACCGCGAGAAGGATCCACCACGCAAGTCCCATGTTCGCTCCTTACTACCTCTAGATTATTTAGAGGCATTAAGGAAACATAGATGCCCTAAGATGTCAACGGCGCCAAAGAAACAACACAAGGGGTGACGATGTCCGCACACACCAGCAGGCGGGAAAGGCTGCGCCAGGCCACCCTGGAGGAGATTCACGCGGCCGCGCGCAGGCTGCTGGTCGAGCAGGGATCCGCCGCGGTGACCATCAACGCGGTCGCCCGGCAGGTCGGCATGAGCGGCCCGGCTCTCTACCACTACTACGCCGGCCACGACGAGCTGGTCGGCGCGGTGACCGCAGACTTCTTCCGCGAGTTGGCCGCCATCATGGAGCAGGCCCGCGACGCCCGCGCCGGCGCGCCGATCGGCGACCGCCTGCTGGCCGTCTGCCGGGCCATGCGCACCTGGGCCATCGCCCACCCGGCCGAGTTCGGCTGGATCTTCGCCAGCCCCATCGCACCGCCGAACCGCGATGCCGGCTCGGTGCGTCACCAGGCCGCCCTGAGTTTCGAGCAGATCCTGCTCGACCTGACGGTCGAGCTGTGGCGGACACGGCCGTTCCCGGTGCCCGACCCAGCCGACCTGTCCGCCTCCCTGCGCGAGCAGCTGACCGCCTACTCCGCCACCATCGACGGGCGACTGCCGCCCGAAGCCGCCCACGTCTTCCTGTCGTGCTGGATCAGGCTGTACGGCCTGCTGTGCATGGAAGTCCTGCACCAACTGGACTTCGCCTACACCGACCTGGAGCCCGTCTTCGAAGAGTGCCTGCGCGACCTGGCGGTCGCCCTCGGCATCGACGACGACGCAGCGGCATGAATCCGACCGGGCGTCGGGAGCGGTACGGAACCGCGGGACTCCGAAGGGGCGGACCACGTACGGAAGAAACTCCAGAGCTGACGATGGCCCAAGGCGACGCGCGGGCCATTCGTTGTGGTGGCGGGCCGCCTCACTTCTCTTCAGGAAACAGCCCTTCCGTGAAGTAACCCTGGCTGCATGCCGTCCTCCACGCCCAGCTCGGCCTCGCTCAGCCCGGCTCCGGATCGCGCCGAAATCACTTCACGAAAGGTAGTGGGGCTTCCCGGCCGGCTCGATCTGGCCGACGACAGCCTGCCGGTGTGGACGGAGCGCTACCTCGAACTGGCCGTGCGCGGGGTCCGCTCGGCTGAGGTCAGCGCCAAGATCTCCCGGCATCTGCAGCGCTTCGCCGCCTGGATCACCGACGGCCTCGGGCGCGACCGGCTCTCGGCCGTCACCCCGCGCGAGGTGAGCGCCTGGCGCGACCACCTGGCCGCCGCCGGCGGTGCCACGGTGCTCGGGCACCACCTGAGCGCGGCGTCGGCGACCTTGAACAGGATGTTCTCCTTGCCGGCCACCCGCTTGAACGCGTTGATCAGCTCCTTGGTCACCTTGCTGTCGGCTCGCGCCTTGATCCGATGCACCGTGGCGATCAGCAGCTCCACCAGCGCGTCGGTGATTTCCCGCTCCCGCTCCTGGACCAGCGCCGCCAGCAGCAGCACCGTCAGCTCGCGCGGATGCGTGCGCATGTGGGAAGGCGCCTCCACCGCCGCCCGGGCCCGCCAGGCCGCCAGCACCTTGGGCGCCACGTCGGCGAACAACTCAGGCGGCAGCTCGATCGAGCGCGCCGCCGCCGGCTTGCGGATCTCAGTCGTCATCGACTCCAGGCTCACGTTGCCTGGCGCGGACTTGATCAACGCCAGCAGGTCGGAGTCGGCGTCGTCATCCTCGGCAGGCACCTCACCCGTGGGCTCCTGACGGTCACCGGCACCCTCGGCTGCCGCGCGGCTGGCATCGTCGATCCGCTGCGCGGTCTCCGGACTCAGCGGGAGGCGATCCGCGCCGACCAGGCGACCTCCGCGTTGTGCAGGGCCGATGCCACGATCCGCGAGATCCGCCCAGGCGCTGGCGGTTCGATCCGCTCCTCGCGCAGATGCTTGAGCAGTTCCTCCCGGATCCGCTCAGGTCGTCGCTCGGCGTGCGCGACCTCCTCGGCCAGCCACACCGCCAGCTTCATGGCGTCCTCCGTCGTACAGGTCCGAAAGCCCAGGTGGGTGCGGATCTGATGGCGGTGGTACTCGATCGTGGAGCCGGACCACTCGTAGAAGCCGAACTCCGAGGCAGGAACCCGGACCTGCTTGGCCACGTGCTCCACCACGTCGTCCGGCAGCTCTGAACGGCCGCGCGGGAACCGGCCGTGCTGCGTGTAGAACTTCAGCAAGATCGCGAATCCGAGTCGAGTGGCGTCGCGCTTTCCGGCGATCAGGTCGCGCTCTTCGTCCAGGATCGTCGATGTGCATCGGGGGTGTTTCATGATCAACCAGCATTGACCATGCAAGTCACAGCAAGATCAACGCCGTTTGGGGCTCATGACACGTTTCTTACCGGCACCCCAACCAGGTGGCCGGGAGCCGTAGATCTCCGGGAACCCGCGTACGATCGCCGTCACCGTCTGGCCGGGTGTCATCGCCGTGCTGTCGACGGCGAGATAGCGGTAGCCGTCCTGGTCGGCGGCGATCGCCGTGTCGGCGATGTCGGTCCGGTCCACCCTGTCGCGCCACTCCTGGGTGGTCCGCTTGGCGCGGGTGAGGCGTCGGCGCAGGCGTTCGTCCGGCTGCACGAGCAACTGGACCATGAACACCTCGTCCACCTCGGGGACGAGTTCGCGGAAGCGCAGGAAGTCGTCGCGCGTGGTGAAGAAACTTCCCGTGATGACGTTCTCGAAGCCGGCGGCCCAGTAGTTGCGGACGAGGGCGGCGACGTTGGCCCGGAGCAGCCGCCAGAACGCGTCGTCGAAGAGGCACGGATTGACCTGGCCCAGGTCTTCGGCGTCGACCCTCGCGCCGCTCGGAGTGTGGGGCAACAGCGCACGGATGATCGTGGTCTTGCCCGCGCCCTCCTGTCCCGAGACAAGGATCAGGCGGCGGACGGCAGGGCGGTCTGGACGCGGGGCTCGACCGGGGCGGGTCACGGTCATCCACCCTGCCACAGGCCGTGAGACCTGCGCCGACCCGGGGAAGCCCGGATCCGCGGGTGTTCCACCGAGGACGCACGGGTGTCGTCCCGGCAGGCCGGTGAAGCGGTGGCCTCCGGTGCCGACCGTACCGGGCGGACTCCGGGGTGCGGGGTGACGGCCGGACGTCCTTGCGGGCCTACGGCGATCGCAGGTTGCCGAGCATGCGTTCCAGTAGTCCGGTGAGCGCCCGGAGTTCCTCGTCCGACACCCCGTCGAGCATCCGCCGGTTGACCTGGCCGAAGACGGGTGCGATCCGGGGTGCGAGCGCCCGGCCCGCCTCGGTCGCCTCGATCACCACGGCGCGCCGGTCGCTGGGATGCCTGCTCCGGCTGATCAGGCCCTTGGCCTCCATCCTGTCCAGGAGCCTGGTCGTCCCCGCGGTGTCGGTGCCGAGCACGACGGCCAGCTGGGCCGGACCGGTCTGCCCCCGCAGCACGTTGAGCAGGAGCGCCGCCTGCTGCGAGGTGATGTCGAAGGGCGCCAGCCGCGCCTCCACGGTGTTGCGCAGCTCCCGGCCGACCTGCTGGACGAGTCCTCCGGCGGCGAGCACGGCGATCAGGGAAGGATCCATGGCGGCAAGGATAGCTGCTCCAGCAGTTGCTGTCGCGGCAGTTAAATCGTAGGGTCGCCACCGTGAGAACCCATGTACTGATCATCGGTGCCGGCGTCGGCGGGCTCTGCCTGGCGCACGGCTTACGGCGGGCGGGCATCGAGGTCAGCGTCTTCGACCGCGACGCCTCGGCCGACTTCCGCGGCCAGGGCTGGCGGCTGACCGTCAAGGAGACCGGCAGCCGGGCACTGCGCGCCTGCCTGCCCCCTCAGCTCTTCGACCGCTGCGTCGAGACGTCACTCGAACCCGCCACCCGGCTGGTGGTCGCCGACCACCGCCTCAACCCCAGGTTCGCCAACCCCGTCCCGCCGTACCCCCGGGACCAGGTGTTCGGCGTCAACCGCCTCACGCTCAGGGAGATCCTGCTCAACGATCTCGACGTGCGCTTCGGCAAGACCTTCACCGGTTACCGCACCACCGAGGACGGCGGGATCCGGGCCGTCTTCGCCGACGGGAGCCAGGCGGACGGGGACCTGCTCGTCGGCGCCGACGGTGTCGCCTCCGCCGTACGCGGACAGCTCGTCCCCGACGCGGAGATCGAGGACCTGGGCCGCATGATCTACGGCAGGACGCCGCTCACCGAACGCACCCTCGACTGGCTGCCCGGCGTCTTCACCGACGGCTTCAACATCACCTCCGACCCGGCGGGCACCTCGTTCGGCGCCGTCGCCTGCCGCGCCCGCGGCGGTCACCCCGGCCTCACCCCGGTGCCCGACTACCTCGCCTGGTCCCTGCGCGGCTGGCCGGGGGCGAGCACGATCGCCGCCGACGAGTTCAGGCGATGGGACGGCGAACGGCTGCGCGGCCTGGCCCTGGACACCCTGCGGCGGGCCGGCTGGCACCCCGGCGCCGTCCAGGTCGTCGCCGAGGCGGAGGCCGAGGCGACCTTCCCCGTCAACCTCCACTCGGCCCGGCCCGTACGGCCATGGCACGAGCCGGGGGTGACGCTGCTGGGCGACGCGGTCCACGCCATGTCACCCGGGCAGGGCGAGGGCGCCAACACGGCGCTGCGCGACGCCGCCCTCCTCACCGAACTGCTCGCCACGCTTCCCCCGCCCGAGGCCAAGGCGCGCTACGAGAAGGAGATGCTGGAGTACGGCTTCGCCGCCGTCGCGGCCTCCCGCACCAGACCGCTCTTCACCCGGTGACCGGTCTTCGAGGAGTCCGGGCGCGGGCGGCGACGGCGCGACGACCTCCCACGGCCCCGGCCGTGGGAGAGGTCAGTTGGTGTGCGGGTTGGGCAGGTGGTCGCCCACGTGCCCGACCCAGACCTTGCCGGTGAGGCCGCCGGAGTCGTCGTGGAAGTGGATCCTGGGCGCCGGGCAGCCGCCCTTGCGGATCTTGATGTGCGCCTCCATCATCACCTTCCCCGACGGGTGCACCTCGGCGGGCACGGAGAAGGTCCGCCTTGTGCTGTATCTGCCGTTGGTGTTGACGGTCTTCGACTCGCTCATCGCGACCATCCCGGCCGGGATGGTCAGGACGGCCGAGCTCCTGCACCAGTCGAAGAACCCTCCGGAGAACTCGCCCGACGATCTGGCCTGGGCGAAGGCGTCGAGCGCGCGCAGCGCGTCCCAGGTCTTGGAGGCCCAGACCCTGGCGAGTGTGGGGTAGGTGAGGTCGAGTTTCGCGGCCTCGGTGTCGGTGTCGCCGATCTCCACGTGGACCAGCTTCTCCCGCGCCATGTTCAGGGCGTCCATGAGGCTGGTCGGTTCGAAGACGGCGTCGTCGGGGGAGAGCCCGAAGGCGGGACTGCCCGCCCTGGCCAGCCTGCCCTCAAGCCAGCGGACCCGTTCCTGGAGCTTGCGGGCGGACGCGACGGCCTCGGCGTACTCCTGCTGGAGGATCTCGTGCTCGGTGTGCAGGCGGTCCATCTCACCGGCCAGCCTGTCGCTCTCGTCCTCGGCCTCGGCCAGCAGCTGGTCGCCGCTCTGCCGTACGACGACCAGATCGCGCAGGCCCTCGACGTGCGCGCCGAGGGTGCGCATCTGACGCAGGATCTCCCCGTTGCCGGAACCACTGCCGGAACCGCCGGAGGCCCCGGATGAGGAGGCCGCCAGGCCGAGGGCGGCGTCCAGCTCGCCCCGCAGCTCCCTGACCACCACGGCGGCGACCAGGCGGGCCAGCTCGTCCACGTCCAGGGAACGCCGCTCCTGCGCGGGCTCCGGCTCGGCGGCCGGGACGGCCGTCGCCGCGGGCTCGGGTTCGGCGGGGGGTTCCGCGCCGCGCGCGGGGACGGGTTCGGCGGGGGCGCTGCGGGGGCCCATCGCCATCATCCAGCGGCGCAGCCCGTCTCCCGGGGAGCCGGTGGGCGCGGGACGCGGGGTCATGGCCTCGGCCAGGTCACCGGCGGTCGCCTTGCCGACCAGGATTCTGGAGACGACCCGGTAGGCCCGTTGCACGTCGTCGGGGAGCGCGCGCCGCGCCGTCTCCCCGATGATGCCGTCCGCGGCCAGGTCAAGGGCCTGCCTGCCCTGCTTGCGGACCATCGCCCCGCCCATCGGGCGGTGCCGGTAGGGGTAGCTCTCCCCGCCCGGGTCGAACGGGGCCACGTAGGTGCGGATCCCCCCGCCGAACACCCCGAGGTCGGAGCCCATGGCCTCGTTGAAGCGCTGCTGGGCGTGCAGGTCGGCGAAGCGCGCGACCATCCCGGCCCCGGCGACCGCGCCCGCCAGGTATTCGGCCCGGGTCCTCGCCGCCCGCGGGTCCTGCGGATCGACCGAGACGACGGCCACCGGGACGCGGCGCCTGCGTTCGGAGAGCACCGAGACCAGCCGGTGGACGGCGTCCTCGTCGACCTCCTCTGCGGCGTCCGGCAGGTGCGTGCCGCCGTCGGTGATCCTGGCGGTGCGCAGGTAGGCCTGGACGAACCCCGGGGCGTGTCCAGCACCGCTCTCACCGTCCCCCTCGACCGTGACGACCACCCAGCCCGCCGGTCCGCCCGTCCGTTCGGCGTAGGCGACCCGGGTGCGCAGCAGGCCCTCCGCCCGGTTCTCCTCGACGAGGTAGCGCCCGCACTCGCCCGAGCGCTCGACGCGGACCCGGACTCCGTCCCGCTCGAACTCCTGCGCCTCCCTGCCCGTCTCCGGGGCCGGCAATCCCCTGGCGGCGAGCCACTCCCCGAAGGTGCGTCGCAGCCGGGGGGATATCGGTGCGGTCCTGTCCCGGAGGACCGCTTGGTACAGGCGACTTACGTTCGGCGACATGGCAGCGACTTCCATACTCACGAGGGGCGGCGCCCGCCGCGGGGGCGGGCACCGCCTGAACGGCCGGGCGGGCGTCCGCGGGCGCGCCGGGGCAGGCGTGCTCGCGGACGGTGTGCAGGGAGCGGGGAAGGTCATCAGATCACGAACGTGAGGGCGACGGCAGGCAATCAGGCGATTGCCCACCGTACGGGGATGTGTCCGCCGTCCGTCACCTCCGGTGCTTCCGGCCTGCCCGGATCGGGTTGGAGGCCGTCCGTAATTGCATTTATTTCCTATCTGTATAGTATGTTTTGCGCCGAATCCCCGGAAAGGAACACCGATGACCGTCCCGCCCGCCCAGCTCCTGTGGTACCTCACCGCCCCCGACGGGCCGTACCCCTGGGAGGAGCGCGGTCGATGGGCCACCGACTTCGACCACCTGCGCCACGTCGCGGAGACGATCGACCGGCTCGGCTACTACGGCGCGCTGCTGGGCACCGGCCGGGACGACGGGCTGACCGTCGCGGCGGCCATGGCCGGGGCCACCCGGAGGATGCGGTTCCTCACCGCCGTCTACCCCGGTCTGACCTCACCCGCCAAACTCGCCCAGATCGCGCACACCATCGACCGCTTCTCCGGCGGGCGGCTGCTGTTCAACGTGGTCAACGGCAACGACGCCACCCTCGCCCAGTACGGCCTGCACCTCGGCCACGACGAGCGCTACGACTTCAGCGCCGAGTACTGGGACGCCTTCCAGCGCGTCTACCTCGGCGAGCCGGAGCCGTACGAGGGCAGGCACGTCCGGCTGGCAGGCCGGGCGGGGCCCGGGGGGCCGCTGTCTCCGTGGGGCACGGCCGTACGCCCGACACCGCTGTGGGGCGCGGGCACCTCACCCGCGGGCGTCGCCCACTCGGCGGGCCTGCTCGACGTCTACCTCAGCTTCGCCGACACCCCGCAGCGCCTCGGCGAGAAGTTCCGCCGCGTCGGTGCCGAGGCCGCCAAGCACGGCCGCACCCTGAGGTACGGCACCCGCCTGCAGATCATCGTGCGCGAGACCGAGGAGGAGGCCTGGGAGCACGCCGCCTCGCTGCTGCGCGCGACCTCGGTCGAGACCGCCCTCGAACTCGCCAAGTGGAACCTGCCCGAACCGATCGAGACCTACCGGAGCCAGGACCAGCGGGTCAACCGGCGTCTTGAGGCGCTGCGCTCCGGGCGCCTGCCGGACGTGCGCGACCTGGAGATCCACCCCAACGTCTGGACCGGGCCCAGCCTGTTCGGCTTCGACGTGGTCTCACCGAGCTCGGGCACCTACCTGGTCGGCAGCGCGGAGAACGTCGCCGCCCGCATCCGCGAGTACCAGGAGCACGGCGTCCAGTCCTTCATCCTGTCCGGCTTCCCGCTGATCGCCGAGGCGCACCGGGTCGCCGACCTGCTCTTCCCCCTGCTCGACCTCGACCACGGCTTCGAGATCCCCTCGCTGCGCGCGGACGCGTAACCCTTCAGGAGACACTTCGATGAACGGCCAGATCACCCGGCGTGGCTTCCTCGGCGGAGCCGTACTTCTCGGTGGGGCGGCGCTCGTCGGCTGCGCCCCGGGGCAGGAGGCCGCGCGCCCTGGAACGATCCAGCAGGCTGCGGTCGCCGACGGCGCCCCCAGGCGGGGCGGCAGGCTCAGGCTCGGCGTGGTCGACGGCGACAGGGCGGGCACGCTCGACGCGCACAAGCCGCTCACCATCGGCTCGATCATCAGGGGCTTCGCGGTCTACAGCAAGCTGTGGGAGTGGGACGCCGAGATGAACTGGTCCCCGGCCCTGGCCGAGGAGACCGAGGCGAACGCCGACGCGACGACCTGGACCGTACGGCTCAGGCAGGGGCTCGAATTCCACAACGGCAAGACCATCACCGCCGACGACGTGATCTTCTCGGCCCGGCGGCTCACCGACCCCGCGCTCGGCTCCCCCTGGGCGGCGCTGCTGTTCACCCTCGACCGGGAGCGGATCGACAAGGTCGACGAACGGACCGTGCGCTTCCACTTCAAGGACGGCAAGGGCTTCGTGCCCTTCCCCGACACCTTCACCAACTTCGGCGCCGTCGTCCCCGTCGACTACGACCCGGCCAGGCCGGTCGGGGCGGGGCCGTACAAGCTCAAGGAGTTCACCCCGGGGCGGCGGTCGCTGTTCACCCGGTTCGAGAACTACTTCAAGGACGGCCGGCCGTACGCCGACGAACTGGAGATCATCGACTTCCAGGACGAGGCGTCCCGGATCGCCGCGCTGCAGGCCGGCCAGATCTCCCTCGCCAACGGCATCGGCGCCGACCAGGTCAGGCTGCTGCAGGGCGACCCGAGGGTCAGGGTGGTCGTCTCCGAGACCAGCAACTGGCAGTCCTTCGACCTCAACCTCAGCAAGGAGCCCTTCCGCGACGAGCGGGTGCGTGAGGCGTTCCGGCTGCTGACCGACCGGCAGGAACTGGTCGATCGCGCCCTGTCCGGCCATGGGCGCCTCGCCAACGACCTCTACTCGCCACAGGACCCCACCTTCGACCGGAGCATCCCGCAACGTCCCCACGACGTCGAACGGGCCAGGGCGCTGCTGAAGGAGGCGGGCCGGGAGAACCTGCAGATCGAGCTGGTCTCCGGGGAGGGCGGGGACGCCGCCGCGCTGGTCTTCGCCGCCCAGGCGAAGAAGGCCGGGATCACCGTCACGGTGAAGAAGGTCGACGCCGCGACCTTCAACGGCCCGCGGCGCCTCGACTGGACGATGAGCACCGGCGGCCTGCTGACCGAGTCGTTCCTGTCCAGCGCCCTGCACCTGGACGCGCCCGTCTCGGCCGCGAACAAGACCCACTTCTCCGACCCGCGCTTCACCGAGCTGTTCGAACAGGCCGTCACCCAGCCGGACACCGCCAGGCGCGCCGAACTGGTCCACGAGATGCAGCGCATCCAGCACGCGAAGGGCGGAATGGTCATCTGGGGCTTCAACAACGCCCTGGACGCGGTCTCGACCGGCGTCGGCGGCGTCACCCCGGAGCACACCCAGTTCGCGACCTGGCGTTTCGAGAAGCTCTGGGTCAAGGAGACGACCTGACATGGCCGGACAGGAACCGGGGCGACCCCGGGCGGGTGGCCGGGGGAGGTGGCTGCTGCGCCGGGTCGCGTACGGCGCGGCGGCGGTCTGGGCCACCAGCGTCGTGGTGTTCGCCGCGACCCAGGCGCTGCCCTCCGACCCGGCCATGGCGATCCTCGGCGGGGACGCGACCCCGGAGAGCCTGGCCCGGCTGCGGCTCGACCTCGGACTCGACCGGCCGCTGTGGCAGCGGTACCTCACCTGGCTCGGCGGCGTCATCACCGGTGACCTGGGCCGATCCCTCGACTCCGGCACCGACGTGGCGTCCCTGCTCGGCGGCAGGCTCGTCAACTCCCTGGCCCTGCTGGCCTCGGCGCTGACCGTCGCCGTCGCCCTCGCGCTGGCCCTCGGCCTGTTCGCCGCGCTGCGCAGGGGCGGCCTCGCCGACCGCGTCGTCACCTCGGTGGCGGTCTCCCTGCAGGCCGTACCGGGCTTCGTCGTCGCCGTCGCCCTGATCGTCCTGCTGGCCACGACCGTCTGGCCGGTCCTGCCGGCCGCCTCGCTGCTCGAACCCGGGGTGTCGCCGTTCGCCCAGCCCCACTATCTCCTCCTGCCCGCCCTGACCCTGGTCGCCGCGGAGACGCCCTACCTGCTGCGCCAGGTCCGCTCCTCGGTGGCCGAGGCCCTGGAGTCCGACTACGCGACCGCCGCCCGGCTGCGGGGCGTCCCGGAACGCCGGGTGATCTGGCGCCACGCCCTGCCCAACGGGCTGGTGCCCGCCGTACAGGCGACGGCGCTGACCACCGGGGTGCTGCTCGGCGGCTCGCTGGTCGTCGAGGTCGCCTTCAGTTACCCGGGCCTCGGCGGCGCGCTGAACGCGGCGGTCGGCGCCCGCGACATCCCGGTGATCCAGGCGGCGGCCCTGCTCGTCGCGGGCGGGGTGGTCGTCGTCAACCTCCTGGCCGACCTGGTCACCGTGCTGCTGACCCCCAGGCTCAGGACGGGGGAGCGGTGAGCGCGATCCGTCCCCCGCGCGACCGGCGGGCGGGAACGGGCGCGGTCGTGAACGTCCTGGCGGGGGCCGTCCGCCCGCTGCGCGACCGGCAGGTCAGGTTCGGGGCGCTGCTGACCGTCCTCGTCGTGCTGGTCGCGGTGCTCGGACCGGTGGCGGCGCCGTACGCGGCCGACGAACTGGTCGGACCGGCCTACGGCGCGCCCGCCCCCGGGGCGCCGCTCGGCTACGACTACCTGGGCGCCGACGTGCTGTCACGGGTGCTGCTCGGCGGGCGCTCCCTCGTGCTGACGACCGTCTGCGCCGCCGTCCTCGCGCTGCTCGCGGGCGCGGCGATCGGCATGTCGGCCGCCTGGACCGGGCGCCTGGCCGACCGGGCCGTGCTGTGGTGCGCCGACGTGCTGCTGGCCTTCCCGCACCTGGTGCTCGTGCTGCTGGCCGTCTCGATGCTCGGCCGCTCCCGCCCGCTGGTCGTGGCGACCGTCGCCGTCACGCTGCTGCCCGGCACGGTACGGCTCGCCAGGAGCCTGACGCTCGGCGTGATGGGGCAGGAGTACGTGGAGGCGGCCAGGCTTCTGGGCTACCCCCGGCGCCGGATCCTGTTCCGCGAGATCCTGCCCAACGTCACCACGCCGCTGCTGGTCCACCTGGGCGCGATGCTCACCTGGTCGGCCGGGCTGATCGCCGCGATGAGCTTCCTCGGGTACGGCGTGGCGGCCCCGGCGGCCGACTGGGGGCTGATGGTCAACGAGAACCACGGCGGCCTGCGCCTGCAGCCCTGGGCGGTGCTCGCCCCCGTCGTCCTGATCGCCCTGTTCGCGCTGGGCGTCAACACCCTGGCCGAGGGGCTCGGCCGTACCGTCGCGCCGGTCGAGGAGGAACGGTGAGCACCCATCCGCTGCTGCGCGTCGAGGGACTGCGGGTCGCCCTGGACACCGGCCCCGAGGTCCTGTCCGGCGTCGGCCTGACCCTCGGCCCCGGCGAGATCGTCGGCCTGGTCGGGGAGTCGGGCTCAGGCAAGACCACGCTGGCCACCGCCCTGCTCGGACACGCCAGGCGGGGGGCCCGGATCACCGGGGGCTCGGTCACGGTCGGCGGCGTCGACGTCCTCGGGCTGTCGCCGCGTGAGCTGCGGCGGGCACGCGGCGGGCTGGTCGGCTACGTCGCCCAGGACCCGGCGACCGCCCTCAACCCGGCGCTGCGGATCGGCACGCAACTGGCCGAGATGGTGGCCGTGCACCGGCCCGGACTGCGCGGCCGGGCGGCGGCCGCCGAGGTCGGGGCCGCGCTCGACGCGGCGGGGCTGCCCTCGGAGGAGGCCTTCCTGCGGCGCTACCCGCACCAGCTCTCCGGAGGCCAGCAGCAGCGGGTGCTCATCGCGCTCGCCTTCCTGCCCGGCCCCCGGCTCGTCGTGCTCGACGAGCCGACGACCGCCCTCGACGTCACCACCCAGGCGCGTGTCCTGGCCTCGGTGCGTGAGATGTGCCGGGACCGGGGGGCCGCCGCGGTCTACGTCTCCCACGACCTGGGGGTCGTGCGGGGCCTGGCCGACCGGATCGCGGTCATGTACGCGGGCCGCGTCGTGGAGACCGCCCCCCTCGGCACGTTCTTCCCGACCGGGACGACCGGGACGACCGGGACGCCGGGGGCGTCCGCCGGAGCGCGGCACCCGTACACGCGTGGCCTGCTGGCCGCCTCCCCGGACGTCGCCGTCCGCCGGGCGCCGCGGTCCATCCCCGGCCACGCCCCGTCGCTGACGGCCAGGCCGGCCGGCTGCGCGTTCGCGCCGCGCTGCGCCCGGGCCGACGCGCTCTGCCGGGAGGAGACGCCTTCGCAGACGGGACAGGGGCCGGAGCACCTGGTGGCCTGCCACCACCCGGTCGCCGTCCCGGAGACCGCCGTCGCCGACGTCGTCGCGGACCTCCCCGAGGTACGGCCCGGCGCGGACGCGGAGCCGTTGCTGCGGGCCCGCGACGTCTCCTTCTCCTACGGTCGCGCCCACCGGGTGCTGCACGAGGTCTCCCTCGACCTGCGGGAGGGGGCCTTCCACGCGCTGGTCGGGGAGTCGGGGTCGGGCAAGACGACCCTCGCCCGGGTGCTGTCCGGATTCGGCGGCCATGTCACGGGCACCCTGTCCTACGCGGGGGCGCCGCTGGCGGTCGCCGGGACGGACAGGCCCGCCGAGCTGCGGCGCCGGATCCAGTACGTGTTCCAGAACCCCTACCGCGCGCTCAACCCCCGGCACACGGTCGCCGAGATCCTGCGGACCCCGATCAGGCACCTTTTCGGCGTCTCGCAGGACGAGGCGCGGCGGCGGGCACTGGACGCCCTCGACCGGGTGGCGCTCCGCCCGGAGATCGCCAGGAGCCGTCCCGGGGAGCTGTCCGGGGGCGAGCGCCAGCGCGTGGCCGTCGCGCGTTCCCTCGTCTGCGACCCCAGCGTGCTGATCTGCGACGAGATCACCTCCGCGCTCGACGTCTCGGTCCAGGCCGCGGTCCTGGAGCTGCTCACGACGCTGCGCCGTGACGGTCTGACCGTGCTGTTCGTCACCCACGACCTGGGGGTGGTCCGCGCGGTCGCCGACGAGGTCTCGGTCATGCACCGGGGGCGGATCGTCGAGCACGGCCGTACCGGCGACGTCCTGGACGATCCGGCGGACCCCTACACCCGGTCCCTGGTCACCGCCGCGCGGGGAGCCGTCACAGCCTGAGGACGACCGGGCCGGGGAGGTCTGCGGTCCCGGCAAACGTGGTAATCCGGTCCTATTTCCGGACTCATGGTGGAAGGTAGCGTCGATCCGGGGTCCGCGCCGACATGGCCCGTTCGGCCGTCCCACAGGCTCGGCCCCTGCCGGGGGCCCCGCCCGCACAGGAGGAACGATGACGGATGACCGGACGGCCGTCGTGCCGCAGGGGATCGACGAACGAAGCCTCGCCGCGCTGCTGACGCGGGAGCGCGCCGCCTGGATCGAGGGCAGGCCGAGGTCGGCGGCGCTGTACGAGCGCGCCCGCGCCTCGCAGTTGCACGGCACACCGCAGCACTGGATCAGGCAGTTCCCGCCGCCGGTGCCGCTGACGGTCGAGCGGGCCACCGGCGCCCGCCTGCACGACGTCGACGGGCACGACTACGCCGACTTCGGACTGGCGGGCACGGCGGCGCTGTGGGGGCACGACCACCCCGCGATCGTCGCGGCGCTGCGTGACCAGCTCGGCCGGGGCAGCGTGACCCTGTGGCCGAACGAGGACCACGTGTGGGTGGCCGAGGAGCTGCGGAACCGTTTCGGCCTGCCGTGCTGGCAGTTCGCCGTCTCGGCCACCGACGCGAACCGGTTCGCGCTGCTGCTGGCCAGGGTGGCCACGGGGCGGGAGCGGATCCTGATGTTCAACCGGGCCTACCACGGCGCGGTCGAGCAGACCTACGCCGTGCTGACCGAGGAGGGCGTCACGCCGCTGCCCGGCGTCGACACGGGCGGCGTGGACGTGCGGCGGACCACGAAGGTGGTCGAGTTCAACGACCTCGACGCGCTGGAACGGGAGCTCGCGCCACGGGACGTCGCCGCGGTGATCGCCGAACCGGTGATGACCAACGGCGGCGCGGTGATCCACCCCGACCCCGGATTCCACGCGGGCCTGCGTGAGATCACCCGCCGTACGGGGACCCTGCTGCTCATCGACGAGACCCAGACGATCCCGGCCGGTCCGGGCGGCTGCGTCCGTGAGTTCGGCCTGGAACCGGACCTCGTCACCATGGGCAAGTGGATCGCCGGGGGCGTCCCCGCGGGCGTGTACGGCATGTCCGAGGAGGTCGCCGCGGCGGCGGCGCGCTACACCCAAGACGGCGACGGCGGTCTCGGCAGCACGCTGGCGAGCGGCCCGCTCGCGGTCAGGGCCATGCGGGCGGTGCTCGAAGAGGTCATGACGGAGCGTACGTACGCGCACATGAACCGTCTCGCCGACCGTTACGGCCGCGGGATCGAGGAGGTCGTCGCGGCGCACCGCCTGCCCTGGCACGTCGGCCGCCTCGGGGGCCGCGTCATGTACGCCTTCACCCCGCAGCCGCCGCGCAACGCCGGGCAGCCCTACCCCCGGAGTGCCTCGCTGCGTGAGGCGCTGTGGCTGTACCTGGCCAACCGGGGGATCGCGCTCGACGGGATGAGTGGCGCGGCGCTGTTCTCGCCGCTGTCGGAGGAGTCCGACGTCGACCGGCACAACGAGCTGTTCGCCAAGGTGATCGCCGAGCTCGTGGGGTAACGAGGGCGATGACGGAGCCCGGCGGGTTCACCGAGGCCACCGAGACCATCGGGCCGTCGAGGCCGCTGTGGTCGTCAAGGCCGGGGTGGGCCCGCCGGCGCACGGCCGCCGTCCGGTGACGAACACCGCACGACGGGGACCCGGACGGCGCGGGCCCCAAGCCGAAACATTTCCTTAATACGGGTTCTTCGGGGAAGTCGTGCCGGGAAAGGTTTTTGCCTGGTTCGCGGTCGTCGTGTCACATGACCGGGTGCCGGAAGCGCTTTTTGGAAGCGTGCTCCCCCGCTTCCTTCCCGCCCCGTCCTGGCTGGTGGGAGGATCTTCTGTGTACCCTTCGGCGCGGTGCGGGACAGAGAAAGCAGAGGCCGGAAACGGCCCGAATTGATGGCTTGAGCGAGCTTTTCTGCCCTTTTGTCCGGCCCAAAAATTGCCGTATGGAACTTTAGCGACACCGCTGTGTCGCCTCGGGAGGTTAATGTTTTCCACAAAAACATCCTTGTCGGGAAAACCATTCAGTGAGAGCTTGGGAAAACGGCTCGTCGTCCACTTCGAGAGGTGTTTCCCGGCCATGGTTGATGACGTCAACGACCTCGCGGACTCCGCGGACCTGCCCGCGCTCCCCTTCGCGCGGAGTAACCCTCTTGACCTGCCGCAGACCTACCACGCGTTGCTCAACGACGAACCGGTGGCCAGGGTGCGTACCCAGGCGGGCGACGTCGCCTGGCTGGTGACCGGCTACGAGGAGGCCAGGGAGGCCTTCGCCGAGCGACGCCTGGGCCGCTCGACCCCCACCCCGGAGCGGGTGTCCAGGATCTCCAACTCGGTGCTGCTGGGCGGCCCGCGCAGCGACACCATCGAGGTCGAGAAGGTCAAGCACGAGCGGATGCGCCGCCTGTTCGCCCCCGCCTTCTCCGCCCGCAGGATGAGCGCCCTCACGCCGCGCATCAGGGAGTTCGTCGACACGCTCCTCGACGACATGGCCGAGCACGGCCCCCCGGCCGACCTGCGGGAGCGCATCTCCCTCCCGCTTCCCGTGCTGGTGATCTGCGAGCTGCTCGGCGTGCCGTACGCCGACCGCGGCTACTTCAGGAAGCTGGCCGAGACGGTGGGCAACCTGAGCGACCCGCGCCGGGCCCAGGACGCGATGGACGCGCTGGGCGAGTACACCAGGAAGATCGTCATCGACAAGCGGGAGAATCCCGGCGAGGACGTCTTCTCCGACCTGGCCAGGGCGGACGTGTCGGACGAGGAGGTCGCCATGCTCTCCGCCGGGCTGCTGTTCGCGGGCCACGAGACGACCATCAACCAGATCGACTACGGCGTGCTCCTGCTGCTGTCCAACCCGGAGCAGCGCGACGCCCTGGTCGCCACCCCGGAGATGATCGACAGGGCGGTCGAGGAGATCCTGCGGATCGCGGCCCCGAGCAACCACGGCCTGCCCCGCTACGCGCACGAGGACGTGACGATCGGCGGTGTGACGATCGAGCGCGGCGACGCGGTGATCATCGCCATGACGGCGGCCAACCGGGACGAGCGGGCCTTCACCGACCCCAACCGCTTCGACATCGGGCGCGCCCCCGGCAGCCAGCACCTCGGGTTCGGCTACGCGATCCACTACTGCATCGGGGCGAGCCTGGCCAGGATCGAGATGCGCGAGATGATCGGCGGCCTGTTCCGCCGCTTCCCCACGCTCGCCCTGACCGTGCCGCCTGAGGAGCTGACCGAGCAGAGCGACTCGCTCACCGGAGGGGTCGACCGCATCCCGGTCACCTGGTGATCCCGGCGCCGTCCCTCGCCGGAGGGCGGGAATGGCGGCGCAGCAGCAGCATCGCCGCGTCGTCCTGCAACGGCCCGCCGACGTGGTCGAGCAGGTCGGCACGCAGTTCCTCAAGCGCGGCCTGGGGGTCGGAGCCGCCGAGCACCCCCGCGCGGTCGAGGAGGGGGTAGAAGGCGCCGGAGGCGTCACGGGCCTCGATGACGCCGTCGGTGTACAGCAGGATCTGGTCGCCGGTCCCGAACGGCACCCGGTAGGGGGCGGGGACGGCGGGCCCGAGGGAGACGAGGCCGAGCGGGGGGATCTCCTCCTCCGGCTCGGCCAGCAGGATCCGGCCGTCGCTGCGCATGATCAGGGGCGGCGGGTGGCCGAAGTTCAGCAGGGAGATCTCCTCCTCGTGCACCTGGGCGAGGATGGCGGTGACGAACCTCTCGCCTCCCAGGTGACGGGCGAGGCTGTTTTCGAGCCGGTCGCCGATGCCCGGCAGGTCGGGTTCGTCGTAGGCCGCCTCGCGGAACGCGCCGAGCGTCCAGGCGGCGGTCTCGACCGCCTGCAGCCCCTTGCCCTGCACGTCGCCGATGAGCAGGCGCACCCCCTGCGGTGTGGTGACGACCTCGTAGAGGTCCCCGCCGATGCGGGCCTCGGCCGCGGCCGAGGTGTAGGACAGCGCGATGCGCAGGTCGCCCGCCCGGCGCGGCACCGGGCGCAACAGCACGTGCTGGGCCGTCTCGGCGACCATCCGCACGTTGGCCAGTTCGCGCTCGCGGCGGATGCGCAGGTGGGCGGCCAGCATGCTGGCACCGGTCACCGCGGTGATCGTCGCGATCGTGAGGTTGTTCTGCCGGTTGAACAGCACGCCGCTGTAGGCCGAGAGCGGCAGGCAGATGGCCAGTGCCAGCGCGCCGACGAGTACGGTGCGCCTTACGCCGCCGGACACCGAGGCGAAGGTCGGCCCGAGGGTCAGCAGAGGCAGGAAGCCGAGCCTCGGACCGGCGAGCATGTCGGTCAGGCCGACGGCGCCCATCACCGCGAACGGAAGGATCTTGAGTACCGCCTGTGATCTGCGATGGATCTCCGGCGCCGGGGAGTGCAGGGCTGGCCTCCAGGAATCGTGGAACAGAACACCTGCTGCTCATGGTGCCGAGAGAGCATCACGATCAGCTGGCAAGATTGCTCAATCAGGGTTCGTTCCTGTCCCGTGGGTGAGAACAGGGCACTGATAAAGTCGTCCCCGGTGAGCCGGGAAGCCTGGTCGGCGCTGTCATGCCGTATGGCCTGGAAGGTGCTCGCCGATGTCTCCGTCCCCGCCCGCCGGGCTCCTGACCCGCCCGGGGAACCACCGCCCGCCCGGCGGAGGACCCACGTCACCGGAACCAGTGCCGCGGGTCGCCGCGGCGAGGAGGACTCTCCGATGCGCGCACGCGACCTGCTGACCGCCTTTCCCACGGTCACCCTTGAGACCCCGGTCGCCGAGGCGGCCCGGCTGCTGGCCGACCAGGGACTGCCCGGCCTGATCGTCGTCGACGGCGACGGCCTGCCCATCAGCATCCTGCCCGGCACGCAGGTGCTGCGCCTGGCCGTGCCCGGCTACTGCCAGGACGACCCGGCGCTGGCCCGGGTGGTCGACGAGGCGCACGCCGACGGCTTCCTGCGGGCGGTCGCCGGACGGACGGTACGTGAGGCGATGCCCCGCGAACGCAGGGAACTGCCGGTCACCGACCCGGACGCGACGGTGCTTGAGGTCGCCGCCCTCATGGCGCGCACCCACAGCCCGCTGGCCGCGGTCGTCGACGACGGCCGCCTGGTGGGCGCGGTCACCCTGCGGACGCTGCTCGACCGGGTCCTGGCCGCGTGAGCGCCCTCGCCTGGCTTTCGGTCGCGGTCTTCCTGGGCGCCTACGCGCTGATCGCCACCGAACGGGTGCACCGGGTCGCCGCCGCCCTCGGCGGTGCCGGGATCATGCTGCTGATCCACGCGACCGACGCCGAGGCCGCGTTCTTCTCCCAGCACACCGGCGTCGACTGGAACGTCGTCTTCCTGCTGCTGGGCATGATGGTCATCGTCGGAGTGCTCAAGCAGACCGGCGTCTTCGAGTACCTCGCGATCTGGGCCGCCAAACGGGCCAGGGGCAGGCCGTACCGGCTGATGGTGCTGCTGGTCGTCATCACCGCCTTGGCCTCCGCCCTGCTGGACAACGTCACCACCGTGTTGCTCATCGCCCCGGTGACGTTCCTGGTGTGCGAACGGCTGGCCGTACCGGTGGCGCCGTTCCTGATCGCCGAGGCGATGGCCTCGAACATCGGCGGCACCGCCACCCTGGTCGGCGACCCGCCCAACATCATCATCGCCAGCCGGGGCGGCCTGACCTTCAACGACTTCCTGGTCCACCTGGCGCCGCTGATCGTGCTGCTGATGGTGGTCTTCGTGGTGCTGTGCCGGTTCCTGTTCCGCGGGGCGTTCGCGCACGACCCGGCGCGGGCGGCCGACGTGATGGCACTCGACGAACGTGAGGCGATCACCGACCGCAGGCTGCTGTGGCAGAGCCTGGTCGTGCTTGCCCTGGTCCTGGTGGCCTTCGTGCTCCACCCCGTCCTGCACTACGAGCCGTCCGTCGTGGCGATCCTGGGGGCGGGTTTCCTGGTGGCCGCGACCAGGGTCACCGCGGAGGAGGCCATCTCCGAGGTGGAGTGGCCGACCCTGACCTTCTTCGCCGGGCTGTTCGTCATGGTCGGAGCGCTGGTCGAGACCGGCGTCATCGAACAGGTCTCCCGCGCCGCCGTCGAGGCGACCCAGGGGCGGCTCGGGGTGGCCGCCACGGGCCTGCTGTGGGGGTCGGCCGGGATCTCGGCGATCGTCGACAACATCCCGTACGTGGCCACGATGAGCCCCATCGTGGCCGACCTGGTGAACGCGGCCGGAGGCGGCGAGCACGCCAGGGTGCTGTGGTGGGCGCTCGCGCTCGGCGCCGACCTGGGGGGCAACGCCACCGCCGTCGGCGCCGCGGCCAACGTCGTCGTGCTCGGCATCGCCGCCCGCAACGGCACCCCGATCAGCTTCTGGGGTTTCACGAGGTACGGCCTCGTCGTCACGCTCGTCACCGTCGCCGTGGCCACGCCGTACCTGTGGGTGCGATACCTGCTCTAGCGGCGTCTGACCAGCAGCCACAGCAGGTACGGCGCCCCGACGACACCGGTCACGACACCCGCGGGCAGCGGCACGCCGGGCACCGCGAACTGGGCGACCAGGTCGGAGGCGAGCAGCAGCGCGGCCCCGGCCAACGCGGACGGCAGCAGGGCGACGGAGCCCGTCCGGACGACGCGGCGCGCCACCGGGGCGCTGACCAGCGCGACGAACGGCACCGGCCCCACGACGGCGACGGCCGTGGCGGCCAGGGCGGCGGCGAGCCCGAGCACCAGCGTCCGGACGCGCCCGACCCGCTCGCCGAGCGCCGTCGCCGGGTCGTCGCCCAGTTCGAGGACGGGCAGCCCGCGCCCCGCGGCCAGCGCGGCGGGCACCAGCACCACCCCGCAGGCCGCCAGCGTCAGCGAGGTGTCCCAGCCCGCCCTGCCCAGGCTGCCGTTGATCCACACCAGCGCCTCCTGGGTGTCGCGCACGTCGCCGCTGGTGAGCACGTACGAGACGACGGCCGTGCACAGGGCGGAGACGCCGATGCCGACGATGACGAGGCGGTGACCGGCGCGCCGCCAGGACAGCAGGTAGACGGCGGCGGTCGCGACCAGGGCGCCGCCGAGCACGACACCGGTCAGCGACAGGCCGCTCAGCCCGAAGGCGATGAGCCCGAGAATCCCGGCCGCACCCGCGCTCTGCGTGACACCGATGACGTCCGGGCTGGCCAGGGGGTTGCGCAGGATCGACTGGAGCAGCGCGCCGGACAGGCCCAGGCACGCCCCGGCCAGCAGCGCGGTGAGCATGCGCGGCATGCGCAGTTCCATGATGACGAACCCGGTCATCGGGTCCGCGCGGCCGAGGACGGCGCCGAGGACCTCCTGCGGGCTGACCGACGCCTTGCCGAGCGCGAGCCCGCACACGGCCAGTGCGGCGATCCCGGCCGCGAGCACGGCGGTGACCCAGGCCTCGCGCAGCCGGGCCCGCCTGCGCAGCCTGCCGGTCGGTGATCCGGTGACGGTCATCGGCGTCCCCTCCCGCGCGGCCGTACCAGGGCGATGAGCAGCGGGGCGCCGACCGCCGCGACCACCACGCCCACCTGGAGCTCGCCGGGCCGCGCGACGATCCGGCCCAGCACGTCGCAGCCGATGAGCAGGATCGGGCCGGAGAGCGCCGCGTACGGGACCATCCAGCGGTGGTCGGGTCCCGCGAGCCTGCGTGAGGTGTGCGCGACGATCAGCCCGGCGAAGGCGACGGGCCCGGCGGCGGCGGTGGCCGAGCCGCACAGCAGCACCACCGTCAGCGTGGCGAGCGCCCGGGTGAGCCCGACCCGCTGGCCCAGGCCACGGGCGGTGTCCTCGCCCAGGGCCAGGCCGTTGAGCGGCCTGCTGACCGCGACGGCGAGGACGAGCCCGGCGGCGACGCCGGGCAGTGTCTGCCACAACACCGGGAACCCCCGGGCGGCCAGCGCGCCGACCTGCCAGAAGCGCATCTGGTCGAGGGCGGAGCGGTCGGTGAGCAGCACCGCGGTGACCAGCGAGGTGAGCGCCGCGGTGACCGCGGCCCCGGCGAGCACCAGGGTGACCGGGCCGGCACCGCCGCGTCCTCCGGCCCCGGCGACGCCGTACACGAAGGCGGTCACCACCGCGGCCCCGGCGAAGGCGAACCAGATCCTGCCGCCGTCCTGGACGCCGAGGACGCTGACGGCGACGACGACGGCCAGGGAGGCGCCGGAACTGACGCCGAGCAGGCCGGGGTCGGCCATCGGGTTGCGGGTCAGCCCCTGGACGACCACCCCGGCCACGGCCAGGCCCAGCCCGGCCACCACCCCGACGAGGGTCCGGGGCAGCCGCTTCTCGACGATCACCAGGTGGTGCGGGTCCGCCGGGTCGTAGTGGGTGAGCGCCTGCCACACCGTGCGCGGCGGCAGGGCGTTGGCGCCGACGGCGAGGCTGAACGCGCACACCGCGACCAGCGCGACGGCGAGCAGGAGCAGACCGGCGACCAGGGGGCCGGTCCGGCGCCGGGACGCGGGACCGGCAGGGACCGCGGGTCCCCGGGCGTCCCGGGGCGCGGACAGGACGGGCACGTACGGATCTCCAGAGGGCTACGCGCCGGCCTTCGCGGCGGCGGCGGCGAGCTGCGGGACGTACCGGTCGAGCATCCACGGGATGGACAGCACCGTCGGTGCGCTGCTGGCCATCACGAACGACTCACCCACGATGGGCGCGAAGCGCTTGTCCCTGACGTTGGGCATGGCCGAGATGACCGGGTCGGCGACGAACTTGTCGGCCTCCTTCTGGGAGCCGAAGTACATCACCAGGACGTCGGCCTCGATCTTGCCGACGTTCTCGTAGCTGACGTTGTAGAAGTAGGAGCCCGCCTTGGGGTCGGCGTCGAGCGCGGCGACGCTGGGGCTCACGGTCATGCCGAGGTCGCCGAGCAGCGCCACCCGGGGGTCGCTGGCCCGGTAGACGTTGAGCTGGTCGGCCTCGTTGGCGGCGCCGTACAGGAAGGACCTGCCCTTCAGGACCGGGTTGGCCGCGGCGAGGGAGGCGACGTAGGCGGCGGTCCTCTCCTTCAGGGCCGTGGCCTCGGCGCTGCGGCCGAGGGCCTTGCCGATGATCTCGACCTGGTCCTGCCAGGGCAGCGCCCAGGGCTTCTCCGGGTAGGCGACGACCGGGGCGATCCTGCTGAGCTTGGCGAACTCCTCCTTGGTGATGCCCGAGTAGGGGGCGAGGATGACGTCGGGGCGGACTTCGACGATCTCCTCGAACGGCACCTCACCGCTGTCGGAGCTGAGCAGGACCGGGGTGGCACCGCCCAGCTCCTTGATCTTGTCCGCGTCCCAGGGGAACACGCCGTCGGCGTCCCCGCCGTAGGTGTTCCTGGGCATCGCGACCGGGACCACGCCGAGGGCGAGCACGGCGTCCTGGCTCGACCAGCCCCAGGTGACCACGCGCTCCGGCCTCTTGGTGATCACGGCGTCGCCGAGCGCGCTGGGGATGGTGACGGGGAAGGCGTCGCCGGAGGGCACGGCGGGGGAGGCGGCCTGGCCCGGAGAGGACTGCGCCCCGGGTTCGGCGGGGGAGGCGGAGCACCCGGCGAGCGCGAGGGCGGTCAGGGTGACCAGCGCGGCCAGTGCGGTCCTGGATCGCGACCGTACGGCGGTGAGCATGCGATCTCCAAATGACGGAGGGAGATTTAGGTAAGCCTTACCTTATAAGCACCTTCCGTCACTCTGTCACCGGGGGTGGGGGAACGGTGACAGGTGATCACTCCGCCGTGGCGCGGGTGTCGGACCAGGCCTCCCACAGGGCGGCGTAGCGCCCTCCCACGGCCAGCAACTCCTCGTGCGTGCCGCTCTCCGCCACGCGCCCGTCCTCCATGACGACGATCCGGTCCGCCGTCGCGGCCTGGGTCAGCCGGTGCGCTACCACCAGGGCGGTACGGCCCTCGGCGGCGCGGGCGGCGGCCCGTTCGAGCGCGCGGGCGCCCGCGCTGCCCGCCTCGGCCGTCGCCTCGTCGAGCACCGCGACCTCCGGGTCGGCCAGTACCAGCCGGGCCAGCGCGAGCTGCTGCACCTGGGCGGCGGTGAGCCGGTGCCCGGCCTCGCCGACGACCGTGTCAAGCCCGTCGGGCAGTGCGCGCGCCCACTCCAGCGCGCCGACCAGGGCGAGCGCGGAGCACAGCTCCTCCTCGTCCGCCTCCGGACTGGCCAGCCGCAGGTCCTCGGCCAGCGGCCCGGCGAACACGTGCGACTCCTGCGTGACCAGCACCACCGCGCGCCGCGCGCCCGGCCGGGCGGCGGGCAGCCGTACGGTCCCGGACGAGGGGCGCTGGACGCCCGCGACGATCCTGGCGAGCGTCGACTTGCCGGCCCCGCTCGCGCCGACCAGGGCGACCTGCTCACCGGGGCGCAGGACGAGGTCCACCCCGCGCAGCACCGGTCGTCCCGCCTCGTAGGCGTGCCCGGCGTCGGCCACGGTGACCGTCCGCTGCTCCGGGCCCGGTTCCCGCCCGGCCTCCGGCTCCGTCTCGGGTTCCGGGGGAAGCGTGGCGACCCCCGCCAGACGCGCCAGCCCGGCCAGGGCCGACTGCGCGTCGTCGAGCAGCACGAGCGCGTTGTTGATCGGGCCGAACAGACTGTGGAAGTACAGCGCGGCGGCGGTCGCGGTGCCGATGGACGCCGAGCCATCCTGAACCAGGAGGAACCCGGCGAACAGTACCGCGGCCAGCCCGATGTACTCGGCGATGTGCAGCCGGCTGTAGAAGCCCACCACGAGCCTGACCCCGCGCATCGTCAGCTCGATCGCCGCCCGCGAGGCGTTCGCGACCCGCCCGGCGTGCTCCTCCTCCATCCGGAAGGCACGTACGGTCTCCGCGCCGCCGATCGTGTCGAGCAGGCGCTGCTGTATCGCCCCGGCCGCGACGCGCTGGCGGGCGTAGAGCGGCACCGCGTTGCGCACGTACCAGCGGGCGGTGTGCGCCTGGACCGGCACCGCGAGCAGCGCGGCGACCAGGAAGCGCCAGTCGAGCAGCGCCATGGCGCCGAGCGTCAGCACGATGGCCAGCAGGGAGCGGGCCAGTTCGGGCAGGGCGTTGCGCACCGACTCGGCCACCCGGGACACGTCACCGGTGACCCGGGCCGTCAGGTCGCCGGAGCCCGCCCGTTCGACCCGCTCCTGCGGCAGCAGCAGCGCGCGCTCGACGAACCGCTCCCGCAGCGCGGCCAGCATGGTCTCGCCGAGCCGCGAGACCAGCGTCAGCCCCAGCGCCGTCGCGCCGCCCTGCAGGAGCGCGACGAGCACCAGCAGCACGGCGGGACCGGTCAGCTCCGTGGCGGGACGGCCCTCGGCGACCAGGTCGACGATGTGCCCGAGGAGTGGCTGGGGGAGCAGCCCGAACGCGGTCGCGCCGACCATCACGGCGAACCCGGCGGTGGCGAGCCCGCGGCGCGGCCGCAGCAGCTCCCACACGAGGGCGCGGGTCCGCGCCGGGGAGGCCGTCGGCAGCGCTCCCTCGGGGGGCGGCGCCGTCTCCGGCTCCCTCCCGCGGTCCCGGGTCACGTCAGCACCGCCGAGCGGTAGGTCTCGTTGCGGCGGGCGAGCTCGGTGTGCGGCCCGGTCTCCACGATCCGGCCGCCGTCCAGCAGCACCACCCGGTCGGCGACCGTGAGCAGCGCCGGGCTGGTGGTGACCATGATCGTGGTACGGCCCCGGCGCAGCTCGCGTATCCCGGCGGCGATCCTGGCCTCGGTGACCGTGTCGACCGCCGTCGTCGGGTCGTGGACCACCAGCACCGGCCGGTCGGCGGCCAGCGCCCTGGCCAGGGCGACCCGCTGCCGCTGCCCGCCGGAGAGCGACCGGCCGCGCTCGGCGACCGCCGTCTCCTGCCCGTACGGCAGGGCGCGGGCGACCTCGTCGGCTCCGGCCGCGGCCATCACCCGCCCCAGGTCGGCGTCCTGTTCGGCGACGGCCCCGACGTTGCCGAGCAGCGTGCCCTCGAACAGGTCGGCGTCGTGCGCGGCGACCAGGACGGCGGAGCGCAGGTCACCGGGGTCGAGGTCGCGCAGGCTGACCCCGTCGAGCTCGACCGTCCCGGTCTCCGGGTCGGCCCGCCGGTCCAGGCAGCGCAGCAACGCGAGAGCGTCCGCCGGGTCGGTCGCGGCGACACCGAGCAGTTCGCCGGGCGCGACCTCCAGGTCGATCCCGCGCAGCCCGGCGTGCCCGACCGCGCGCAGGCTGAGACCGCCCCGGAGGTCACGCGGCAGCCGTACGGCGCCGGGGGTGACGGCGGGCGGCGTGGCCAGCACCTCGGCGATCCTGGTGGCAGAGGCCCTGGCCTGGGCGAAGGCGGTGTTGACCCGGGCCAGCGACTGCAACGGCCCGATCAGGAACAGCGCGAGCCCGACCGCGGAGATCAGGTCGCCCAGGCTGATCCGCCCGTCGACGGCCAGCCGTCCGCCGGACAGCCCGACGACCGCGATGAGGCAGCCGGTCAACGCCAGGACCACGCCGTTCTGCAGCGCCTCCGCCCTGGCCGCGCGCATCGTCGCCGCCAGGGAGTCGCGGCTGGTCGCGCGGTACCTGTCCAGGGCGGCCCGTTCCGCGCCGATGCCCTTGAGCACCCGCAGCCCGGCGACCAGGTCGGCGGCCACGCCGGAGGCGCGCGCGGCCCGGTCCTGCTCGGTGGCGCTGCGCCGTTCGAGCGGCCTGCTCAGCAGGTGACCGAGCCACAGCAGCGCCGGGGCGCCTGCCAGCACGACCAGGCCGAGCGGGACCGAGATCCACAGCAGCACGGCGGCCCCGGCCAGCAGCCCGGTGAACGTGGCGGCGGCACCGGGGATCGCGTTGGCCAGCGCGCCGACCCGCCTGGCGTCCTCGGTGGCGATTCCGGCGAGCGCGCCGGGAAGCCGCCCGGACTCGGCGCCGCCGCCGGGATGCAGGACCCGGCCGACGACCTCGGCGCGCAGGGTGTGCGCGATCTCCTCCATGGCGCGGTCGGAGGCACGGGCGCCGAACCGGTAGCTGAAGGACAGCACGAGATAGACGACCGCCAGGACCGCGAGCCAGCGCAGCAGGGCGCCGAGGTCACCCGCGACGACACCCTGGTCCACGGCCAGGCCGATCAGCACCGGAACCGTGGCCTCTCCCGCCTGGTGCCCGGCGCGCAGCACGGACCCGGCCAGGACCAGGCGTCGCCGCCCGCCGAGCGCCCGGCGTAGAACCACCTGTCCCGGCGACCTCGACCGGCTCACCCGCGCCTCCCGACGTCATGATTAGGGAAGGCTAGCCTATTGTGCGGGTAATGTCCGTTTTGAGTCAGCGATGTCGGTCAGGTGTGTCATTCAGCGCCTTCACCATCCGGTCGAGGGCGGCCTCCCACTGAGCCTCGTCCCTGGCGTAGCAGACCCGGAACCGCCCGACCCCCGACGGCCCGAACTGGTAGCCGGGACTCACCACGACCCCCGCCTCCCGCTGCAGGAGACGGGCCACCGCCACGTCGCTGAGGCCGAGCGCCGAGACGTCGGGCCACAGGTAGGCCGTGCCCGCGCCGGGCCGTACGACCAGGCCGTCGACCTGACGCAGCCGCTCGACGGTCAGGTCGCGGATCACGCGCAGCTCCTCGACCCGGCGCCGCACGAACTCCCGGTCGTCGACCAGCCAGCGGGTGAGCAGCTGCTGGGCGTAGGCGGGGGCGCGCAGGCAGGTCATCGCCATCACCTGCTCGATCGCGTCCACGATCTCCGGGGGCGCGACGACGACCCCGATCCGGTAACCGCTGAGCGACTCGGTCTTCGACCCGCCGAGCATGGTCACCGTCCGCTCCGCCATCCCCGGCTGGGCCGCGAGATGGAAGAAGGGGACGTCCGGATAGACCAGCCTGCAGTACAGCTCGTCGACGACCACCAGGAAGTCGTGCCGTACGGCCAGGCGCGCCAGGCCGCGGACCGTCTCCTCGGTGTAGACCGAGCCGGTCGGGTTGTTGGGGTTGGACGTCAGCAGCAGCCTGATCCCGTTCCCGGCCACCTCGTCGAGCGCGTCCAGGTCGAGCTGCGGCCCGTCGGGACCGTCCACCATGCCGACCCGCACCACCCTGGCGCCGAGGAAACGCAGCATCCGCTCGACGAACAGGTACTCCGGGTCGGCGAGCGCCACGGTGTCGCCGTCGTCGACCAGCGCGCTGAGCGTCGTGAACAGGCCGCTCTGGGTCCCGGCGGTCAGCACGAGGTGACGGTCGGGATCGACGTCCACGCCCAGCAGTTCCGCGACGGGACGGGCGCAGGCCCGCCGTACCCCGTCGCCGCCCCGGTAGGCGGTGTAGGCCAGTTCACCGTCCCCGGCGGCCAGGGCGAAGGTCTCCAGCGCCCAGTCCGGCGGCGGGAAGCGCACGGTGTCGAAATGGGTCGTGTCGAGCAGTCCGTGCCCCGCGCCGTCCAGCCGCAGGCTGAGATCGGCCTCACGCACGGACGAGCCGATGAGCCGCGCCCGTTCCGGCAGGTGGGTCGCCCGCAGGCGCCGTGACTCCAGCCGTGACCCCGGCTGTGATCGCGGCTGCGGTTCCGGGTTCTGTTCCATGGAATGCCCCGTCGCTCTCATGTGGTTCGCTCCGTTGAAGTCGCCGACGCGTCCCGTCGTGTCGAGGCGGTGGCCGGTGGGCCGTCTCGGAACCGCCGCGGTCAATCAAGTGAACGGGAACCCCCGGGAAACGGGCAAGCGCGGGAATCTGCACCGTCTCTTTTAGCTTTGCTAACGGGCCCCGGCGCGGTCGCCGCCCGGCCCGCTTTTTTAGCGGACGTTAAAACACCGATTTCGAAAACGTTTCTTGTCCGGTCTCCGGGCTTTTTGGCAGACTCTGCGGTCGGCGACGGGACCTCTTCCCGTGGCCGCCGTCCGCCCCGGCAGGGTTCGGGACGGGGCCGGGGCACGTCGCCCACAGTGAGGAGCCGCCATGGAGCCGAGCGACCAGACGTCCAAGGACGCGATCACCCGGGAGGAACACCGGACCGCCTCGCCGCCGGCGCACGGCACCGTACCCGTCCACACCGGACGGGCGCCCTCCCCGGCCGGGCACTACGCCCAGGCCGTACGGGCGGGCGACTTCGTGTACGTCTCCGGCCAGGTACCACGCGCGCCGGACGGCGGTTACACGCCCGCCGACGTGCGCGCCGAGACACTGCTGACCCTGCGCAACCTGGCCGAGATCTCCCACGCGGCGGGCGGCGGCCTCGGGGACGTGGTGAAGGTCACCGCCTACCTGGCGCGGCCCGAGTACTTCGGCGAGTTCAACGCGGCCTACGCCGAGTGTTTCGGCGGCCACCGCCCGGCCCGCACCACGGTGGTCGCGGGGCTGCGCGAGGTGAAGGTCGAGGTGGACGCGGTCCTGCACCTGCCCGCCCCGCCCGCGGAGGGCGACGCTCGACCCCCCGGAGGCCATCGCTGTAAGCTGCCGGACGAGCACGAGCCGTAGGCCGACGGCGTGTCCTGCCGGTCGCGTCCCGCGGACCATGGCGCGAACCACGGCGGGAACGAGGTGACATCCGTGACCAACCTGAGCCTCGCCGGCCTCCGCGCCATCGACGCCCTGGCGACCCACGGGTCGGTGACCGCCGCCGCGGGCGCCCTCGGCTACACCCCCTCGGCCATCTCCCAGCAGATCGCCCGGCTCGAACGCGACGTGCGCCAGGTCCTCATCGACCGCCAGGGACGGCGGATGACCCTGACGGTCGCCGGTCGCATCCTCGCCGAGGCCGCCGGTCGCATCGTGATCGAGCTGGAGAGCATGAACGCCGAGCTGCAGGCGCAGACGGAGACGGTCACCGGCCCGCTGCGCGTCGCGGCCTTCCCCACCGCGGCGCGGGGGGTGATCCCGGCGGCGATGCGGGAGCTCGGGCAGACCTGGCCGTCGCTGGAACCGCAGCTCGTCGAGGTCGACTCCCACCGGGCGGTGGAACTCGTGGCCAAGGGCACCGTCGATCTCGCCGTGGCCCACGACTGGGCCGCGATGCCACTCGAACTGCCCGAGGGGCTGCACTCCCGCCACCTGGGCGACGACGTCTCCGACGTGCTCGTCTCCCACACCCACCCGCTGGCCCGCCGGACCTCGGTCGAGTTCGACGACCTGCGGGAGGAGAGCTGGCTCTACGAGCCGGGGTCCGTGGCCCACGACTTCCTGCTCAACGCCTACCGCGACGCGCCGGGTACGGCCCGCTTCACCCACATGGTCAGCGAGTACGCCAGCCAGATCGAGATGGTCGGCGCGGGTCTCGGCGTGGCCCTGGTCCCCAGGATGGGCCGGGGGCCGCTGCCCGCGACCGTCCGCGCGCTGCCCGTCAGCTCGGCCCCGCTGCGCCGCGTCTACGGCGTGTGGCGGACCGCGACCGGGCGGCGGCCGGCCCTCACCGCCGCGCTCGGTGTGCTGGAGACGGTCTGCGCACGGCTCGGGCGGCACTGACCGGCCCGGTTCTCACCGGGCGGGCAGCGGGGAGTCCGGGCCGGTCAGCCACCGCTCGACCGCCTCGCTCATCCGCCCGCCCACGTCGAGCGCCGCGGCCTTTGCGGCCACCGGGTTGGTGCCCGCGGCCTGGGAGAGGATCACCCCGAGCACCAGGCGTCCCCGCACCCGCGAGGCCCAGACCAGGTTGCCTCCTGCGGCGGTGCCAGAGCCGGTCTTGACGCCGATGACGCCGTGCCTGTTCAGCAGCGTGTTCGTGTTGGCCAGCCTGAGCGCGTCCCCGGGGACGACGGTCTCGGCCCGTGAGACCACCTCACGGAAGACCGGGTCGCGCATCGCCTGCCTGGCCAGCCTGAGCTGGTCGGAGGCGGTGCTGACGGTGCTGTCCTCGTTGCCGCTGGCGCCGGTGTACGTGGTGGCCTTCATGCCCAGGCGGCGGGCCTCGGCGTTCATCCGCGCGACGAAGCGCTCCTGGGAGCCGGAGTCCCAGCGGGCCAGGAGACGGGCCACGTTGTTGCCCGAGGGCACCAGCATCAGCTCAAGCATGCGGCGCAGCCGTACCCTGCGGCCCTCCCGCAGCGGGACGGTCGACTCCTGTGGCAGGTAGGACTCGTTGGCGGCGGTGTGGTCGACCGTGACCAGCGGGCCGTTCTCGCCGGGCCGCAGCGGGTGGCGGCGCAGGATCACGTAGGCGGTCATCACCTTCGTCACGCTGGCGATGGGCACCGGCCGCCGCCCGCCGCTGAGACCCAGGTTGCCCACCCCCTCGACCTCGACCGTGGCCTGCCCCTCGGCGGGCCACGGCAGCGGCACGCCGGGCACCGTGGCTCCGGAGACGGCCGGTACGGCGCCGCAGCCGCTCAGCAGGACGAACGCCAGGAGATAAGCCAGGACATATCGCATACGTGAAACGGTGTGCCGCTGATGTCTCCGGCCCGTCGCCGTCGTGTCTTCACCGTGGCTTAATCGTGTATCAGCCGTGTATCAGGCAGGGAGCCTGAGGGTGGCGACGGCGCCGCCCTCGGGGGCATTGGCCAGGGTCAGGCCGGCGCCGATGACGTGTGCCTGGCCGAGCGCGATCGTGAGCCCCAGACCGTGGCCCCGGCCGCGTTCTGCGGCACCGGTGCGAAAGCGCTTCGGCCCGTCGGCCAGGAGCTCGGGCGGGAAACCCGGCCCGTGGTCGCGGACCTCGACCACGTTGTCCCCGACGGTGATCTCGACCGGCGGGCCGCCGTGACGGTGGGCGTTGAGGACGAGGTTGGCCAGGATGCGGTCCAGGCGGCGCGGGTCGGTCTCGGCCACCGGATCCCCCGAGACGGTCACCGCCACCTCGACCCCGACGCGGGCCGCCGACCGTCGCGCCAGCTCGGCCAGCGGCACCCGGACCCGCTCGGCGACCTCGGCGCCCGCGTCCAGCCTGGAGACCTCCAGCAGGTCCTCGACCAGCGAGCGCAGCACCCCGACCCGGTCACGCACCAGGTCGGCCGCCTCCCCCTCGTCGAGCAGCCCGGCCACGGTGACCAGACCCATCAGCGGGGTGCGCAGGTCGTGGGCGACGTCGGCGGTGAAGCGCTGCTCGGCCAGCAGCCGGTACTGCAGACTCGCCGCCATGGAGTCGACGGCCACGGAGATGTCGGCGATCTCGTCACGCCCGAGCCCGCGCCCCGGGGCGGCGACACGGGCGTTCAGGTCGCCGTCGGCGATCCTGCGGGCGGTGGCGGCGACCCGCCTCAGCCGCCGGTTGGTCAGCTCGGCCAGGCCGACCGAGACCGGGACCACGACCGCGAGCGCGATCAGCGCGGCCTGGACCATGGCGCGGTCCAGGGCGTGCAACCTCACCCTCTCCGAGCCCATCTCCAGCCGGGAGAAGGCCACCAGATCCCCGTCGATCCGCTGCGCGGCCCACATCCACGGCCGCGTCGGCCTGCCGTCGTCGTACCAGGCGGCGGCCTCGTCGCCGGTCAGCAGAGCCCGCAGGGAGTCGGGCAGCTCGCCGAGCCGCCCGATCCGCCCGATCCAGGCGGCGGGATCCTCGGCGGGAGCGTTCGCACGGTAACCCTCGACGGCCTTGTGGACCGACTCCACCGCCCGCTCCTTGGCCTGCCCCATCGTGCGGTCGAAGGTCGTCCGGTGGACCAGCACCCCGACCACGGCGGTCACCGCGCAGCAGGCCAGCGTGATCAGCGCCGCCACCTTCCAGCGCAGCGAGGGCTTCATGCCTTGCGCAGCTTGTAACCGAACCCGCGCACGGTCTCGATCCGGTCAGCGCCGATCTTCTTGCGCAGCCGCTGCACGCACAGGTCGACGACCCGGCTGTCGCCGTCCCAGCCGTAGTCCCACACGTCGCGCAGCAGGGTGGCGCGTTCGAGCACGATCCCCGGATTGGCCGCGAACTCCAGCAGCAGCCGCAACTCGGTCGGCGCCAGCGCCACAGGCCGCCCGCCGAGCCGTACCTCAAGGGCGGCCGGATCGACGGTCAGCTCGCCGAACCTCAGCACGCCGGGCTGGGAGACCGGGGCGGTGGTACGGCGCAGCAGCGATCTGATCCTGGCCACCAGCACCGGGATGTCGACCGGTTTGACCACGTAGTCGTCGGCCCCGGCCTCCAGCCCGGAGACCACGTCGGGGGAGTCGCCGCGCGCCGACATCATCAGGATCGGCACCTGGCTGGTCTCCCTGACCCTGCGGCACAGGCCGATGCCGTCGAGCCCGGGGAGCATCACGTCGAGCACCAGCAGGTCGTGGTCACCGGCCAGGAAGGACTCCAGGCCGCCCAGGCCGTCCGAGGCGGTGGCCATGCGGTAGCCGTACCGCTCAAGGGCCATCGAGACGCCTCTGCGGATCACGTCGTCGTCCTCGACGAGCAGGATGGAGGTCACGATGTACCTTATGCGCCCCGGACCGCCCTGTTCACCGCCGCAGCGGGTCGCGGTCGGGGAGGCCTGCCGACGCTGCTCGGCGGGCCGGCGACGCCAGTGTGCGCTGGATGATGAAGTACTCGGCCACGACCACGTTGACCAGGATGGACGCCCAGCCACTGGCGTCGTAGATCTCGTCGAACGGCAACGAGACGAACGACTGCTTCAGCTGCAGGCCGACGGCCAGATAGACGCGCAGGGAGACGGCGGCGAAGGTCAGGGCGTAGTTACGGATCATCCAGATCCGATGCAGCTGTACGTCGCCGCGGCGAATGCTCCGGTACGCCTCGGCCAGCGTGTACAGCCAGGCCACGACGAGCAGGTAGAACGCGACCTGGATCGAGAAGCCGCTGAGTGAGAACGTCGCGGCGAACGCCGCCGCGCCGGAGGCGATCAGGACGGAGATCATGTAGACCCGGCCCATCACCCGGTGCAGCCCGGGCCTGCGGACGCGCGGCCAGGTCATGAACTGCAGGGGGCCGATGATCAGAGCAAGACCGCCGGGAACGGCGTGCACGGCGAGGGACAGGTAGTGCAGTGCCACGTTCGGGTCGATCGGCACGCTGCTGTCGGCCGGGTTCCCCGACAGGTAAGGGGGCACCGCGTAGGCGGTGATGCCGATCGCGGACACGGCCATCAGCCCCCACAGTGCCCACCACCGGCGGCGGCTGGTCCTGGGGGCGGGCGAGGCGGTCATAGGGGTACTCCAATACCGGTGGACGAGTGGGCCTGCCGACGGGGTTCGGGTCCGGCCGGACGGATATCGCGTTGAGGACGGCGCCGCCGCCCGGATGCCTCTTCGGCGGAGCGCTCCACCACATGTCCGGCACCGCAGGGGCGGCGGATCCCGGCGTCCCGGGTCGGTGCCGGTCACCACCCCTCCTGTGGGCTGGGCCGTTTCCCGTGGGCGTTCATCACGCTAGTGAGCGGAAAGAGAATTTGGCAGTGTTAGATTTTCCGAACGGGGCGCGGTTTCCTTGGAGCCGTGGAGGGGATGCCGTACGGTCACCGCATGACATCCGACGAAGCGGCTACCGACGTACCGCCACTGCGCCGGCGGCGCCGGGCCGTCGCCGTCCAGGAGATCGTGACCGCCGCCGAGCGCCACCTCACCGAACACGGGCCCGCCGCGATGTCCCTGCGAGCGGTCGCCCGAAGTCTCGGAATGACCGTGCAGGCGCTCTACCACTACTTCCCGAGCCGGGACCACCTCGTCACGACACTCATCGCCAAGGCGTACGACGACCTCGCCGACGCCGTGCAGGGTGCCGTCGACGCCGCCCCGGACAGGACGACGGTGCCGCGTGCGGTGCTGGCCGCCGAGGGCTACCGGCGCTGGGCCATGGTCAATCCCGAGCGGTTCCAGCTCATCTACGGAACGCCGCTGCGGCACTACGAGGCGCCTGCCGAGGGGCCGACCACCCAGGCCGTCCGTCGGATGAGCGCCATATTCATGCGTGAACTGTTCGGTGAGTTCTCCACGGAGCAACTGGCCGCGGCCGACACCCCGGAACTCTCACCTTCGTTCAGGGCGCACCTGGAACACCTGCCCCCGGACGGCCTCGGAGCCCTGCCGCCCCCCGCGGTGTCCCTCTTCCTGGACGCGTGGGGGCGCATGCACGGTCTCGTGGCCCTGGAGGTGTTCGGGCACACCACGTTCATCGGCGCCCACCAGGCCGAGGTCTTCCACGTGGCGATGCGGAACATGTGCAGAGACGTTCACCGCCGGATTCCGGCGGACCGGGCCGGTCTTCGAGAAGCGGGAGACGCACGGCAGGCTTCGAGGCCCTGAGCCACTCGTGAAGTGGCGTCGTGGTTGCGATCATTTACCCCAGGCGTGTTCCCGGTGGCGGGCCGCCGTCCGAAGTGTGACCAGACCTGAGGCGGTTGCTTGAGCATGGTGATCGAATCCGATGACGAGCGGTCAGGGGCGAGCGGGACGCGCAACGAGCTTTCCGGCCAGGTCGGGGGCAACGTCGTGCAGGCCGGAGTCATCCAGCACCTCACGTTCGCGGCCCAGGAGCCGCCCGTCGCCGAGATTCCCCGGCAGCTGCCTCCCGAACCGCGCGACTTCGTCAACAGGGTCAGGGAACTGGACGAGCTGGACCGGCTCCTCGCCGAGGGCGGTGACGGTTCCGCGCCCCTGGTGGCCGTCGTGAACGGCCTCGGCGGGGTGGGCAAGAGCGCGCTGAGCCGCCGCTGGGCGCACCGGGTGCGTGAGCGGTTCACCGACGGTCAGCTCTACGCCAGCCTGGGCGACCTGCGTCACGGGGGCGGGGTCGCGGTGAGCGACGTGCTCGGCGGTTTCCTGCGGGCCCTGGGCGTCCGCGAGGCGGGCATCCCCGCCGACCCGTCCGAGCGGGCGGCCCTGTTCCGCTCCAGGACCGCTGACCTGCGGCTTCTCATCCTGCTCGACGACGTCGAACACGCCGCCCAGGTGACGCCGGTGCTTCCGGCGTCCGGGAGCGGCGTCGTCGTGGTGACCAGCCACAGCAGACTCGGCGAACTGGTCGTCACCGGCGCGGTCCCGGTCCCGCTCGCACCACTCGACGAGGAGCAGGGGGTACGGCTGCTCGCGGGCGTGCTCGGGGAGGAGCGCGTCCACGCGGAACCGCAGGCCGCCGGGGAGCTGGCGCGGCTGTGCGGAGGGCTGCCGGTCGCGCTGCGGGTGGCCGCCGCCCGCCTGGCGCAGCGGCGCGGACGGCCGATCGCCAGGCTGGTGACGGAGCTGACCGACGAGCGCCGCAGGCTGGAACGCCTGGCGGTCGGGGGGAAGACGATCGTGGAGGCGGTGTTCGAGACGGCGTGCCGGGCGCTGCCGCCCGGGGCGGGACGGCTCTACCGGCTGCTTGGCGCGGTCCCGGTCGCCGACCTCTCGGTCCAGGCCGTGCAGGTCGTGGCGGGAACGGGGGAGCGGGAGACGGAGGAGTCGCTGGAACTGCTCCTTGAGGCCAATCTCCTTGAGGAGACCGCGCAGGAGCGTTACCGGTTCCACGACCTGGTCAGGCTGCACGCGGCCCGGCTCGCCGAGCGGGAGGAGGCCCCCGGGGAGCGGGAGGCGGCGCTCGGCCGGATGGCCCGCTGGTACCGGGCGTGCGCCATGGCGGCCGACCGGGCGGTCACGAGGTCCCGGCTGCGTCTGGCCCCCGCCCCCGAGCCGGTCGAGCCCGAGGTGACGTTCTCCTCGGCGCGGCAGGCCCTGGACTGGCTGGACGGTGAGCGCGGCAACATGCTCGCCGTCCTCCGCCTCGCGGAGCGGGCCGGATGGGACGACGTCGTCTGGCAGACGGTCGAGGCGCTGTGGGTGCTGCACCACAGCCGCAAGCACTACGCCGACTGGATCGAGGCGGGCAGGCTGGGCACCCTGGCCGCGGGCCGCCTCGGGAACCGGGCCGCGGAGGCCCGCATGCGCAACCAGACGGCCAGGGCGTTCGTCGAACTCGGCGAGCTCGGGCCCGCGGACGAGGAACTGCGCCTGGCCAGGTCCCTGGCCGTGGAGTCCGGCGACCGGCGGCTTGAGGCGGCGGTGCTTGAGTCACTCGGCCAGGTCGAGCTGGCCCGAGGGGCCTTCGACGCCGCGATCGGGCACTTCACCGAGGCCCTGGCCGTCAACGAAGCGCTGGGCAGGACCCGGGGCGCGGGGCTGCAGTCCTACCATCTCGGCCTGACCCACACCGCGGCGGGCCGCCCCCGGGAGGCGTTCGAGGCGTTCGAGCGGGCCAGGGGGCTGATCGGGACCGAGGACGAGACCAGCCAGGCGAAGATCGACATCGAGCTGGGACTCGTCCACCGGATGCTCGGCAGGCCGCAGGAGATCGTGGGGAGGGTGACGGAGGCGGCGCGCACCATGCGGGCCAGGGGCGTCCCCCTCAAGGAGGCCAGGGCCTGGGAGATCCTGGCCGGCCTCACCGCCGACCTGGGAGACGAGCGGGGCTCGGAGGAGCACCTGCGCCGGGCGATCGCCGTCTACCTCGACCTGGGGAAGACGGCGAAGGCCGACGAGCTGGGCGGACGCCTGCCCCCTCCGGCCCCGGCGGACTCCTGACTCACGGCCGGACGGGGGTGACCTCGACGCGACCCTCGACGGCTCCGAGCCGTAGCCGCAACACGGACGGCGGCTCCCCGGCGCGGCGCTCGGAGACCAGCCAGCCGTACAGCGCGGAGGGCAGGCACGAGAGGTCCGTCACCTGGGAGGTCTCCGGCAGGCCGAGGACGAACTCCCGCCCGTCACGCCGCAGGACGACGTGGACCCGGCGCCCGTCGACGACCGCGGCGGCCAGCGCGCAGCCCGGGTGGCGCCGTACGGCCTCCCGCGCCCACTCCGGTGAGCCGTCGCGGTGCACGATGACGGCCGCGCTCTCCAGCAGCCGCCGGTTCAGCTCCTCGGCGTCCACGGTGAGGTGCGTCTCGCGTGGCTCGCCGTCGAGGGGGCGGGTGACGGCCGCCGGGAAACGCCGCATCGTCACGGCCCCGTCCTCGCCGGCCCACGTCTCCACCAGGAACGAGGCCGGAGCCGGCTGCGCCCCGTACGGCTCGGCGAACGGCACCCCCGGCGCGGAACCGGGCGGATGGGCGAGGTCCATGAGCCGGTAGGCCACCTCGCGCAGCGACTCGCCCGCGCGGCCGAGGTTTCCCAGCGTACGGCCCGTCACGCGGTCGTAGGCCCCGGGCACGTGCGCGGAGAGGGCCTCCTCCACCTGTTCGAGCAGACCACGGCGCCGGTCGAGCCGGGGCAGGACCCCGCACAGCTCGGCGGTCGGGGAGGACGGGTCGAGCTCCTGCGCCTCCCGCCCCGAGGAGGCCAGCAGCACCGGCCGCCCGAGCGCCGCCCCGTAGAAGGTGACCGACCCGTGGTCGCCGACGACCACGTCCGAGGCGATCAGCGCCGCCTGCCACCCCCGTTCCGGGGGGATCACCGTCAGGCCCGCGCTCCGCTCACGCGCCAGCCACAGCCGTAACTGCAGCTCGCCGTGGTGGAGCGGGATGTTCGGATGCGTCACAAGCGCCACGCGGTACTCGTCGAGGGGAAGCTCGGCCAGCAGACGGGGCAACACGTCGCCGTTGGCCCCGTACAGGGAGTGCTCACCCCAGGTCGAGCTGACCAGCACCAGCCTGAGACCGTCGGGAACGCCGAGCGCGCGCCGGTAACGCCTCCTGCGCGGCAGGTGCGCGACCAGCCGGTCGAAGGACGGGTCCCCGGTGACCGTGGCGACGGTCACGGCCTCGGGGCAGTAGCGCGCCAGGCGTCCCAGCTGCTCCTGGTGGGACAGGGCGATCGCGGCGGGCACCACCCGGCCGTCGCGGACCAGCTGGCTGCGCGCCAGGCCCGAGACCTCGGGGCCGTAGCCGTTCCCGGTGCGCAGCAGGCGGTTGTGACCGGCGCCGTGGGGCATCAGCAGCAGCGGGGCGTCGATCCGGTGCAGGTCCCCGTTGGCGCTGGCGGACAGCGCCAGGTCGAACCGCGTCGCCACCGCCTGCGCCCACGGGATGGTCCTCGCCCCCGCCGCCCGCAGGTAGACGTCGAGCCCGTCGTCGAAGGCCGACCCCTCGACGGTCGTGAACAGCGTCCGGACGCGCAGGTCGGAGCCGAACATGGGCAGCACGTCGAGCAGCCGGCCCGCCGAGGTCATGTTCCTGGCCACGGCCAGGACGCTGCGGCGGGTGCGGACGGTGCCCCAGGTGCCCGCCGGAGAATCCCCCGCCCACGGCCGGTCCTCGCCGCTCACGATCCTCCGACCGGGTAATCCAGACACTCGGGCCAGCAGTGATTTTCAACGAGCATGTACCATACCGCCTGATCCTTCGGCGCCGGAAACGAGAAGAGTTCCCGCCGCCAAGCGGTTTCCCCTTTTCCGTGAACACGCTTCCCGGCGCCATATGAATGGCAGGGAAAAGAACCGCGGTTCCGGAGCGCCCGGATATGTGGCCGAGGAAGGGGGGAAGTACCGTCTGCGTGGGAGATCGGACGCCCATCGCCTCGTCCGTACCGTTCAGGGGAACGAATGAACAAGATGTGTTCTATGTAGTGCTTTGACCTGCGGTTTTCCCGATCGTCATAGGCTCCGTTCCGGTTCTGTTCCAGTCCCCAGGATCTCGCGGTGGAACGCTGCGTTGATCACCTTCTCGGCTCGATTCTCACTGCCGGACATCAGGTGCGTGTACGTCCGCAGCGTGTATCCCGGGTCCGAGTGCCCAAGGTACTCGGCCAGCGCCTTGACGGACACACCGGCGTCAAGCAGCATGCTGGCGAAGTAGTGCCGTAGCGCATGCATACCATGCTGGCGGATGGCCTGGTTGGGACGCCCAGGTGTCCGCTCGTCGACCTGCTCCTGGGTGACTACGCCCGCGCGGACGAGAGCAGGCCTCCAGACCTTGTCGCTGATGGTGCAGCCGCGCAGCGCGTTGGAGTTACGGCCAGTAATGATCAGTCGCAATGTGCGAGGTTTCCCGTCTAGCTCCTCCCAGGGAAGGGTCACCTCGCGAGCTGGAAACTGAATCTGGTACTTCTTCAGCGCCTCGGCGATAGATGCCGGTAGGGGGACTGCCCGTATGCGGTCGTGCTTGGGCAGGGCGAACAGCGGCCTTGAGCGGACCAACTTCACCTGCTGCCGTACGTGGACGACGGCCTTGTCAAAGTCCACCGCGTCTTCGCTGAGGCCGAGGATTTCGCCCTTCCTCAGGCCACATCCGGCGCCCAAGAGCGCCATGATGGCGTATCGTTCCGGCAGCGCGGCGTGTACTGCGAGCACACGTTCCGTGGTCCACGGCACGACTTGGCGTGGCTCGACCTTAGGTCGCTTAATGCTCTTCGACGCGCATGGGTTCTTGGCGATCAGGTCGTCGTCTACGGCGCTCTGAAGAATCTGTTCGAAGAGCCTGAGAACATTGCGAATGGTAGTTTTCGACAGCTTGGTTTCGAGGTGCTTGATCCAGGCGCGGATCTCGCTGGGCAGGATAGAGCCAATCTCGCGATGTCCGAACCGTGGCTTAATGTGCACCCGCCAATACCCGCCGTAGATCTGCCGTGTGGAGGGGTCCGCGACCAGCGACTTCAGCCAGCCTTCTTCACCGCCCTCGGTGCCCTCGGCAAGGGCGATCAGACGTTTCTTGGCACCGTTGGGGTCGATGTAGTTACCTCGCGTCTTGTCGGCGTCCATCCTCGAGCCGTGGTTCTCGGCATCGACTTTCTTCGTGAACGCCTGCGTCTGTTCCCGCCCTTCGGGGTTGGTCCAGACAGCTAACCAGCGCTTCCCCTTCCCGTGGCGTGCGGTCTTTTCCCGTCTCGTCTTGCCGTCTGGGTCCTTCACGGTCTTGAACCACAGGTCCTTGACGCGGGCCATCGTGCTTCTCCTGAGGGGTTGACCGGCGCGTGGCGGGTTGCTTTGTCTGGCATTTCGCCTGGTAGCAGGAGTGCAACCTTCTGCGAATCGCTCTCCGTGCAACTCGCCTCTCGCACCGTGTTGATCTTGTTAGTGCCTCTCGCGTTCGCGCGAGCTGCACGCTATGGTGCACTTAGATCAAAAAGTTCACTAAGTTGTATTATTTGTACCACATGAGATTTCCGGGGCGCGGCGAGAGTCTGCGCCCGGGACGCCCGCCCCTCAGGAGCCGCCCGGCCGGACAAAAAGAAAGGCGCCCCCCGCGAAGCGGAGAGCGCCTGAGCCACATGGCCAGTGACACCGCACCCCTGACCGGTTCCAGGTTGGTCGCCAGACGAACCGATCGGGTTGGTGCCCCTAGATGCTTGGAGCCGAAGATACCACCTTGCCAAGCGTTCGCCCCAGCACGCCCGAACACCTGGGCGGCTCCACGGCGGAACGCCTCTCAGCTTTCCCTGATCCCATTCCGCACGGTGGTTCTGTCGGCTGTTCCCAAGGGCATGCGCCGCGCCACCTCTCAACGTGCATTCCTACGCGCTGTCAAGGAACACTCCGATGTCCTTGCGCTCCGGTGCCACGCCTATAGGAACCTGACAGAGGTGGCGGCCAAGCTGGCTGCCTGGGCCGACTGGACAACGATGACCACCCGCCCGACCGAGCAGCGCATCGCTGACGACCTCGACCTGGCGTTGTCCACCGTGAAGCGCTGGATCAGATGGTTGCGTGAACGCGGCTTCCTCGGTGTCGTGGAGGAAGGCACCACTGTCCGGTTCCGCAGGGGCACCCGGTGCGGGCTCGACGACGACGGCATGGGGAACCGGGCGGCGGTGTGGGTGCTCTGTATCCCTTTGGAGCTGGACGAACACGCTCCGGACACCGACAAAACGACAAGTGAACCCCCTTCATTGACTCTCCCTAAGAGAGTCAATGAAGGTCCTACGCACACGCGCGAGGGAAGATCATCTTCGCGCCGCCAGGGGAAACGAATCTCAACGACCGGCGAGCCCACCGCTACGCCAGGGACCCGCAAGCACGCTCTTCAGGTCGCCCAGAAGCTCTACGACGCAAGCAGCACGCTGCAGCGGCTGACACCGTGGTACATCCGTTACCTGATCAAGACCTTTGTCGCTGCCGAGTGGACCGCGAGCGATGTGCTTCACGCCTTGGATCACAAGCCGGACGGGACCGCATGGACCTACACCTGGACGAGCCGCGACCAGATCCGCAATGTTCCCGGGTGGGTGCGCTTCCGGCTGTCAGCTTGGCTGGACGAGCACGGCCGGCCTCTGCCCGGAAAGTTGCAGCGGCTCAAGCTCGCGGCCGAGCAGCTTCGCGCCGAGCAACGGGCTGCACGCGCGCAGTCGGAGAAGAGGAATGCACAACGTGCCGGAGGGACGGGTGCAGCGTACGTTGACCGGGCCCGGAAGGCGCGGGAAATGTTGGCGCAGGCCTCTCCGGCGGCCGCGCGGGTTATGCGGGAGAAGGGTTCTGCGCAGCCTCGCCGAGTGGTGGAGCGCTCTCGGTGGGAGCGGATTGACCAGGCCGCGCAAGCGGCGGTCTCGGCGCAGCCGATGCTCGTCGAGGAGTCAGCTCCCGTCCAAGAGGTCGATGCGGAGTTGATGCGTCGCCGGTTATCGCGGGCACGGGCGGTAGAGCGGGCACGTCGTGAACGGCAGAGACCGCCGGACCGACAAAACGACAAATCCGATTTATTCCGTAAAGGCGGCGTCGAAGGCGATGGGGCATGCGCAGATACTGCTCTGCGCGAATCAGATCGACGCTGAGACGATTTTGTGGTGCGCGTGGTATCTGGATGTGCTTAGAGCTTTGAGCGTCTCAGATTGCGTCTGAGACGTTAATCAAATCGTGACCAATTGGAGTGGCCACCGGTTCCCTGATTGTATTTATACGTCTCCTAAATGTGTTAACTTGGAATTCCAAGCACCACACGAAACCGCTGATGACCAGCCGAAACGCCACAAAGGAAACCGTGACCGCCACCATTCCCGCCCCATACTGCATCGCGCGGGCCGCATGGGAAGAAAACGCCACCCTCACATCCACGATGGACGGCATCGTCTACAGCGCAGCCGCCTGGCAACTACACACCGAATACGACGGCAATTGGGACCACGCCATCACCGTCGAGACTGAACTGATCACAAGCGCTGCCACCTTCTGGATCGCCAAACGTTGGGACGGCACTTACAACACCAGCGGCGAAGGATTCTCCTACGAAGACCTGGCGCCGAAGCACCAGGCTGAACTCCTCGCGGACATCGTCGCCCACGTCGGAGAGTTCGAGGACGAGTTCTGCGTCCCCATCGACTTCCGCGAACGGCCGACACCGCCCCAGCTCCGCTAATAGCGGTGCCGACATCAACTGATTAAGCCCCGCGACCGCCACGATCGCGGGGCCTCTTCACACCTGAGGAGAACAACATGGACACTCTCACCACCGGCACCTGCGGCGAACTACTAGTGGCCGCCACGGAGGTCCGCGACGCAGGCGGCACCACGACCCAGATGCTCCACACGATCGCGCGAATGCTGACCGGGCCGAACGCCTCCCCGCCTCAGATCGAACAGAAGACAGTCAGTGTGTTCAACACGGCGGGCTTCTACTACGACGACCTGTCCAGCGAGTACGAAACCGAGACCGGAGCCACCCCATACCCACACGAAACCGCGACGTTCGACGACCTGGTCGGCCACGACCAGATGAGAGTCATCCGGTACGTCATCACCTCGCACGGTGAACCGGACACGCTGGTCGAACCGCCTGCACCGCCGGTCGAACTCGCCGACCACCTGCTCAACGGCTTGCGTAAGGCGGCCACGCTCAAGGTAGAGTCCGGCCCGCACTTCGGGCCCACCTACCTCTCGATCCGTGAGGCGCTGGTGACGCTGCTCAGAACCCAGTCCGTGAACCGCACGCTGGCAGTCGAGTCCATCAATTACGCGCTGGAGACCGGCAAGTGCATCACCGAGGCCGTCGCGCACGTGGACGGTCAGCTGTGATCACAACGACCCAAGACGCCAGCACCCGGAGCATCGCCGAATACCTCCTGGAGACGCTGAGACTGCTCGACCGAGCCGACAACCAACGACTGGCTGCCCAGCACGGTGGCGCCTACGGCGACGTACGTGAAGCCCTGATCAAGGTCCTGGCCGAGGAAAGCTGGGGCCGAGGGATGGCTGACGAGGCGATCTACCTAGCGATGGACTCTCACATCTCGATAGCCGACGCGATGATGGCCACCCGCACGGGCTACCAGACGAACACCATCGTCGAAGTCACCGACGAGATCACGCAGCAGATCGCCGACGCGATCGGAAAGCACTTCAACGCTGACCGCGACTACTGGCCGAAGGTCATGCCGTCGGACTGGGACGGCGAGGCCGGCCGCGTCATCGTCTGGGACAACATGCCCGACTGGACGTTCCTCGCCTGCTGGGGCGGATACGACGAAGGATGCGACTGCCCGTCGATCCCGCTACCTGCAGGCGTCTGGGTCGAGGCGATCAACCCGCAGGCATTGCGTGTCCTGCGCTCCTGAAGGCTGATGGCCGGACCCGCCACAGGCCCGGCCATCCCAACACCACAAAGCCTGGCCCGAAAGGGCCTAAACCCGAGCCTATCGGCTTCCAACCCTGAAGGACCAATGAAGTACATCGACATCAGCATCCGCCGTTACCAGGTGGCCATACCAGGCAGCCAGATCGGGCCAATCATCACTGAAGACCTCCAGGTGATCCGGTCCTTGCGTCCGGCCCGTCTCGCGGGCCTGCCGCTCGCTATCACCGCGTTGCCGCTCAGGGTCGAACGGGTGCCTGCCTGCTCTTGGTGTCGCGCTCGACCGCGTGTGATCGAATACGACTGTGACGGACCGTACACGACCGTGACCTGTGACGCCCCACAGTGCATAGAGGGGCGTCATCGCGCGTACGAAGGGATCATCGCCTACCCCTCTCACCAACGCGGCGGAGAAAGCCCAAGGACCATCCAGCCCATCCGCGTGCGCGGAGAGGCCCCGCCGAGCGGCATCGTGACAGTAGACGAGTGGGGCGACATCACCTGCCTGTGCGGCAACACCCCGTCGTACGCCGGTTTCCACCCCTGCTTGCCCGGCGGCGCACTCGTCGAGCCCGACCATCCCGACTGGAACGACCTCTACTGGTGCGCCGGTGTCGGCTGCCCCGGCGTGATCGTGGACTACCGATACATCGACCTGGAAGAGGACTCATCCCAAGACGTCGCCAAGGCATTCCCCATGGAGATCGACGACGAATGCGGAGACTGCTCGGCGCCTAAGGGAGCACCCCCGGAAGGCCACCACTACGACTGCTCCATCAACTGGACCTAATCACAACACCGCCAGCTAATAGCGGTATCGCAATCAAAATCCGATAGCCCACCCCGCGGGGCGGGCCACTCCCCTTTGAGAAAGAACCAAGGAATGTCCGCCATCACCACCCGCAAGTTCCTCAACCTGGACGCCCCGCCGCACAAGGCTTTCCTCCACCTGGAGAACAGTCCCGTGTGGGAGGAAGCCGACCAGGCAACCGCCCCAATGGGGTACTGGGCATACCGTCACACCATTTGCGGCGAGATCGTCTACGTGCCAAGCCTCGCCGCCACTGGCGGCGACGAGATGGCCCGCGCCGTAATGGATATCTGCATGACGGAAGTCCTTGCCGACCCGGAGACGACGGACACCGACTGGTGGGCGCTGACGTATCACCTGTCGGGGGTCGTCCGATTGAGGCGCGTCACGCGGTGGACGACGGATCAGGCACTCGGCTACATCCGGTCACTGTCGGAGCTGCGGCCGGGAGCCACTGATGTTTAACGACAACCTCGACCGCGAGCGCGGCTACGCCTACATGGCGGTCAGTTCGAACGGTGGCGGCAACGTCTACGTGACCGGCCGCTCCTGCCTCACCTGCGCACCTCCCGAGCGCGACCCGAATAACCGGCGTCCTGTGCCCTGCGAATGGGCGCGGGCACACGCCTGGAACACCGTCCGCAACTGGGGTGCGGGCGCCTACGTCCAGCGCATCCCCATCGTCGAACTTCCTCTGGAACTTCAGCACTGAAAGGAGCCACCCGTGTTCCAACCGAACCGGACCGCCGCCCAGATCATTACCCGACTCCGCCGGGACGGCTTCACCGTAGACGTCCCCGCAGAACCGTACCGTCGCGTCTACCAGCTTCGGCTCAGCCGCGGCCTGTACCTCGGAGCCCTCGATGTCTCCGCCGACAAGGGGCGATCTCTGCGGATCTCCCTTACCTGGGTGCCGAACAGAACCAAGAGGGAGGGCGGTGGTGCGTCCGAAATCATCGACCTGCTCAACTGCCTACCCGAGCACGGCTGGACGAAGTGACGGTGATTCGGGACGTCCTGGTAGCGACCGGCGACCGAGACGCCGACGCTTACCTCCGGATCGTCCGCACCATCCTGCCCATGCAAAGGGCCCTTGACCAGTCGCGCGCCGCCCTCGAGAACGGCCAGCCCCAGCAGTCCGTGTTGTACGGCGACCCGCCTAGTTACGAGGAAGCGGGCTTCGTCGCCGCCCAGGCTGAAGAGGACATGGAGGTGACGTGGGCGGCCGCACACGAGCATTTCAAGCTGGCAGCCGCTCGGAACAGAGTCGCAGCCGATCGGGCGGACGCGGAGGCGACCTTGATGTTCGAGGAGTACTTCGCGGCTCACAGATGAACCACCACACATCACCTGGTCAACGTCGTGGCCAGGCCACTCACAACCACCTCAACGAGGGTGATCAATGATGAGAATTCGACCTTCCGTCAGCCCAGCTACCAACCGCACCGTGATTACCGCAAAGGCGCAATTGCGCGGATGGGCCGTCAAGACTGACCAGGTCGGCAACGACGGCACCATTGAACTGACGTTGGCCCGCGACGACTGGACGATCTACGTCGCGATTCAGGTAGAGAAAGCGTTCGCGGCCGCCATCAAGCGACCTGGTCACTCCCACCCGGCCGTCCTTCCGCTTTCCTCCGTGAGCCGATACCTGCAGAGCCACCGGGAGCAGATGGCGGCGTTCCGCTGCGGTCAGCGGGTTGTCGTCGGCGACAAGCCCGGCGTGGTGGAGGACATCGTCCCTGACGAGACAACGGTCAGGCTCGTTGTCCGCTACGACGACGGCAGCGCAGGGGAGCCCTACACCACGCACGTCCGCGCCGAGGGAAAGCGGACGAAGTGAAGCTCATCCGCCGACCGATCGCGCTGCTGAATCACCGCATTTACCAGACCCCGGACGACGAGCACACCTACATCCTCGCGCCGGGCCGTCACGGAAAGGACTTCCACGTTCCCGGCTGCCCGAAGCTCAAAGGCATCACCGAGACGAGCAAGGTGACCGGCACTTACCAGGTCATTTTCGACTGTGTGAACGTATGGCCCTGCAGCTTCTGCCAACCACACGCGCAGCATAAGGTGACCCTTCCGGACGGCACCCCGCGCTACCGGCCTATGGGGCCGATCGCATACGGCACACACGGCGAACTCCTGCAGAAACACGGCAAGTACGCCTTGTGCGACCAAAGCCGAGGCCGGTGGCGGGTCCGAGAGTGGGCAGCAGACGGGCCGGCCGCACTCGCCCGCGCCGCCACACTCGGGGTGACGGTGATCCTCGGTCCTCCCGACGCCCAGTACGGCCTCCCCGTCGAGTCGGAGACGCAGCAGTGACCCCACCCTCCATGCCCGTCAAAGTCGAAGGCGTCGTCAAAGGACAGGACGGCTTGTACATCGTGTTGCGCGTTCGCGAGAACGGCGGCCTGATCAAGGCCCGCCATGAGACGACCAACACCATCTGGCACCTGGTCCCGCGCGCCGGAACCTGGGTCCGGCTGTAATCGCTCGCAGCCCCGCCCGACGGCAGTACCGCAATTAAGGAGAAATCAATGCCCCGCGACCCCAACGACTCTCAGGTGGAACGGCGTCCATGCCCATCCTGCGGCACCTGCTCGCGCATCATCACCCGTGGCGACTCACGAGGCACGATCGTTTCCAAGTGCTGTGAGGCAACGCTCGACAGCGGAGCCGACGAGGGTGACGAAGGTAACGAGCCCGAGGTTCTCATCGAAAACGGCACGCTTGTCTGCCCCTGGCTCGACTGCCGTGCCACCGACAACATCGTTGAGCTGGACGTGGCGAGCCGGGAGAACGTCCTGTACCTCTCGGAGAACGGCGTGATCGCCGCGCACCTCGGCGACAGCAGCTTCGAGAACGACGGCTTCGAGTGCCTGACGTGCAACCGCGCCGTATCGATTCCTGACGCCTACGAGATCATCCACTCCTAAAAGCTAATAGCGCTACCGCAATTAACTATCTGAACTGGGAGAACGCCAAAATGGCGACCGCCACAAAGAAGCCCCGAAGGCGCCGCAGCGTCACGCAGGCCATGAAAGACCGCGACACCGCCAGCCGTACCGCGGCGACCGAGGCCCTTCACGCCTACGCCGTGCTCTGCCTCTCCGACCCGGCCGAACTGGAGCAGTTCCGCGACATCGCGGCGAGCGTCGGCTGGAAGTACGACCCCGCCAGCGACGACCCCGGCTACTCCCTGCAGAACGTCGCGTTGCTCGCCGCGCAGCGCCGCCCGCTCACCTGGTGCGGCGGCTTCGACTACTGGCTCACGCAGGGGCGGTGCGTCGCCAAGGGAGAGAAGTCTCTCGGCACGTGGCGTCACATCGGTCGGAAGAAGACCGACGAGGAGCAGGCCGAGGAGAAGAAGCTCACCGAGGAGGGCTGGCAGAGCACGAAGCGCGGCCCACGTTACTACGTGAAGCGCGGCACATTTGACATCGCCCAGACCGTACCGGGCGAACGGTGCCCGCACTGCGGCACCACCCCAACTGGCCCCGACGACCACACCACGCAGTGCCCATCGGACTGCGTCGTGTTCGCGCCCCGGCCCGGCGGCAAACCGCCCCGAGAACTCGTCATCGAGCTGATGCAGAGCCAGCTCAAGGACACCGACGAGGACGAAGGCGGCGAGAAGTGACCTCGGACCCGACGACGAGGAGGGGCCGCCGCCAGATCGCCCGCAACGCTCGCCGACACGGCTACTACGACCTTCCCGCCAGGGACGGACAGGGGCGGAAGCTCCAGGTCAACTGCCCGCTGTGTCGCGAGCGGGTCAGTACCGCGTGGGAAAGCAGCAAGACCTACAGCGCGCTGCTCGACGTCGCGATGGACACCCACCTGCTCCACGACTGCGAGCACGGCCCCCAGCAGTAACCACCCCCGGCGCAGGGCGGCGGGTGGCTGCCCTGCGCCTCTCCATGAGTGAGGCATTTTGATTACGATCACGCACAACCACGAGGATGGCACCCTCGTGGACGGCACCGTCAAGGGCGACGGCGCATGGGAGATCCTGCGCAAGCACGGCTTCCACTTCTTCCCGTCCATCAAGACGATCGGAATCCGCCAGTCTCGGGACCAGGTGGCCAAGCGCTGGAAGATCAACGGCGCCGCCGAGGCCTTGCGGAACGCCGGGTTCGAGGTCGTCGTCGAGATAGACGACACCCCGCGCGACCGCGCCCGAGTCCTCGCCGATCAAGCCGATCGGCTGGACGACCGGCGCGACGCTCTCGCGGCGAAAGCAGCGCGCCACGCCGGCCACGCCGCGGCCGCCGCCGACCGCGCTAACCAGATCTCGGAGCGATTCGCAGGCGGGCAGCCCATCCTCATCGGACACCCTTCCGAACGTGGCGCGCGGCGCGACCAAAAGCGCATGGACACCGCCATGCGCAAGAGCATCGAGGAGGACGAGGCCGCGCAGGACGCCGCCCGCCGCGCAAACGCGGTCGGTAGCCAAGCCACCTACTCCGCGCGGCCGCGCGTCACCGCCCGCCGGATCAAGAGGCTGGAGTCGGACCTACGGCGGGTACAGCGCAACCTCGACGGCTACACACGTAGGCACCTGAAGCACGACGGCACACCGTACTACATCGAGAAGCATGAGCCCGCGACCGGCGAGTACCGCGAACAGCTCCTCGCGCAGAAGGAGCACATCGAAAATCAGCTCGCCTACGACCGGCAGCAGCTCGTCGCCGCTACAGACGAAGGCGAGTTCGTCGAGTGGGGCAAACACAACATCCACCCTGGCGACCGCGTGTGGGCCTGGGGGTACAACGGGCTCGCCCTCAAAACCAACCCCACCACCGTCGAGCTCGGTTTTCGGAACCACTGGACGCCGAAGGTGAAGTACACCGACGTCCTGAAGGTCGAGTGCCCGCACGGTGGCGAGCTTGCGATCGTCGCGCACAAGGAACCCGCCCGTGCCCGGCTGGCGGCGCCGAAGGTCCTAGTACCGAAACTCGACACCGACCAGCTGGAGGCGGCCAGACGGAGGACCCTCGACGTGCGCGTGGGACGGGACCGGGAAGCGTTCGTGTCCCCGCCCGCCGTGGTGGACAAACTCATGGAACTGGCCGGGATTGAGTCCGGCATGAGCGTCCTCGAACCCTCAGCAGGCACCGGCAACATCGCCCTGGCGGCCGTCGAACTGGGAGCGGTCGTGGACTGTGTAGAACTCGACAACGGTCTAGCGAACGTCCTCGTCGAGCGCGTCCCCGGCGTGAACAGCGTGCACCGCACGGACTTCCTTGACCTGGAGCGGATGGAACAGGCCGCCTACGACAGGGTCGTAATGAACCCGCCGTTCTCCGGTGGGAAGGACCTCGCGCACGTCACTCACGCACTCGGCTTCCTGAAGCCCGGCGGTCGTCTCGTCGCGGTGATGGCCGCCGGGGTGCTGCACCAGAAGTTTAAGGCAGTCGAACGGTTCCGCTCCCTGGTCGAGGAGCGCAGCGGCTGGTTCGAGGAACTGCCCGAGAACTCGTTCGCTCCTGCGACCGGTGCAAGCACGGTCGTCGTGGTCATTCCCGCCGAGCAGTAGCCGCCGACCTTGCGCGCCCCCGTCGCTCTGAGCCAGGGGCGGGGGCCATTTCCGGAAGACTGTAATAAATCACAAACCGTCAGGGCCCTCAGTCTCCGTCTGCGGTCTGTCGCCGTTTAGGAGTATGAGCAGTTCCTCGGCAAACTCAAACTCACGCCCTCTAAGATCTGCCTCTACCATTGCTCGCTGAGCAGCTTCGAGGATCCTTTCGCTCTTTCGAGAAGGCGGTATGTTTAGAACTTGCCTAATATCGTCCAGAACTTGCTCGGGGGAGGAGGGGGTTTTTGAGGCTCTTGTAATCCATTCGGCTAACACCATGGTTGTGGCGGTGCTGATTGTCATCTGCCTATCGGAAATCAGCTCGGCAAGCCGATGGCGCGCCCACTTGCCTAGTTTAGTTTTCCCCGTGAAGACGCGCATCGCAAATCCGTTATAATGATTCGATGCCGAGAGATTATCCGCTTGCTCTAGAGTTGCTCTGCTGATTTTTGCGCTGAGGTATGTCGCGGCATGTCGAAGGAAGGAGGTAACGTCGATCAGGTAAAAAGGCTGACCTGTCCGGACAGCCATTTCCTCGACTAGCTCTACACGTGGCCCCTGGGTTCGGCCGTTTTCTCTCCAGACCCAGTCTTCTTTTGCGTCCCGTGTGACAAACAAAACAGGAAGCTGGCGCTTCGTGGCCTCAAGAATAATCTGCTCCCACAGTATGTAATCGCCTAGAGCGTGCGGATCATCCTTATGTTTGTCCTTGTATCCAGGGGGAATTTTATTTGCGATCCTACGTAACCCTTCCTTCTCTATGGTGGGTATGCTCTGAGAAGGCGGCGGCGATCCGATCTTTCCCTCCATTAAAGTATCCAGTTGTAGAAATATCGGGTCCTCGTCTGGATGTGCGTGAGGCGGGACGTCGAACTGGTAAAGAGCAGATACCGCATTCTTGATATTTGTCACGGCCTGATCCATGATCTCTTCGAGATCTTTTGTCGCCTTTTGTTGAAGGCCGCGACGCTTTCCCAACTCCCGCAGTATTGGCTTTACTGATCGCTCGACCGCTTGGCTTATTTCGTCGGCAGCGTTAACGCACTCCTGTACAACGCCTAAGCGGCCGCGCACAAACTCCAGGCCGACTTGGTGTGGAATCCACAGTCGATTGCCCACCAGTTGGAGAGCGCTTAAAAACTCTCGACGAGCATCGCCGTTCAATCGATAGGCGTCGAAGAGGGCGTTGGTATCGAAGGCGATCATCCCGCGCTTCATGAAGACGGAGAGTTGGTCACTAGAGGGCCGAAAGTACCCAGGGAAGAGAGTCCGTAACGATGCTCTCTCATCCGCTTGCGATGCGGAATCCGGAGTGGCTGCGTCACCTAGTCGATCGCTCACGATGCACCAGCTTAGGCTCTAGTGCCCCATCCTGGGCCAGTTCGTGTTACACAACCTAGCCCAGTCCGATCACGAGGTCCCACAACGACGACCACGCACGTCGAGCGCCTGATGATGACCCCAGTATTTGAGCAGGTCATAGTCGCTTTGGTTGCCGAAGCGACCATGAGAACCATGCCCCCAATGGGGATCTGGCTCTAGCTGAGCTGATTGGCCTGCCCAGCTCTCGTTCTAAACCCTCGCTATCTGCGAAAGGCAATACCACAGATGAACCGCCACTCTGCAGTACCCCCTGCCCAAAATCACTCAGCGTTGGCGCCTGTCAAGGCGAGTCGAGCTGTCCGGGCCGCGTCCGTGTTCTGGTCGTTCCCCGGCCGCTACGAGGCGGTCGTCACGGCCACCGGCGGCATCGTCTACCAGTTCCTGGAGACGATCCGCGTCCCGCTCCCCGAGGAGGGCGAGCTGGCCAAGGCAGTCGCGCGGGTCCGCGTCGTGCGGGCCGCCGAGGAGTCGTCTCGCAGGGAGCCCGGATGCTGAACCGGCTCTTTCCCGACGACCTCGACGTTGTCGAGATGTTCGCGGGCGGTGGCGGCTCCGGGACCGGGATCGCCGCCGTCCCCGGTACCAGGATCAGATTCGCCGCCAATCACGCCAAGCCCGCAAAGTGGACGTACGTCGAGAACCACCCCGACGTGGACTTTTGGCTCGGCGATGTCCAGGCGGCCGACGCGATCGATAAGTTCCCATACGCCAGCTTCTTCTGGGCGAGCCCGGCGTGCTTCGTCGCGGGCACGCTCATCCTCACCCGTCGCGGCCTTGTGCCGATCGAGGAGGTTCGCGAAGGAGACGAGGTGTTCACCCACCAGCGCCGCTGGCGTCCGGTTACCGGCACCATGCGCAAGCTCGCTCCGACCGTCGTCGTGTCCGGGAAGGGCTTCCATCAGGGCATCGAAACCACCGCTGAGCACCCTTTCTACACGCGGAAGCGCACCCGAGTATGGGACAACGAGGCCCGCACTTATCGATACTCCGTTGCCGACGAGTCCGAATGGACCGAAGCGAAGGACCTCGGACCGGGCATCTGCTGGGCGACCCCGACCGACTTCGGTGACGCGCTGCCGGTGCCGGAGGTCGGCGGGTGCGGGATGAAGTTCACGCCGGAGTTCTGGTGGATGGTCGGCCGGTGGGTTGGCGACGGCTGGCTGCGAGCCAAGCGATCGACCAAGCTCGACCCCAACCCGCGCCGACGCTCTCAACCGGCTGGGTCGCCGTGCGTCATGTGCGGTGGGAAGACGCGGGAGCACGGCAAGAGCACCACGGGCCGTGTCCGGCTGTTCTGCTCGGACCGCTGCAGGCGAGCCAGCGTGCGCCGCAACCCGCATCACGGACGGTACGAGCTGGCCATTACGTGCGGCTACCACGAGGTGGAGGAGCTGGCCCAGCGGCTCGACAACCTCGACGAGCTGACCTGGAACCGGGGCCGGACCAAGACCGCCGCCCGACTCGTCGCCTCACACCGGGGCCTGGTCGAGTGGATGGCCGAGCACTTCGGCCAGCACGCCTACGGCAAGACCATCCCAGCGTGGGCGATGACCATGCCGCGGGTGTGGCGTGAAGCGCTGCTCGACGGCTACCTGTCGGCGGACGGCACCACCGACGCGAAGTACACCAGGGCGTCTACCGTGTCCAAGAAGCTGGCGATCGGCATCCGGATGCTGGCCAACTCGCTCGGACACGTCGCCAACCTCGGCTACCAGCCCGCCCGCAAGCGGCAGCGCGTCATCGACGGAAGGGCCGTCAACGAGCGGCCGACGTGGACCGTGTCTTGGGTGAAGGCCGGGCCGCAGCGCTTCCAGTACGCCCAAGCCGAAGGCCACCGCTGGTCGAACACCCACCACCCGGCCAGCACGCGGCGCCTGGAGTTGGTCTACAACATCCACGTCGCCGACGACGAGTCCTACGTCGCGGACGGCATCACCGTCCACAACTGCCCGGCGTTCTCCACAGCCTCGGGCGAGACGCGGTACTTCGACAAGGAAAACCAGATGGCCCTCTGGGCCGACGACCTGGACAACCTGACCGAGCACCAGAAGACCCGCATCAGAAGCCGCGCGCTGATGGAGGAGGTAGTCACCTACCTGCGCCACTGCCAGGAACGCTACGGGCGGCCGGTGCTCGGGTTCGGCGTAGAGAACGTCGTCCAGGCGAGGTTGTGGGCCCACTGGGACCGGTGGATCCGCGAGCTGCGGAAGCTCGGCTACATCATCCAGATCCACGCCGTCAACGCCGCCCACGTGCAGGGACGCACCACGCTGCCGACCCCGCAGTCCCGCGACCGGATGCTCATCTCCGGCATCCACGAATCCGTGGGCCGCACGCCGAACTACCGCAAGTGGGTCGACCCGTACGCCTTCTGCCCCCGCCACGGCGGATGGGTACAGGCCGTCCGCGCATGGAAGAAGCGCGGCGCGGACATGGGCGTCTACGGCATCAAGAACGGCCAGTACGTATGGGTATGCCCCGAGGTCGCCTGCCAAGGGCAACTCATCGAACCGCCCGTGCTGCCGGCCGCGTACACGATCGACTGGACCGACCTCGGAACCCCCATCGGGAGCAGGAAGAAGACGAAAAAGAAACCCGAGGGGCTGGCACCCAAGACGATCGCCCGCATCCGCGCCGGGGTCGAGGAACACTGGATCAAACCGTTCATCACGCCCGCGGGCGGCACATGGAACGACGGGCCGAGGGGAGTGGACGAGCCGATCCCCGCGCTCACCACACGGGAGGCGAACGCGCTGGTCGTGCCATGCGAAGGCCGAGACGGCAAGGTAGCACGGCTGGTCAGCATGCCGAAGCGGACCAGTACCACCCGGAACGAGGACGGCATCGCCTTCCCTCCGAACGCACAACCAGGCGTGTTCCCCTCGTCCCTATCGCTCATGCGATCGGGCCAGCCGCGCAACACCAACCCGACCACGGACCCGCTGACCGCCCTCGTCTCAAACGGCTCCAACCACGGGCTCCCCACCGCACCTGCCCTCGAGGAGGGCATGCTGCCGCTGATGTTCCCGTTCCGCGGCGGCGGCGACGAGTTCAAGTCAAGGCCCGCGTTCGAGGACCCCGCGCACGCGGTCACGGCCGGTGGCTTCCACCACGGGCTTGGCGTCCCTCCCGGCTGGCAGCCGCCGTCAGCGCTTCTCATGCGGAACAACGGCTCCAAGGGCGACGGGCGTGAGCACGTCACACCGACCAGCGAGCACATGCGCACCGTCACCACAACTGGACACCAGTCGCTCGTCACCGCGCCGCCCGGCCTGTCCATGCCCGAAACGCTGCTCATGGCGTACTACGGCAACGGGCGCACGCAGAGCACGGACGAGCCTCTGGGGACGATCCCAACCCGGGACCGGTGGGCGTTGCTCACGCCGGACGGCCAGATCGACGTGTCGTCCATCCTGTTCCGCATGCTCCGGATCCCGGAGCTTCAACGCGCCCAGTCGTTCCCGGACGGGTACGTGTTCGTCGCTGACACCGCCCGCGACAAAGTCAAGCTCATCGGCAACGCGGTCCCGCCGCCCATGGCCGAGATCCTGACCTGCGCCCTTATCGAGGCGTTCCTGGGCATCGAGCTGTCCCGCTTCGAGCACGACCTCGCAGCTTGAGTTGCTGATTACGGTACCGCTTTTAGTCACCCCGCGTCATCCTGCGGCGAAATTCGCGCACAACAATCGCCATTAACTAATCTGATCCTACTTCTTCCCTGAGAAAGCGGCGTAGAGACCGAGCGCGTTCTAACAAATCGTCAAACGTTAGAACGACCAAGCGGCCGCCGAATGTATCGTTCCGCCATGCTAGCCGCTGAACATCGCGCTCTGTAAGAGTGGTCCGGCGGCCAATCACCACAATGCCAGTTGCGCGCCGAACGCCTGGCAGATTGGCGCGAGCGTACGGTGAGTGCTCGTCAAGCCAGGCGAGCCAGTCGAGTACTTGCTGTTCCGCATGTACCAGGGCAGAAGTAGGATCCCCCTTGAGACCGTACAAGCGGTGAGTGCTAGCCTCTATCTCAACCACGTCTATGCTGCCGTCGAGTAGTTCGAGTGCATAGTCAAGCTCATATTCGGATCCGAGTCGATGTTTAGGAATTACTCGACGATAGCTCGGGCCGAAGAAGATCGGGTATCGACTTAAGCAGCGCTGCAGGTCATGCTCATTGCGCTCGGATGCTGCCAAGAGGCTCTGCAAGTCGAGAATTGCTCGATCCAGTGAGGCCAAGATGCTTTTCGCGCGCTCGTTCTGACGACGCTCTTGATCTAAAGCGTTTACGAGGTGTACGACTTCGGCGGGTTGCACAAGCGATCGAATACGAGGCTGGTCATTGCCCCTGTCGAAGCGAGCTATCGCACGAGGCCTTAAATGCATAGAAGATCCGTCGTTATTTAAAACAGTAAATCCGGTATTCAATACCTCCCCGACTAAAACTTCTAATACATCAGATACCTCCGGTCGGTTGGGGATGACGGGAACATCAAAGAGCATGGCGCTCATGATTCTGCCCTTAGCCTCGCTCTCATCACACTCTTGAGTATAGATGGCCATAAGTGCTTGCTGTTGAGTGTTTAAGTCCAAAATCCAGCTCACTGGCGTGAGGGTAATCGCCCCATCGGCTTTCACGTCAAACACAAGCTCTTTAGCCGTCTTAAGCACATCGAGGAAAACCTTGTCGCTATCCTCCTCCAGGGCGTCCTCTATACGCCTGATCGAGTCATCAACACTCTCGTGATCTCCAATGAAGGTAATCAGTGGGACGCGCCAGGTGCGCGCTTCATCCCAGAGGCTTAAACGATCCACGTCAGTATCTTCCTCCGAAAGTGGTTGGCAGTGAAGCACCCGTTGACGCTCGCGGAGCTTCGCCGCCGGTATGAGGCCGGTCTGGTCCGTCGTCACAAGAAGGTCCGGCAGCCGAGTTTGTTCGACGCCGCGGCTGGTTGCGGCTAATGCACGCGCTGCTGTACCTGGCGCCGCCGTCCACCGACCGGATCCGGGAGCACATTCACGCACGCAGGCTCGGCGCCATCCTCACCCCGTCCTCGGGCAACCGCGTGCCCGAGGACGGCTGGTGGGCCGCCGACTCCGGGATCTTCGACAACTCGTACATCGGTGACGAGGCGTACATGGACTGGCTGGGGGAACGCGCGCCGGTAGCTGATCGCTGCTTGTTCGCGACCGCGCCCGACGTCGTCGGCAACGGCCGCCAGCATCAACCGCTCATACCCGTACCTTGACCGTATCTGGTGGTTGGGATACTTCTCTGAACTGGAGGGAGGTTCTTCCTGTGAGATCGCGGGGGTCAGGCTTTGGTGCGGTTCAGCCAGTCTGTGGCTGCTGTCCTGATCTTGGGGGCGGAGGCGAGTTGGTCGGGCGTCCCCTTGAAAGCACGGACGGTTTCGAGGAAGCTCCGGTCGCTGCGGCTGGTCAGTTTCGGGGAAATCAGATTGAGCAGGTCAAGCCACTTGGCTCTCGGCAGCTGGTCCGTGAGCTTGAGTCGAATATTTTTGATCATGAATGAGCGCAGTGCCAGACCGGCCTGAAGGCTATTGAACCGGCCGATGAGTTCGATGTAGATGGGTTCGGCGTTCCAAGCCACTCCGTAGGAGTTGGTGAGGAAAACGTTGACGAGGTTACCGACGTAGTTGAAAGCAAGCTGATCAGGGATGTCGCCGTAGCGGCCGACCACGTCCTTTAGCCGTTGTGCGGCGGGCGGCTCCTCGTAAAAGTTATTCCGAGGTGCTTCGTGGGCGCGTCGAAGATCGTCGATGGCGAGCTGGATCTCGACAACGCGCTCAGGTTCGGGCAGGTAGGCCGCCCCGTCGACGAGGTCCAGCAATTCCCTGGCTCGTGTTGCTCGGTCGAGGTCAGCGTTGGCACGGAAGCGTGCGAGCTTGATGCCCAGGTCGTTGCGGGCTTCCTCGCTGACTTCTGGCCAGAGATCAGGCCAGAGCAGGCGGACGTTGTCCAGGACATCGGGGGTTGCGTCAGCTGGGGTATAGATGCCGAACAAACCGGCTGCTAGGTTGTCAACTTGGTCTTGCGGTAGGCCTCCGAAGAAGGCCGCAGCCGTCTTGAGTTCGGTCTCCGGCAGCCGCTTGGCCTTCACGTTATGGAGCAACTTGCCGATCTCGGCGACCACGTTGCGAGGCTTGATCTGGAAAACCTCTTTGATACAGGTTTCCAGCCACTCGGCGAGCTTGAGGCCGGTCAGCTCCTCAATGTTGGGGTGTGCGGCGCTGGCGTGGTTGCGCATGTAGTTGATGAGGACAAGCTGCTTGTAGCCAACATCGCTGATCAACTTGATCTTGTTAGCGGCTTCCAGCAGCTTGAAGTCGTCAAGCTGGGCCAGGTCCTCGCGGGACTTCAGGTTCTTGCGGCGAGCTGGGTCGGATTCGGCCAGGTCGAAGAAGTAGGCGACGTCGAAAGCAACAACGTGGTCTCGCAGCCGGTTGATGGTCTCGTTCCAGAGGTAGTTCAGGGCAGCGTCGAATAGGCCGACCGACCCTGCCATGATCATCTTTGCCAGGTAGGGCGACTTCGCGCGCTCTTCTTCGCTGAGTTCTTCGCCGATGATGTCTGGGGTGTTGCGGAGGAGGATCTCTCGATGCCGGGCGGAGACAATGATGTTGTCTGTCGGCAAGCCCCAGGCATCCAGCACCTGGAACATTAGATTCTCGAACGCCTCCAGGTCTGCGCGAGCTGCGACGGCCAAGCGCTGCGGCTGCATCGGGACTGGTAGGTTCTCCGGCGTCTGAGGAGCCATCTCAGTTCTCTCCCGTCACTACGTTGTCGGATCCATGGGTTGATCATGGCCCCTTTTGGACACCACGGCGACTCGACTGGCGATCCTGCGGAAAGTAGGCATACCCAGGTTGATCGTGGCCGCCCGCTGGGCGCGTTCAGCGAACTACGCGAATTTGCTCGCAGCTGTGAGGTTGACGCGGAGCCTCTCGACTTCGCCGCGCCACCTTCGCGTTCGGCTTCGGTGCTCCAGGAGACACCCGGTGTCCAGAACGCTGAGAGCCGCCAGATCCCGAGTGAGTACACCTTCGAAACCGATCTCTGCGGACGGAATGCTCCTCACCAACGGCCCCGGCAAGCACCTGCCGTCCGTTCTGCGCTGGACGTGGCAACTGCTGCTTGAGGAAGCCCAGTCGCTGATCGGTTCGTGCGAGCTGGTGCACGACCCGTACGACGGCCGGTACGGCCTCGCGCCCGTGTGCACGGCCCAGGCCGCATCGCGCATCCCCGCACTCGCTCCCGAACCCGCACAACTCACCCTGATCCGAAAGGGATTCCTGATGTCCGTGATGTGCTTCCACTGCCACGAACCGCTTGACCAGTGCAGGCGTGCCCTGCTGCAGGACGCCACCAACAAGGCAGTCAAGGAGATCGGCTTCGCCGCACTCGTCGCCGAATCCGACGAAGACCAGGCCGTACGCGTCGTCTCCGCGTGGGACGCCGCCTGCGCAGTCAACGACCTCGTGGACCTCATCGTCGCCCAGAACCATGGCATCGACGTGGACGAGGCGTACGAGTGGGCCCGAACGCTCATCGAGGAAGCCGCCAGTGCCTAGCCGCAAGCCAGTCCGGCGGCCGAAGCCAAAGACGTACGAGCCGGGGGACCGCGTGCAACCTCGCCGCGTGTACGCTCTGGTCGGCCACGTTGTGGAGGTGATCCGCCGGAGCCAGCCCGCGTTCTTCGACTACCTCGTACGGATGCCCAGCGGCGACCTGGTCGAGCTGGCCGGCGCCGATGTAGTGGAGCCGCCGCGGCTGCTGCTGGAGGAGTACCGGAAGTGGCAAGACGACTACCTCGGCTGGGAGTACATCGCGCTCCTCGATGACGCCCGGCTCGCCCAGCTCCGCATGGAGTGGCGCGAAGCGTACAAGACGCTGGCCAAACTGCGGCCCGACTTGATCCCGCACCGGAGGGAAGGCGTGCAGCCCGTTCACCGGGTGACCATCACGAAAACCACCGAGCGGCACAAGAACTACTCGTCGAACGGAGCATTCATCCGCGAGATCGACCGGTACTTCTGGTGGCTCAAGTGTCCGTGCGGGCTGCACGAAGTGGCCGAGTCCTCACAGGAAGCTCGGCGTAGAAAAGGCGAGCATGACACTCCGCTCGATGACTAGCGCAACGATGACTCGTTGCGGCTTGAGCGATGAGCCTTGTTTCCGTCGTTACTCGGAGCTGCCGACCTCCAAGTCCAGTTCGTCGAGGTACGCCTCCATGGCGTCGTTGAGGGCGGCCGCGCCGCCCATCTGTTCCTGCCTGCACGCGGCTACGAGCCGGGCCCTTGTAGTCCGCTTAAGCCGCACTGAGGTGATCGGAGCAACGGGCCGTTCGTGCGGTGTCCCGACTCGCGGAGGGTTGGGGTCGCGTGGCAACGAAAGGTCGGCCTTGTTGATCTCAGGGAACTCAGTACGGATTTGCAACGTGTCGCAGTAGAGGTTGATAGCCACCTCCCATGCTTCTTGCAGCCCCATGCCGGTAGCCGCAAGAGTCTGAGTGAGGCGGTCATCGAGGTCGCTGTACAGGTAGATAGACGTGGGAACGAGCTCTGTCCATCGAACGGCGCGAACACGGCGCGGCCCAGTTCGACGGCTTGATTGCGGTTCCGCTTTCTGCTGCTGCTCAGGTGTGGGGTCATCGAACAGAGCGCGTTGTGGCGGCTTCCGGTTGTGCGCCATGTAGGGCTTCCTGTAGGTGGCGTGTGGTGTGGTGTGCGTTCTTACCGTACGGGTTCCCTGATCGTTCCGGTGTCTCAGACGTATGTGGAAGCCCCGGCGTCGCTGATGGTGACGCCGGGGCTTCTGTATTGGTTCCGTATATGTGTATGGAGGTGCAAGGCATGTATGCTTTGAGCATGCCCAAGCGACCGGTCCGCGGCCCCGTGCCGATCTACCAGATGATCGTCAACGCAGTGAAGGACGACATCGCTGCTGGCCGACTCAAGGCCGGCCAGCAGCTGCCTACAGAAGCCGATCTCGGCGAGACTCATGCCGCGTCACGGTTGACGGTTCGTAAGGCCTTGGGCGTTCTTCGTGACGAAGGCCTGATCTATACCGTCCGTACCGAAGGGTCGTACGTCGGGCCCGAAGATGCTCCGAAGATTCGCCCAGCATGGCCACGCGAAGAGGTCGCGGCCGCTGTGGTCGCAGACATCAGGCGCGGTGACTTCAAAACGGATGAGGTTCTGCCGTCAGAGACGGAGATGATGGAAAAGTATGGAGTAGCCAAGAAAACGGTGCGTGCTGCTCTTGCTCTACTGCGTGAACAAGGTTGGGTTTATACCGTGCCCGCGATCGGGACATTTGTAGCGACTCCCGATAAGTGGCCGGACGCTTAATCAGCGTGTTCGCTACACCCCGCTGCGTAAGCGGTAACCGATGACTTTATCGTTGGACGTCGCCGCACGGCCGCTGCCAAGCTAGCGGTGACACCTAGCCCCGCACCTGCTGCATAGGTGGCGTCTAGGCGGTCAAGGTCATCGAACTCGATGAAAAGCGCTGCTAACGCAGCTGTGCTCATGATGAAAACCAGAGTGATGGTTATCATCGCTCGCGTCATGATCAGCCCCCTTTTTTCTATGGTTCCTATCGCTCCCGGTGCTGCGCTGCCGTTGGCGTTGCGGGTGGCCTGCGGTGAACGCATATTCGCCGGTTTGTGATGGCCATAAAAGTATATTTGGGTTCTCTTGTCTACTATTACGGTAGGGTAACTTGATGGCGCGTCGCGTTTTGCTTTCAAGGCGTGGAACGTTCCTCTTAGCCTAGTAGCGTGAGCGTTACCGCCGTGGCGACGCCACCGGCCGCAGCTCCAGCGAGAACCTGAGCGGAGGTGTGGTCAAGGATCACAACGCGGGCCCACCCAATACTCGCCACCACCACACCGCCGATCACGAGCATGGGCACCGCTGGCAAAATCCACGCGAGCATCACCACCGCACCCGAGGCCACAGCCGTGTGAAACGAGATCTTCCAGTGCAGCGTGATTGGCCCGACGACGGCGAGCGTAGCGAGCATGATAGCCACGCACGCCACCATCATCCGTGGAGCGCCCAGCACCACCAGCAGGGCAAGCGCTACAAAAACCAGCACGACGATGACGGCAACCAGCTTGGGCCGTTGAGACCGCTCCCCAATGTGCCAGTCCCCGAACCAACCCTGCCGAACCCCACCGAAGATGACCACGGCAGGCACGCCTCCGCACAGACCAGCGGCAAGAGCCCCCCAGCCCAACCCTCCCCATCCAGAGGTGACCGCACCTACCGCCAGGGGCAGACCGATCACAATCCACATCGGAGCGAACACATCGGTCAGGAGTCGAGCGAAACGCTTCTCCGGCCGCTGTCGAGCTGATTGAACTTCGTCGCGACCTGTCCCAGCCACTTTGTCTCCCTCTGCATGTCACCAGCAAAATCAGGGCCCGGAATCGTGCCGGATGGCACCCCAGGCTCACACCCGGTACGGGCAGCGGCCAGAGTGTCAGCCACCCACTCGGCCACTACGCCTGGGTCGTCACTCGGCGGCGGTTCACTGACCGTGGTCAGATTGAGCATCCCGTCGCGGATCTCCAGTACGCGCCTCACCACCCGGCCGCGCATGGGTATCTCCATCGGCAGTGACAGGTCCGGGTACTGAATTACGAGCGCTTTCCAGAGCGGCCGCAGTTCCCGAAGTGTCGCCATGTCGCGCAGCCTGGCCATCCCGGTTCGCCAGGCTGGGATCGACGTGCCGGCCGTGATGCCGATGATGCACACCAGCAGGGTCACCCGACCGAGAATCGGGGTCTCCCGCAGGCTCGTGCCAGAGTCGAGCAAGGTGACCATATTGACGGTCATGACGTGCGCCCGATTGATCACTCCAGCGACCATGCCGATAGTGGACAGCACTAGGCCGAGCCGCAACAGCGGTGGCGCGACCCGCGCGTACCTGGCGAACATCCAGCCGGCCGCCGTGAGGCAGGTCATGAGCCAGGCGTCGAACACCGCCAAGTAGACGCGGCCGGACGGCGCGGTTGGAAACGGAGCATGTGCGCCGTCGATCCAGTAGATGCGGCCACCGCGGGCGGCGAACATGGCGACGAGGATGGTCATCACCACGGCGGCGGTCGGCCAGATCCAACGAGCCCACGATGGTCGCCCATGCCGGGTAATCGCTTCTACGTACGCCAGCAGGCATGTGGCGGAGGTGAGACCGGTTAAGTGCCGGAGCAGGGTGGCCAGCTCGGTTCCGGTGGTGGTGTCCATCCATGTCACCACTGGCGCGGCGGTGAACACGCGGGACAGGGCCAGACCAGTGAACGCCCCCCACAGCACGCGGTGCTCAAGGGAATGCCGGGCAGGTCGGATGCGGGAGATCGATGCTCCCCACAGCAAGCTCAGGACCAGCCAATCCATGGCGGTCATGTGACTCCTCGATATTTAGGTGTTGTATCCGAAGGTTCTGGAGAGACGACGAAGGGATGCGTCGTCGTTCTCCGGGGGAGTGTGTGCACGGGTCAGGATGAGCGTTGCGAGCTTTTCCGCGTCTCGCTCTTCGACAGTCTCGTAGCGACCGCTGCGTGCTCCCATCACTGTGGGCTTGAGCAGGCGGCGCAAGACTTCCTCTACATCTCCGCCGACTCGGCCGTGCCCCAGCAGCATGTGTGAGACCTCGTGCAGGATGATGTTGACGCGCAGCAGTCCAGATGCGCCAGGCGCGACGAAGATATGGTCGGCGCGGCGAGTTGCGATCCACAGCCCGGACACAGCACCAGCAGCCTCAGCGGGTAGATCGTGCATATGCAGCGGACGTAGACGGAGCGCCCGCATCTGCGCGATGAATTCTTCGAGGCTAAAGGGATACGAGATGGGAGCCGCTGCCAAGGCATCCAGCAGCGTGGGGGAGGGCAATATCACAACCTTCCGCGCATGCGCGAAATCGGGTAGCTACGCTCGTGACCGGAAGCGTTACCCGTCGGGGTCGCCATCAAGGCGTTCGGCCGCACGCATTGCGTCCACCATTCTCTCGACGGCTTCCAAAGACAACGGCGACAAGCCGACAAGGCGTTCGGCGATGTGTTGCACACCGAGGTCAGCTAACCCTTCGCGGACTTTCTGGTGCTGCTGGTCCTCGGCTGCTTGCAAGGGGGGGTCTTGCCCTCCAAGAAGCCAGTCCACTGTCACATCAAGCAGGTGCGCCAGCGCGCCCGCGACGTCGGCAGATGGATTTGTACGTGTTCCGTTTGCCAAGAAGCTGATGTAAGCGTGTGTGACGCGTAGCTCTGGCCGGATGCGCCTCAGCTCACGAGCGGCCTTGCGGGCGGATAGGCCCTTGCGCTCCAACGCCATGGCCAGCCGCTCAGCAGAGAATGCCACGCTGCCGCTCCTCGCGCCCGGGGTCGTTGTAGTTCAACAGTACACATATCGCCGTAGAAGGGGAAAACTGGCGAATAGTGTTGTTTTGCAGTTGACAACCCGTTATGACTGCAGGAAGGATCATTAGCCCGTCGAAGAGGATGGAAGGCCCGGCCCATGATCAGTCGTGAGGTTCGCGTGTGGCTACTTGCTATGGCCGTCATGTCGGCTACGGGCTGGGTGGCGACGCTCTCTTCGCTCTTCGTCCTGATCGCGGCAGGCGGCCTGGCCGGTGCAATGGTGCTGCCGCTGGGCATGTTGGCAGTCGCATCTACGCTTGCAACGTTCCATCTCATGGTTGGCTGGCGACGCGCCCAAGCTGCCCGTAAGGCGTTTGAACTTGGACAGAGGCATGCGCGGATCCTTGCGAGCTTGCGATGAAGCAAGGCTCAATGAATCCGCGCCAACTCGGCTGGGAGCTCGGCTGGGGGACGGCTACTTCCTGGCGCCCACCCTGTGTTACCGAGGCTTAAGGATGCGTAGCTGCGTGCTGTAAGCCTTGATGGTGGATTCAATGTGAGACAGCAAGACTTTTTCCATTTGTGACTTCTCCGAGGCAGAGATTCCGGGCAAGGCGTGTATCTCGCTGATCATGTCCTGCAGTCTCTGCTGGAGCGAGTCGGTGGTAAGGGAGTGCTCTGGATCGCTCTTGGCTTTCTTCTCCTGGTTCCACTGTCGAAGCAAGTCGGCGGCCGTTGGCCGCCCATGCTGAGCTAGGTCATCTGGCGTGATGAGCTCCGAGCCCGCCAAGTCATTGATCGCGGCCGACATGAACACTACTTCTCGGTCTTCTGGGACCTTCTCGCCCAGCTCAATCCGCCGCCAGGTCCCCACAGATAGAGGATCGCCGCTGAGTTCGGTGAACCGGCTGGTAGCGGCGCGTGAGGAGATGCGGCGGCGCAGCGGCCCGGGGTGTTCCCTGCGGTCAGCTATGAGCTGCACCACGTCTTCGACCTTGGCCATGCGTGTCAGTGTCCCTTCGGCGGGTCGGATGCACTTTGCGCAACATTATCAACATGGCGCACAAAGCGTTCGCAGTGCTCGTCACTCTATGTAACTAGTGCTTCTAGCTGCGAAGATTCACCTTGAACAAAAAGTTCATCTTTCTGTTCAAAGTGTTGCATCGCGTCTCGGTGGACGATAGTGTCGGTTGTGTCGGTAGATGCATGCGTGACTGAATCAGGAACGCATCAAAGCGTCCCGGCCTACACCACACCAACCTTGACCATGGGAGCACCATGTCCATCGGCATCCTCAGCTGGGAAGATCCAGCGCCGCGAGCTACTACAAAGATCGACTACGCCCCTATCGCCGCCAGCCTCAGGGACCGCCCCGACCAGTGGGCGGTAGTGGCCGAAAACCCCCTCACGACCGAGGGGAGGCGCGAAACCAGCCGGATGGTCAACGCCATCAAGCGCTGCGGCGCCATTGCTCCCGGCACCGGGACCTACAAGGCCGTCACCCGCACCGTCACCGGGAACGACGGCGAAAAGGTCCTCCGGGTGTACGCCACATACACCTCAAACAGCTAATAGCGATACCGCATTTAGCATGCCCAACACCACAACGCCACTGACTCACGACGAACTGGTGCGGCTCATCGCCGCAAGAGCAGCTCAGCACTGGTCCTGGGATGCCAAATCCGAGCTCATCCATCTACTCGCCGACATCCTCGGCGACTACGACGCCGCCTACGACCTCGTCGAAGAGACCGGCCGAAAACTCCTGGTAGCCGCCGAGGAAGGACACCCATGACCCCGCCCAGCATCGCTCTCCCCACCGACCCCGAACTGACCGAGTACATCAGCGCACTCAAGAACGACGAACAACACGTACCGCGCTGGCCCATCTACCGCGGCGGCCCCGGCCTCGACCCCATGACCGAAGACGAGTACCGGTTCAGCCCATACGGACAAGCCGACTACGACGGGCACATCGGCGGTGGTGCATGAACATCACCATCCTCGACGAGGAGCGGGACGAATACGACCCGAGCCATGCCGTCCCCACCAGCAAGGGCCGCTACTACTGCGACCCGATGTGCGACCTGGACGACCCGAACCGGATGAAGATCAGCGTCACCAACGCGCTCGACCAGCACATGATCGAGGCGCTGGCTCCCGCCGCCGCGAGGGACACCGCGATCTGGCTGATGGACAACCTCCCCGCCGCGATCCGCGCAGCCGCCGACCCCGACGACATGGAGGCGTTCATCAAGGAGGCCAAGAAGCAATACCGCCTCCAGTGGGACAAGAAAGCCGACCTCGGAAGCCGAGTCCACAACATCGCTGAGGCCATCAACCTCGGTGCCCCGTACATCCCGGACGAGGAAGCCGAGCCGTTCGTGGACGCCTACCTGCAGTTCCTGCGCGATTTCGGAGTGGACATCCGCCGCGACATCAAGGCGGCCGAGTGCACGGTCATCAACCGCACGATCCCGTACGGCGGGACGAGCGACATCTGGGCCCGCTTGCGATTCCCCAGCTCGACGTCGCCGATCGTCCCGAAATTCAAGCCCCGCGCGGTGCCGGCCACCCCGCTCCCGACACCGTCCGGGCTGTGGCTCGTGGACATCAAGACGAGCCTCACCAAGCCAGCCAGCGCCGTCTACGAGGACCATCTGATGCAGCTCGCCGCGCTACGGAACGCGGAAGTCGCGCTCATCTGCCCGCCCGACTGCAGGTACGGCGAGAGCGACCACCACGACGACAGCCACGAGTTCCCCGTCCCAGAGTTCGTCGGCGCGGCGATCCTCAACCTCAGGACGAACGGCTACGGCTTCGTGCCACTCCCGGCCGACGCCGCGGCATTCGAGGCGTTCTGCGGGCTGCTGCCGCTCGCGCACTACGTCCACGGGCTCGAAATGCGCGGCTTCAAGCCCATCCAGCCCCCGAGCAAGACCACAACCAGGAAGGACGCCGCCTGATGCCCATCGACCCCTCCGTACTGCAGCGCCGTCACTGGCAGGACGGCCGGATCCGTCTCGGCATCAAGAAGATGAGCAAGAACGGCAAGGAGTACCCCAGCAAGATCGACACGTTCCGATTCACGTCGCCGTCCGAGGACATGATCCGGGGCGTCGCCGAAAACTACGGCGGCGAGGTCAAGCCATGGAAGTCGCCGCAGGGCCCGCAGTTCGAGGTCATCACCAACGCGCAGCGCATCCCCGTCATCGTCCCGCCCAACGGGCTGAGCCAGAACATGGAGCTCTGGGATGGCAAGCTGTGCATTCGTCGCTGTACCGGCGTCGCGATGCAGCCCCCGTTCGTCGGCCCCTGCCTGTGCGGCGCGGACCGCGACATCAAGAGCCGGGCCTGCAAGCCGCACACCAGGCTCGGAGTCTTCCTCAAGGAAGTGCCCAGCCTGGGTCTGTGGAGACTCGACAGCAAGGGCGGCAACGCTGCGGCCGAGCTGCCGAACGCCGCCGAGTTCCTCGCCCACGCGGGGACGTACGTGGACGCCTGGCTGTACGTGGCCGAGCGCACCGGATCGTTCCTCGACGACAAGGACCGCGTGGTCAAGGTCGCGACGTACATGGTGCCCGGCCTGACGATCGAGGGCATCGGGTTCGACGAGCTAATGTCGGGCGAGGTCGCGCGCCGCGCCGAGCTAGGCCGCGGTGGTGGACAGCGAGCGATCGAGGCCGCGCCCGCGACCGACTACCTCGCGATGATCGAGGCCGCCCCGGACCGCGACGCCGTCGAGGCGATCTGGAGGACGTCCAAGCTCGACCCCGCTTGGGCGGGCCGGGAGCAAGAGGTGGTGGCCGCGGCCAAGGCGCGCGTCGCCACCTTCCTCCCGCAGCCGGACAAGGACGGACCGCAGGGACAGCCCGCCCCGGCCGCTGCACAGCCCGACGAGTCCAAGGCCCCACGCGAGGAGCCTCCGCACAACCCGCCGCAGGGATCGGACGCGGCGCCGGAGGCGAGCGAACCCGAAGCGGACCGGATTCGCCAGCACATCATGACCGCATGGCCCGGCACGATGAGCCAGCTCCACACCGAGTTCAAGAAAGCGACCGGCACCACGCTGAAGGCCGCGACTCTGCAGCAGCTCCAGCAGTTCGCCAACCAGCTCGGCCAGCCCGCCGCAGGTCCGATCGCGGACGAACCCCGCAAGGTGTCCGAGCGAGGCGAAGCGCTTCTCGAGGCCACCCGCGCGCAGAACGTTGCGGCGGCCGATGACGGCGAAGTCATCGTGGACGCGGTGGTCGTCGAAGAGGAGCAGCCGAAGCCGACCGCCAAGGCACTGCGCGACCTCGGCATCTGGCTGGGGGAAGCCGGTGTCACCATCCACACCGGCAAGGGCGCGACCAAGGCCAACGACGAGGCCCGGTTCGCCTGGATCTCCGGGCACTTGGGCGTCACCGTCGCCTCGACGAAGGACCTCAACGCCGCGCAGGTGAACGACGGGGTCAGGCTGCTCATGCAGCAGGCCGCCGACCGCCGCAAGGACCTGCAGCAGCGCATCGTCAACGGCTGGTCCGACCTCGGCGGCTCCAACCAACAGCTTTCCACTGCGTTTGAGCAGCACATGGGAAAGCCAGTCACCGAGGCGACCAACGCCGACCTCGCCGCCTTCCTACAGAAGCTCACCAACAGCGAGGTCATCCCAGGCGGTGGCCAGTGATACCGCTGACCAACGAGCAACGGGCGGCATTCCGTGCTGACCGGCTCGCGCGGGCCAAACGCGAGCGCGAGCGCCGCACCTCCCTGTTCGCGGAGATCGCGCGCCACGCAGGAGCATGCGTAGACCATCACCGCTGCCTGCTCTGCAAGGCGTTCCGGCTGCTCGTTGAGTACATGCCGGAACCCACGATCCGCGAAGAATACGAGCGGCTCCGGTACAGGCTCGACGAGCTCGTAGAGCGCATGGAGCGCATCCGCGACGTGCACCAGGACCTGTCCGAACACGCCCGATCCGGCGCCCCTCTGGCCCGCACGGCCCACGACGCCGCATGGGTCGTCATCGTCCGCCTCGCTACCGCCTGGCACGGCGAGGAGGTCGAAGACCCCTACGCCCTGCTTCCTCCCGACCACCACATCTAACTGCCCCGTTCGGCGCCTGCGCCCCGCGGGCGCCGGGCTCGCCCCTCAAGGAGCTTCGATGAAGAGCATCACCGTCGAGTACGACGACGTCACCCCCGCCACGATCGAGCATCGGCTATCCGCACACGAGACCGTCCTCGCAATGGGGAACCGCCGCTACCCCGCCGCCCTGACCGACCGGGCCGCCCTGCAGGAGGCCCTGCAGATCGCCGACCGGCTGTCCTCCGCCGTCGTCGGCTGGCGCGGAGACATCGTGGCCGCACTGCAGCAGCTCGACGGCGAGCAGTACGCCCGCGAAAACGCCACCACCTGACTCCTCACCCAGTTCGGCCTGCAGCAGGCCCACGCCGACAAGACCACTTAGGAAGATCGTGAATACCTACACCATCACCCTGCCCGGGTGGCCCGCTCGTGTCCTTGAGATCGGTTGGGATACCTCAACCGGCGCTGCTCAGGGGGGTGCCTGGTGAGACGCACCGACAGAGAACTCATGACCGGATGTCTCACCCTAGTAGCTCTTCTGGTGCTCGCCGTCGTCATCGGGCTGATCAAAACCAGCACAGGCCGCGTCGAGACCGCCACAGTTGAGTCGAAGGAGCGAGTGTGCGACAGCAGCCGCAACTGCAGGTACCTCATCTTCACTGATCAGGGTGTCTACGAGAACACCGACGCCCTGCTGAGCGGGAAGTTCAACAGCTCCGACATCTACGGCGCGCTCAAGCCCGGCCACACCTACCGGTTCAAGATCAACGGATGGCGAATTCCGGCCACCTCGTCCTACCCGAACATCCTCAGCATTGAGGGCGAGGTCACAAAGTGAAGACGAAGGCCGAACCGTACCAGAAGTACTTCGTACTCGGCGTGATCATTGCGTTCTTCGGGGGGCTGGTCATCTTCGGTGGTATGTGGGCGCTCGTCATCGCCATCGCCTGCCTGGGCGTCGGCACCCTGCTTGGACTGACCGTCGGCGCCGAGATGATGCGGCGCGACACCGAGATTGAGATGGCCGGACTTCGCTCCCAGTACGAAGCCGCATCCGAGTTGGCGTACAAGCTGAACGAGGAGCTAACCGCCATGGCGCAGCGGGCCGAGTCAGCCGAGCGTGACCTGCTCGCCTCGGCCGCCGAGAAGACTTCGCTTCGTGCCCAGCTCGACGTCCTCCACGGGGACCCAGCGTGAAGGTCACGGTGAACATCCTCGCAGCGATCGGCGCACTGACGGTGACGGGCGTCATCACGCTTGGGCTCCTGGTGGTGGTCGGTCTGCGAGCGGAGCGGCGCCGTCTCCGCAGCACTCGTGACTACCGGGCCACCAGACCGACCGAGCAAGTCGCCAAGGACCCCGCCATGTGGTCCGACTACTTCCTCGATCACGACCTGCACAAAGTCCTCAGAACCCCAAAGGAGTGGACGTGACTCCTCACATCGTTGGACTCGACATCTCCATCACCAGCACCGGCATGGCCACCGGAGTCGGCTGGTGCGAAAAGGTCGGACGCGACGGCGTCACCAAACTGCCCCTGCGGGCGAAATACCAGGTGCTCAATGACCTGGCCAGCCGAATCATCGTGCTCACCAGCGCAGAGAAAGCGGACCTCGTCCTCGTCGAGAAGTTGGTGTTCAACCGGCAGGACGGCGGCCGCGGCGGCGCCGGGGAACGGAGTTACCTCTACTACCGGACGATGGGCATCATCGCGGATGCTGGTGTGCCCGTCGTCGAGGTGCCGCAAGCCACGCTCAAGACATACGCGCTCGGCAAGGGCGTCGGCTCCAAGACGGAAATTGTCGATTCCATCGCTCGACGACTGCCGGTATTCGTCACAGGCGGCAACCATGACATGGCCGACGCCGCAGTGCTCGCTGCGATGGGAGCCGACTACCTCGGCCACCCGCTGGCGATCATGCCGCAAGCACACCGGGTAGCGCTGGACCGGATGACGTGGCCAGAGGTGACCCGATGAGCCGCGACGCACTCGCCGAAGCCCGGCGCCGCTACGAGCAAAAACGCGCCCGGCAGATCAAGGCCGGCACCTGGCGAGGGATGATAGACGCCACTAAGGCCCGCGAGCATGTGAAGAACCTGCACCGGATCTGGCTCGTCAGCTACGAGGCCATCGGCCAACTCGCTGGAATCGGCGGCACCACAGTGAGCCACATCGCTGAAGGCACCCCAGCCCGGCAGCTTCCCCCTCCCGGTCGAATCACAGCGCGAGTATCCGACGCACTTCTCACAGTGACCGTGGACGACCTACCGGACAACTACCTGATCAGCACAGTAGGGGCCATGCGGAGACTGCGAGCGCTGTCGGTCGCCGGATGGCCCATGCGCGAGGTAGCCCACCGTACAGGAGCTGACTGGTCAGGCCTCAAGTCGATCCGACGCGGAGAACGAACCGTGGTTCTCGTGCGGACCGCCCGCTTGATCCGGGAGACCTACGACGTCCTGATTCAGCTCAACCCGTATGACCACTGCCGGTCCACAGCTGTCACTGCCTCTCGCAAACGGGCAATGTCCAACGGGTGGTATCCGATGGAGGCGTGGGCGGACGCCATCGACGACCCTGCGGTCCAGCCGTGGACGACGATCCGATGCTCCCACCCCACCTGCATCCGCGGGGCCAAGGACGAGCGACTGCTCTGTGAAGTCCACCTCAAGCGGCTCCACGACCGAGGAAGCTTCGACGGCATGCGGATCATACGGAACCGCAGCGCCCTGATTGAGGACATTCGGTTTGTGCTCGCCACCGACCCGCCGATCAACCCGAAAACCTTAGAGATCGACGGCGAACGTCTCGCTGAACGGCTCGGTACGAGCTGGGCAGCACTGGAGCGGGCGTTACTTCGAGCGAACATCAACCTCAATGAACTACGGGAACGGAAATCCGCGTGACCAGGGACCGCGACCGACCGGCCGAAAGCGAACCGGTGATCGAAAGTGAACCAGTAGTCGTTGGAGACGAAGTCGTTGGCTATCAAGATGAGCTGTTCACCGTCAAGAAGTGCCCAGAGACCTCTGGAAGGCCAATGCTATGAGCGAAGCTAATAGCGTTACTGCTATTAAAGATCCGACCGGAGGCGGTACACCGGCCGACATCATCTCCAAGGTCCTAGCCTCCAGCACGCCCACGGCCGACACCATCCTCGCTGCGCTGGACCACGCCGGATACATCATCCGGCCCGTCTCCGACGCAGAACCGGCCTGGATGCCTGTCACACCACGCAGCCTCACCCGGGTCTACAAGTACGCAGCCCTCCGCACTAGCGGTAAATCGCCACAAGAAGCCGCAGACGAGATGCGAGTTTCACCGAGGCAAGCCGAAAGGTACAGTGCGGCCGCTTACGCACTGGGTCTGATGCGGAGACGCTAATGGCCATTTCCTCCTGGCGAGACCGCGCAGCCTGCAAAGGCGAACGCCTCGAACTGTTCTTCGGACCAGGCGAAGGCGAAACCCGGGAGAACACCAAAGAGAAAGAAACCCGAACGGGAAAAGCGAAGACGATCTGCCGTCGATGCCCCGTCCGGACCGAATGCCTGGAATGGCACCTGCAAGTCAGCGTTGTCCAGCACGGCGTTGCCGGAGGACTCGACGAGGCTGAGCGCACCTCCTACCTCAGCCAGCAACGAGACCCAGCACAAGAAAGAAGAACCCCATGACGAGCGACGCCATAGAAGCCGCGACCAGGGCTCTCGCAAACCGCGTCTACGACCGCGACCACACCGACATCGTTGGCCGCACCAGTACGACCGACTTCGCATTCGAGTTCGTTCTCTGGCTCCGAGCTAACGGATGGACCGAACCGCCGACGCCGACAGCGAAACTCGCGCGCGTGCCTCTCCCTAATCCACCGAGCGGACTGCGCGGAGCGGCCATCGCTCGCCATGCTCTAGCCCAGCTCGACAAGAAGAACAACCATGCCCACTGACGAGGGCCTGGTGCCGTTCGACGAATTCGGCAACCTGTTGCGCACCGCATGGGCACCGCTAGGCGAAGTCGTGTGGAAAGCCCCGGAACCGTTTACTGCTCGACTCGAGTTGGGCGAGTTCGCCCGCGGACGTGCCGCCGGGTTCGTCGTGTGGCTCGACAGCTGCGGCCGCCTCTACCCCATGTCCATGACGGAGATGGTGGACACAGTCCGCACCGTGGGCGTCGAGCTCGGCGGCTACGTCGAGGCCGAGTGGATTCCGCACCGCCGCGGCGGCGTGTACGGCATCCGGCTTCACATGGCTCGCCGTGAGCGACGCCGGATGCGTAGCGGCGGGTGATCGAACAAGAGGTCGCGCCGGGCGGCTGCCGCTGGTGCAGACTCGCGCGGCGCGACCACGGTCAACGGTGGGCTCGATCAGTGGGCTGGCACAGCTGGGCTCCACCAACTCAAAAAGGCCAGCGCGCCTCTCTCTTGATCATTGACGACCTCGTGAACTGGGCCGCCATCGAAAGGACAGACACGGATGACCAGCAAGTCTGATGTGAAGAAACTCGTCGAGACTGAGACCGATCGCCTCGGCTTCACGATGACGCTCGGCAACGGTCGCTGGGTGATCACCAATCCTCAGAACGGCCGGTCCGCTGAAATCCCACTTCAGGCCATAGGTCACGGCCTGGACAACTACAAGACCAAGATCCGGTCTTTGCTGCAAAACCATCCCACGAAGCCTTCACCTATGGCCGTCGCCACCGAGAAAGCCGACAGCATGCCCCGCGATACCTGGTGGAGCGTTGAAGCGCTCCTCGCCGCCGCCTACTCCCACGGCCTCAGACCGTACGTATCAGGAGGCCTTCTCCACACCCCTGGTCCGATCGACGCTCAGCCCTTCGCGGAGATGCTGCACACCCGCAAGGACGAAGTAATTGCACAGCTCACCAAGAACACCAACGCCGCCACCGAAGGAATCACCGTGCCGACGACCAGAGAGACCGCCCACGTCACGAAGCCCCGCGACATCACCGCCGACGCCGAAGCCCTGTGGGGCCTGCTGCGTGACGCCGCACGTGAGCAGGGAGACAAGCCGCTGACCAACGGCGGAGTCGTCGGTGTTCAGTGGCAGGGCGCCCTGGCTCAGATCATCAAGACCGCCTGTCCCGACTGGGACACCGTGCACGAGCAGGATGTCCGCCAGTACCTCAACCGAACCGAGCACACCCGCTGCCACCGGCCTCGGGCAACCCCTCCGGTGTGGTGGGTCGCCTTGGAGTGGAACGACGGCGGACTCACCGTCACCAAAACCACACCGAAGCCCGTTTCCCAGCCCCTGGTAGTCGCACCGGTCGAGAAGAGCGCTGCGCGGACGACCCCCGCACCTGCGTCGTCCGCTGAAATGTCGCCGCCGGCCACCGCGGGCCCGGCGCTGCGGGCGCTCCTTGGGTTCGAACAGGCGATCCGGAGAACCGAAGCCGAGCGAGACCAAGCCCTCACCGACCGGGATCTGGCTCGAACTGCCTTGGAAAAGGTTCGCGCCGACCGGGACAACCTCCTCGTCGAGCTGGGCGAGGTCAAGGCCGACCGTGACAAGGCGAAGGCGGAGCTCGAAGCCATCAACGCTGTGTTCGCGCGGTACAACGGAGACGCCGCGTGATCGACAGGAGATCGGCGAGGTCTACCACGTTCTGCCCGACCGTGAGTGACGTCAGACCTAAGCCCTGACAGGGCGAGCACCAAGAGCCAGATGAATGCTAATAGCGGTACCGCTATCGTTACCGGACGCCTCTTCCCTCGGTGGCTTTCTTGGAGAAGACCAGCACGTGAAGGGGCCTGATGGGGTACAAGCTGGCCGACGAGGTGGCGATCAACGCGCCGAAGGCGACCCCGCCGAGGGATCTGCTCGCATTGATTGCCATCGCTCGCAGGATCAACGACCACACCCGCACCGGCTGGCTGACACGCGAGGAGATCGCGCACTGGGCGAGGATCGACGTGCGATCGGTCAAAGCGCTGAGGGAGCGGTTGGTGGCGGCCGGCCTGCTTGTCGTGCTTGAAGCCGGGGGAGGGCGCCGGAAGGCAACCGTGTTCTACATTCCGCCGATGCCTGGTTACCTGCCGGGGCAGCCGCCCCGTCCGGTAGACCTGGAATCCGATGACCAGAAAGGGGGAAGCTCAGACTTCCCCTTTTCTCCTGTGGATAACAGTGTGGACAACTGGAAACCAGGAAGTCCAGACTTCCCCCTTTCCGAGACCGAAAGGGGGAAGTCTGATGACAAAAGGGGGAAGTTTGGACCGGAAAGGGGGAAGTCTGGACTTCCCCCCAATCCTCATCTCACTCCTCACTCTCAATCCTCATCATCTCCGCACGAGGTCGAGGAGGAACCGTACCGACCGGCCGCCGACCACCCGGAAGACGACGAGATCACTCAAGAGAAGAAGTCGCCGGTCGCCAGTCGCGCCGCACGAGTCATCACCACGCGGATCGGATGCCCTCTCGACGAGGCCGAGCGCATCGCCCAGACCATTGCCCGCGAGAACAGCGTCCGCAAGTCCCTGCACGTCTACGTCGCGGGCATCCCCACCGCAGACTTGCGCACTTGGCGTGAGACCACGCGCAACCAGGAAACCAAGGCGGTTCGCGCTGGTCGTGCGACCGACCGGTGCGACAAGCACTGGCTTCCCCAGCCGTGCATAAGCTGCGCAGGCGACGCCAAGGCTCGGCCGGACCTGTGACGACTGGTGGCGGATTCGTTTGATCCGCCACCAGCACAAACGTGGCAAGGCGGAAGGCCGGACTGCGCGCAGGATGCGCTCCAGGTCGGGGAAAACGAGCCGAACCTCCTCGTTGCCGAAGCTGGTCCTCCTCCTCGGTTCCGGCAGGAGAGTGTGGTCCAAGTGGAACAAAAAAATCGTCTAAGTGAACTAAATGAACCAAGCGAACCGCATGTAACGCTCTGAGGTCAACGGAGACGGACGAACTCCGCATGCTCGGTAGTAGGACTACCCCTAGGACGGTTAGACGCTCTACATCGCTCTGGGGGTGTCATTTCAAGATCATTGCATGAGGTGCCCTCTAGGGGTGGCCGCGAAGTCGCAGTTGCCGAAAGGTTGCCGCCTTGCGCCAATGCACACGATTAGCCATCGGCGCGGATATCGAACACATGTTCCCCTTTGTTGGGGTTCCTGGGTTCCCGAGGGTCGTGATGACTTTGTTGCAAACATGACATGAAAGCGTTGTCTAATCCGGTTCCCTGAATGTCTATATCGGTCTACGGTTTGTAATGTGCAGATACGACACAGCGCACGGATCGCATGGCTGACCAGCGCAGCTATCGCGATCCTGGTAGCGAACACGCTGCAGGGAGGGGAAGAGGTGATGTCCTTCGTTGCAGCCGAACCCACCGTCACGGTAACGGTCTCCGGACCGCCCGGACCCCCGGGACCGCCCGGACCGAAGGGCGACCCCGGCGACCCCGGACCGCAAGGCGCACAGGGCGACCCCGGACCGCAAGGGGCGCAAGGCGACCCCGGACCTACCGGACCCGCCGGACCGCCCGGACCGAAGGGGAACCCCGGCGAAACCGGACCCGTCGGTCCCATGGGGCCACAAGGCAAGCAGGGCGACCCCGGACCCGCCATCACTGTCACCCCGACACACATCTCTGTCCCCGGACCGAAGGGCGACAAGGGCGACCCCGGACCGAAGGGCGACAAGGGTGACAAGGGCGACCCTGGACCGACCGGCAAGCCAGGCAAGGACGGCAACCCCGGTCCGACCGGTCCAACCGGAACCGGTAAACCCGGTCCGGCAGGGCCTACAGGTCCGGCGGGACCGTCCGGCAAGAACGGCAACCCCGGTCCAACCGGTCTAACCGGTCCGGGCGGGCCAACCGGACCGCCCGGACCGACCCCGCCCGGAACGTCACACGCCTTCGGCGCCCCTGACCAAGAACCGTCCGACACGCCTAGCGAGATCAACGCGGACCCCCGATCCAACGAAACACCCCTCCTACCCGGGGTGCTGCTACTGGTCGTGGGCGTAGCGATCACGGCCGGGCTCCTGATCAGACGGCGACGCCAGAGCCGCAAGGCGACCACACAAGCTGATAGCGAAACCGCTATTGGCGAAGAGTCTCAGGCCACACAAGTCCTGTAACCATCCCGCCCGCCCGGACCCCGGGCGGGCACCCAACCCCGAAAGGCTCATCAATGCTCGACAACAACCCCGCATACCTGTTCGACGCGATCGAAGCCGTGACCGTCGCCTACCCCAAGACCTTCACCCGGCTCGGAGTCTCCCGCCCGATCGGGGCCGTTGTCCTGGGATTGGCTGCCACGGGTCGCCTTGACGCCCTTGCCAAGGCCGATGCTGAGGGCAGCGTTGCCGACCGCATTCTCACGGGTGATGACCTGACCGACCTGCCCGCCGAGTGCATCGCGACGCACGGCACCGGTAAGAACGCACGGAAGTTCTCCACCTATGCCCTGATCGGTATGCACGTGGCCGCACAGGTCGGATTCGGTCAGGCGATCCTGATCGACCTGGGCAAGGTCCCCGGAACGAGCGCCGCACAGGTTCAGAAGTTCCTGACCGACCTGCCGAGCATGGCCGACTACCGGGCGGAGATCGAAGCGCGTCGCAAGGCCGCTGCTAAGCGTGCTGCTGACGTCGCCGCTGTCCGCCTGACGTGGAAGTTCGCCGAGAAGTTCAAGGCCCCGCACACGGCCGAGACCTACGACGACGTCATGTCAGAGCGTGGCCTGACCTGGGATCAGGTCCGGGAGATCATCGCGGCCCTGACCGTCGAAGCCGACGCCAAGACGCTTGCCGACGCTGCCGAAGAAGCCGCAGCCAACGCCTAACCCCTACGGGTGCGCCCGTGACGCCACCACGGGCGCACCCGCCTTCACCGACCAACACCACAAAGCCCAACAGGAGAACCACATGATCCGCCGCGAACAAGCCGAAGTGACCAGGGAACACGCCCTCAGCGCCCTAGCCAGCCTCCGCACCCACACGCAGCAGTGCCGCATGTGCACGACCCAACCCATCCCGTGCGTGTTGGGCAGCATGTTGCAGCGGGGAGCGGGCAAGATCGCACGGGAGGCGGCTGACGCCTTGGCGGCCTACCTTCCCGCCGGTACCGAGGTCACCTACCACGGCGTTCGGAGTGAGTACCGAGAGATGGTCTTCGTCGTGGCCGGACTGACCCCGCGAACCCCGTGGGTCGGCTACGTCCTACGAGGGCAGGGCATCCGCCCGTTCATCGCCACACTTCCCGTTGTCCAGCCGAGCGACCGGGAATCCCTGCAGCGCATGAGGCTGGCCACCGTGAAGCACGCCGTAGAACTGTGCTGCGCCGTGCTGGCACAGCATGGGGTCAGTCTCGACGTGACGGCCGAACGAAACAGCACCGGCGGGATCTCCGTGAGCTGGAGTAGCGCCGCCTTCATCGGAGCGGAGACCCGCGCCACACGGGAGAGCGCTACACAGACCGGCCAGTACATCGCGGGCACGCTGGTCCTCCTGCAGACCATCCGGGCAGCGACACAGCGCCATGCATGGGATGACGTGTTGCGCATCGCCCGGAACGCGCGACGGCTTGCCAGCCGCGCGGGCATTCGTGTCTAGGCTCAATGCCGCACATCGGCGCCGGTCCGCATCGCGCGGACCGGCGCTTTCGCGTCCCCCGGGGGGCCGGTCCAAGGTCCGGCGGGACGCCGTACTCGGCTTGGTCCTTGCGAAAAGAAATTGATCTTGTAGGGTGTGGTGGTTTTCGCCTGGAGTGTTGGGGGTTGCGGTGTCTGCTGTTGGTGGTGCGTGCGTGGGTCCGTGCAACGGGCGTCAGCGGCGGGCCTGGGCTGCGTTCGAGGCGGCTCGTGACGCGCACGCGGATTTGGTGGATGCGTGGGTGTGCGAGGGGGAGAAGGGCGACCCGCCTGCGGAGCCTGAAGTTCCTGAGGTTCAGTGGCGGCCGGGGGAGCCGCTGGTGTGCGGTCGGTGTGTGGCGACGGTACGGAGGGCGTTGCTGGAGGTGGATACGTTCGCTGCGCAGCTCGCCCGGGAGGTGGACGGATTCCGGCCGCCGTCGAAGTGGTCGAGGGTGTCGGGGTCGAGGCCGAAGCCGGATGCGTCGCCGGTGGGGGACCTGCTGGAGAAGCTGACGGGTGAGCTGCTCGACGTCGAGGACCAGGCGCGGGCGTGGCTGAAGGCCGGGGCGCGTCTGGGCGGTTCCCGGTCGGCGGTCGCTCGGTCGCGAGCGGTGGGGTGGTTGACGGAGTCGGGCCGACTGGAGAGCATCCTCGTCCGTGAGGACCTGGTGGGCCTGATGGACTTCGCCCTGTCATGGCGAACAGTGCTGGAACGGATGGCGGGAGACGAACCGCCCGCGTGGACGCCGGCCAGGTGCCGGTGCGGGGAGCGGTCGTTCCGGTGGGACGCCGCGGCGGGCTTCTACGTGTGCACCACATGCGGGACGCACGTCTCAGAGCCGGAAGCCGCAGGCCGGGTGGAAGCAGAGATAGCGAGCTAATAGCGGTACCGCTTGCGTGGGTCGGCAGGGGTGTGTAACACTTTCCGCCAACGGAAGACGTATGCCCTCGGACCGAATCAGTGGTTCGAGGGCTTTCTGCTGCTCGGGGGTGGTTCATGTCCCCTGCGACAGCGAAAACCGCCGCGGTACGGCTAGGCCGGGAAGCGGTGACGATCCGCCAGTGGGCGCGCCGGTACAGCGTGCGGGTGCTGGGGAAATCCGGCCGCGAGGTCGTGTACGACCTCGCGGATCTGGCCACGATCGAAGGCTGCATCTGGCGGGGCGATCCTGTGCCCGAAACGCCAGAAGCTCGAGACGCGATGCGAGCCCGATTGACGTCGGCCGCTTAAAAATCAGACAGGGGTGGCTGTGATGGCTGTGAAGACGAAGAAGTACCAGAGGGTGACGGGCGAAGAGCGTGAGACGCTGAAGACGGACCTGAAGCGCCGATACTTGGAGGGCGAGTCGGTTCGAGCTCTGGCGATCTCGCTGCGCCGCTCATACGGGTTCGTTCACCGGCTGCTGCAGGAGGCGGGGGTGGAACTGCGGTCGCGGGGCGGTAACCGACGGGTGCCCCGAACGAGCCCGACGGAGTAGACGCTATAACTCGCGCCTTGACTGACATCTGCTAGCTGGGCCAGATGAGGTTCGACACAATGTTGATGGGGACGGCGAGAACTAGTCCCGAGAGGAAGAAGGCCCATTCGCGGATGCGTTGACGCTTCTTGTCCGCTTGAGTATTTCCGAAGATGAGTGACTGAACAGCTTCAGCCTCTTCGCGATCCATGTTGATCAGGACGCGCTGGCGCTCAGCTTCCTCCACGAGCTGCTGATGAGCAGCTTGTTGTGCGATGAGTTCGCGTCGTAGTTCCTCGGTGAGAGCACCGGCTTCGGCAAATATAGTGTTGGCCTGCTCGAAGGCATTGTTGACTGCTTTTATGCGGTGGCGAAGTCGTTCGCCAGGATCTACAGGCGCTGTGGGCTGATCGGACCTCCTGGTCAAGCGGATAACAATTGCGCTTACCCCGCCGAGGGTTAATGAAATCAAGAAAGAAATAAGGGTTGGAATGAACGATGTGTCGTTCTCCCCTGAGGATAAGTATGTGGCTGTGGTCGCTAGTGCAACCCCCATACATACCGTCAGGGAGGCCTGAATGATCGCCAATCTTGCCCGAGGTATTTTCGGTACTTTTTTTGACTTCCTAGGGTTGGCATCGGTCACGGAGACATTTGATCGCTGTCGGCCGGTACGCTGCTAGATGATTCACCAAATCGCGATTTGGGGATCACCGATCTGTTATGTTCACGAGTGATCGCTCAGTGTCCCCAGTCAGACAAACGGCGGGCTACCTGGCGTCGGCTCCGGCGCTGGCTGAGGCGGGGCGGGCATCTGGGAGTTGCTCCCCTTCATGAGCTGCTTGACGTCGTCGGCACCGACGTGACCGAGCACGAAGATCTTGACGAGCACGATCACGCTCGGGCCTGACAGGGCGGCCGCCAGCCACGGTTGACCGTTGACGCCAAGTACGACGGCGGCGGCGAGCATGCCAACCGCCATGGCAAGCCCTGCCACGAGGCCTGTCATGCGCAGCACGTGGGCGCGTCGGTCTTTCTCCGACTGCATCTCGGCCTTCAAGCAGGCCATCCGATAAGCGTGCTCCCGGGCGAGCTGAGGTTCAAGCGCTTTCAGTGCGGCGCGTAGGTGCTCGGGCGGAAGCTGTCCCCATTGAACCGCTATCTCAAGGCCAGTGGGCTGCGTTTGTTGTTGACCGGGAGTCATTCAGCTGCTCCCCCGCCTCCGAGTAGAAGTGGTGTCCTGTCTCCAGAGCGGAGATGGGGAGGTGGGGGCCCCAGTCGCTTGAACAGGTTATCTAGCCCTTCGGCCATAGTGCGGGCCGAGCTTACAGTTTCTTCATTTTCGCTTAGCTTTAGCAAATCGATTGCTGGATCGATCGTTTCTTCTTGGCTGGCTGCTTCCTTGGCGGTATATACGTATGCGGCATAGGATCCTAATAGGTGATAAGCCCCATTATCGGGGAGGCCTGGAAGATGTGCGAAGCGTTGTGCCAGTTCTTCGAGGATTTTTGAGCTTATAGAGATGCCCTCTGCCTGGTAGTGGGGGAGGCGCTCTCTGTAGAGGGGGATGGAGTCTGTAATTGCATTTGTATAGCGAATGCGGCGCTTGGGGGTTATTACTCGATGCTTGGCTAAGCGGATGAGGAGCTTTTCAATTGTATAGCGAATGCGGCGCTCGGGGGTTATTGCTCGACGCTTGGCTAAGCGGATGAGGAGCTTTTCAATTTCTATTTGCGCAGCTTCCCTTTCTTTCTTATCTGCTTTGGCTCTCCTTTTTTCGCTTTGCTGTGATATTAGTTTGTGTGCGCGAGATAGTAGAGAAGTGATGGGATTGGAAATCCTCACATGCACTCCCTTGGGGTGAAGCGTATGTCTCATGCTAGCGCAGGGGTGGAGTTGTGTCGGGTGACCGTCTCGATCGTAAATTTGGTCGGCCTTATATCGGTAATTCGGTCGTGGTGTAACGCGGTACTGGTGGAATGGTCTGGCGTGGAACTTCGCATTCGTCGTTTTCGTGGAAATTTAGAGCATTGAGTACGAAAGATTCGCGTGTCCCAAATCAACGCTGGGGGGTGTTCGCGACCTTCCGAATGTAATCCAATGGACCCTGAGATCGATCTTGTTAAAATCGATCTGAGAAATTTCTGCAGGTCAATGACTTAGCAGTAGGTCGAGAAGCGCCACCTTCGCAGCGGTTCGCCGAGCTCCGTACGGCTCCGCGAGCGCCTTCTGACCACTTCGGGGGCTTCGTCCTCGTCGAGCACAGCGTGTACCTGAGCCACTAGATCATCCGTGCTTGGATATAAGGGGGAGCACATGGCGCTTCGCCCTCCGTTTCAGTACTACGGCGCTAAGGGTCGGCTCGGCCCTTTCCTTTCCTCGCTGCTGCCCAAGCATGAGGTGTACTGTGAGCCCTTCGCCGGGTCCGCTGCGGTGTTCTTCGCCAAGGAGCCCGCGAAGATCGAGACGATCAACGACCTCAACGGCGACCTCGTGTGCTTCATGCGGGTACTGCGCGACCAACCTCGTGACCTGCAGCGCGCTATCCAGCTCACCCCGTACGCTCGCGCCGAGCACGCCGCGGCGAAGCTCGGCGACACCAGTGCTTCCGACCTGGAGCGGGCGCGCCGCTGGTGGATTCAGTGCACCCAGTCCCGATCCGGCGAGGCCGGCGCGTCATGGCGACGCCCGACGTCCCGTACCCGGGTGAACAACCCCATGACCGCGAAGCGCATGGGCAGCGCGTTGCGTTGGCACGCGGCTCGACTTCGTGAAGCGTTCATCGAGCAGTGTGACGCCCTGGAGCTCATCGCCCGCATGGACTCGCCGACCACGGCGTTCTACCTCGACCCGCCATACCTTCGTTCGACGCGGAACGCGGCTGGGTCGGGCCGGTACGTCAAGGAGATGGACGCCGACGACGAGCACGTGCAGCTGCTGGAACTACTGAACGCCTGCCGTGGCGCGGTCGTCCTGTCCGGTTACCGGTCGCAGCTGTATGACGAGGTGCTGGCTGGGTGGCGCCGCATCGACTACCGGGTGCGGCAGGCGTCGTCGGACGTGCGCACCTTGGCGGTCGAGTCGATCTGGGTCAACCGATAACTAAAGATCAGGGCATGCCCGACTGAAAACTCCGCTGATAGCGGTATCGCAATTAACCTAGAAGGTCCTAAATGTTCAAGCGCATCGCCCTCGTGCTCTCCGTACTCCTGGCGGCCGTCATCCCCGCCGTCGCCACCGCTGTACCCGCGTCCGCCGAGGCATGCGGCCTCACCGTGCAGACGCCGTACTGGTCGAACAGCCGCATGCACACCAAAGGCACGATGAGCTGCAGCAGCAACCCCCGCGCGGTGGACCTCGACATCCAGGTGCAGCTACTGGAGAACGGCAGCGCCGTTGGCTACGACGAGAAAGGCTGCTGGGGCGGCTACGCCTCGTGCTCGGCATCCACATCGGCGCCGAACCACGCGGGTGACCAGGTGTGGTGCGTGCTGGCCATCGGCTACTACGACGGCTACGAGTTCGACAAGGCGTATTCCTGCGAGCAAACCGGCTACTGAGCTGGGCTTCTCCATCCCCTCTTTCTTCGGATGATCGTCGGAGGCGCCATGCCGAGCGTTATCGCCCAGACCTACCGCATGGTCCCGGTTACCGACCTGGAACCGCACCCCGAGAATCCGCACCGCGGCGACGTGGACGTGATCGCCGCGTCGATCGCGCGGAACGGCTTCTACGGCACCGTCCTGGTTCAGCAGTCGCGGATGCGGATCATCGCCGGTGAACACCGCTGGCGCGGCGCGAAGAAGCACGGCCTGGTCGAAGTGCCCGCCTTGATCGTGGACGTGGACGACGATGCCGCCACGAGGATCATGCTCGCAGACAACCGCACCGCCGAGTACGGAGCGTATGACGACCAAGCTCTTGCCGAGCTGCTGCGTGGCCTCGACGACCTCGACGGCACCGGCTGGTCCGACGACGACCTAAACAACCTGCTCGCCGACATTGATAGCGGTATCGCAATTGTCGATGACCGCCCCGCCAACCCTCGTACTGCCAGGCCGGATGACCACGACGGCATCCAGGAAGAACGGCCGCGGCCGCAGCCACGCATCGACCTCGACGACGAGGAAGCCGAGGACGACCTGGACGACGACGGCACGGCCGAGGACGACGCACCGCCGCCCCGCCCGAAGGCCGGCGTGACGGCTGACTTCCTCATCACGCTGACCGCCGCCGAGCACACCGAGATGACCACGCTGCTCAGCCGTATCAGGGCCCGCGACGGCGACGCCCCGACCACTCACATCGTGCTGGCCGCGCTGCGCACCTATGCCGACTAGCAGATCTGGAGGTCTCACGTGGTTGTCAGCAAGGCCCGCCAGGTTGAGATCTCCCAGCGCCGCTACCAGGCGGTTCAGATGCGGATCGCAGGAGTGAGCCCTACCGTCATCGCCGAGCGGCTGGGCTACTCGGGCGCGGCCTCCGTCAGCAAGGACATCGACCGGGCGCTGCAGAAGGCCGCCAAGCAGGAGCACCTGGCCAGCGAACAGCTTCTCCAGTTGGAGATCGACCGACTCGACCGCATCATGGCCGCGCTCTGGCCGAAGGTCCTGAAAGGCGAGGTCAACGCCGCTGAGACCGCGCTGAAGTGCATCAACCGGCGGGCAACCCTGCTGGGCCTGGACCTGATCAACCGCAACGGCGTCGCGGACGGCGACATGGCCAGCCTGCTGGGCAACCTGCTGCTCCAGATTCAGCAGCGGCACGCCATCCCCGACCCCGACACGGACAGCATCCTCGAGGCCGAGGTGATCGGCGAGATCGAGTCGGGGGACGGTCTTTGAGCACGCCGACCCTGACGCCGCTGACCCTCTCTTCCAAGCAGCTGCGTTCGATCGGCGAGTCCACCGCGCGATTGAACATCTGGTCGGGCGCGATCCGGAGCGGGAAGACGATCGCCAGTTTGCTGCGGTGGGTCATGTATATCGCCAACGCCCCGCGGGGTGGGTCGCTGGTGATCGTCGGCAAGACGTCGGACACGATCGCCAGAAATGTGTTCGACGTGCTCCAGGACCCGGCCATCACGGGGCCGATCGCGCGGCGGGTCATTTATACGAGAGGTGCGCCGACCGCGAACATTCTGGGGCGCCGTGTCGAGATCATCTCGTCGAACGACGCCCGGTCGGAAAACCGACTGCGAGGCATGACCTGCGCCGGGGCGTACGTCGATGAGATCACGCTGATCGAGCGCGAGTTCTGGGACCAGCTCCTCGCCCGGCTCAGTGTGAAGAACGCCAAGCTGTTTGGCACGACCAACCCCGACGCGCCAAACCACTGGTTGAAGAGACAGTTCCTTGACCGTAAGTACGAACTGGATCTGAAGCACTGGCACTTCCGGCTCGATGACAACGAGGCCTTGGATCCGGCGTACGTCAAGGCGCTCAAGGCCGAGTACACCGGACTGTGGTACAAGCGCTTCATTCTGGGTCAGTGGGTCATGGCCGAGGGCGCCATATTCGACATGTTCGACCCAGACCGCCACGTCGTGGACGTGCTGCCGCCCATGGAACGGTGGTTGGTCCTGGGCGTGGACTACGGCACGGTGAACCCGTTCGACGCCATCCTCATCGGCGTGTCCACCCCGGACGACGCCGGTCAGCGGCGCCTCTACCTTGCCAGCGAGTTCCGGTGGGATTCACGCGCCGAGCGGAAGCAGCTTACCGACGCCGAATACTCGCGGAAGCTCGGGGCTTGGCTGGACGGCATCCCTGACACCTACGGTCCGGGCACTCATGGAGTGCGGCCGCAGTGGGTGGTGGTGGACCCGTCCGCCGCGTCGTTCATCACCCAGCTCCTACGCGACGGCTTCACTCCGACCATGGGGGACAACTCCGTCAACGACGGCATCCGCACCGTTTCCAACCTGCTCGGAGCTGACCACCTGCGCGTTCACCGTTCGGTGTCCGGGTTCCTCGACGAGGTGGGCAGCTACGCATGGGACGACAAGAAAGCGGAGCGCGGCGAAGACGTCCCAGTGAAGATTGACGATCACGCGCTGGATGCCGTTCGGTACGCGCTGCACACTACGCAGGCGGTTTGGCAGCCGTTGCTGCAACCAGCCTTCTGACCTCAGACGCGCACCCCGAATCCATCGGGCTGAAGGGGTGCGTTTGCTCCGCACGTCCACCCACGTGCGTTGAGCCCGGCGGCTTCGGTTGTCCACGTGGTTGAGGGGCTACGTGGACAACCGGGCCGTTGTGATCCTTTCCGGCCTAGGAGGGCCTGTGGCTGATTTCCAGTTCAACGTTTCCAAGGGGCGTGCGGTCGAGCTGTACCGCCGCGTCAAAATCGGTGACCCGGCTGGTTCTGTCCTGCTCGTCGTCGCGCTGGCAGCTGCGGGCGTTGAACCTGACGCGGTGTTGCGCGACAAGGACACCCTGGCTGACGTGCTGTCTGGCTCGACTGAGGCGGCGAACGCCGGTTACGCCCGGAAGGTCCTCGGAGGGGCCAGCCTGGACATTGTCACTCCAGATGACGCCAACGACTGGGTAGACCTGACGCTGCCGGATCAGACCTGGGCCAACGTGCAGGCAGGAACGGACTGGTCGAAGCTGCTGATCTGCTACCGGCCCGGGGCTGCGGTCACCGACGCCGACGTGACGCCGCTGACCGCGCACGACTTCCCAATCAGGCCGGACGGCAGCAACGTCGTTGCCCAGGTGGACCCGTCCGGGTTCTTCCGGGCGGTGTGAGATGGCCAAGTCTGGATACTCCGCGCTGACCCCGGCACCGGTCGCGCTGACCGCCAACACCGCCCGCAGCGTTCTCGGCGTCCTTGCCCCGGCCTCCCTTGGCTTCGGCCTGGACCTGAAAAAGCTCCGCGTCGGCCTGTACGGCGTGTCCGCTTCGGGAGTGCCAGGCGACGTCGAGCTGTGCGCCGCAACGTTCACGACGAACCCGCCGGCGACTGGGACGATGGCGTACGCCACGACGGTCACTCCGCAGCAGCTCTACGGTCGCATCATCGCCCCCGGCTTCCTCGCGGCGGCCGCGTGGTCATCGGAGCCGACGGTGCTCACGGTGATCGACACCTTCCCGCTGTCTCCGAACGGTGGTCTTGCCCTGTACGACATCCCGCTGGGCGACACTCCCGACTGCGCACCAGCGGCTGGGTTCGTGCTGCGAGCGAAGTTCGCCGCCGCAGTAACCATCTCTGCTGGCCTGTGGCTCGAACGAACCTGACAAAGGGGGCTGTATGCCGCTGCTTGAGACCTTCGAGGCCAGTCCTCTCCGTTTAGCCTGGTCGGGCGCCTGGAACTGGACACAGGCACGGGCGCACAGCGGCGTATGGGCGTTCAAAAGCGACACCATCGGCCATAACGAAACCGCGACGCTCACGGTCACCTTGCCGCCTCGCGCGGCCACGATCCAATTTTGGTACTTCGTCTCCTCCGAACCGACCTACGACAAGCTGGAATTCCTGATCAACGGCACGGTCAGGATGACGGCTTCCGGCGAAGTGGGATGGACTCAGTCGCAGGTATTCGACGTGACCGGCGTCACCCAGGTCCAGTTCCGCTACAGCAAGGACAGCAGCGGCAGCAGCGGGGATGACGCCGCCTACATCGACGACATCGCAATCACCTTTCAGCCGCTGACGGCCGTCTCCAACACCTTCGACGGCGGTACGGCAGGAAGTAACCTCACCGCAGCTAATTCCGGCGGCAGCAGCGGAATCCCGTTCAATAACTTCGTCGGCACGACGAAGTACTCCACGACTAAGGTTCGAGGCGAGACAGGACTGTCAGTGGTGGCCGCCACACCAGGTACAGACACCCACATCGACTGGATCGGCGTGGAACCCGCCGCTGATGTGCTGTGCGCCCGCATGTACCTGTACCTGGACGCACCATTAGCGACCGCAGCCCCCCTGATGGCTCTGCTCGGGCCAAACGGGCTCACGGCCAAGACGTGGATTTTCCCAGACGGGCATGTAGCGGTCTATGCAGGCAATACTTCGCCGCTGGTCCTGGCCTCCACAGCGGGGATGACTCCGGTCGGGCAGTGGGTGCGGCTGGAATGGCGGTTCACGATCAGCCCCAGCGGCTCAGGGACCACGGAAATCTGGTCTTACCTGGACGCGGAGTCACCCACTCACGACGGGTACTTCATCAGCGAAACCGTCACGTGGCCAGGCGGCAAGCCGTACACGATGGAGACCCACCTGCGGGGCGATACCGCAGGGACCGGCGGACTGTACGTCGATGAAGTGGCCGTGGCCGCAGCCAAGCTCGGGCCGGCCCCGTCGTCAGCAACCGTACGGCCCCGCACAAGCATGGGCGGTACAGCCGCAGCTCATCGGGCCGCTTCATGGTGAAGGGCGACGAACGGTGCCCCGCCTAGGACGAGGAATCTCCGCCCGTCCCATCGTGCGCCGCGCTCCGTCACGACCGATCCTGACGGCGGTCACCGAGAACGGCCAGCCGCAACCGTTCAGCCAAACCAAAACCCGCGTGCTGGGCCAGGTCGTCGAGGAGAGGTCCGCGCGACCGCTTACGCCAGGCAAAGCTCGCGTTCTGGCCCGAACCGTTGAAACGGGCCGTGCTGCCCAAACGCAGCGAACCGTGACCCGCACGCTTGGTCTGGCCACCGAAACCGGTACGGCACGGTCAGCTGTCCAGATCAAGAGCCGTGTGGTTGGGCAGGTCGCAGAGACCGGGGCCGCGCAGGCGGTTCGAGGATGGGCAGCGGTTCGCAAAGTCGCTGAAGCCGGAGTCGCGCGACCGCTCGCGCCGAGCAAAACCCGCGTGCTGGGCTCGGTCGTCGAGGCCGGGCAGTCTCAGCCATATCGCGCCGCCCGCGGGTACCGCTTGGGCCAGGCCGCTGAAGCTGGTCAGCCGCAGCTCCTCAGCCAAGTCAAAGTGCTGGTGGTCGTCGCGACGGTTGGGGTCGGTACGGCGTTGCCGGTGCGACCGCAACCGCCGATCGTGGCCGTGCTCGGCACGGTTGTCGAAGCCAGCGTCGTGCAGCGAATCCGGCGGCTGACGCCGCCGCTCCGGGCTAGCACTCCTCTCACTGAGTGGGCAGCGTCACCGCCCGTCGTCGAGTGGCGAGCCGGATCGCCGCATAACTCATGGGCCGCCGACCCCCCGACGACCTCGTAGGAGAGCAATAGCGATATGGAGCCGATTTCATCTCTGAGCCGCCCGTATGTCTACACCTTCGTCACGGGAGCGTCTGGGACAGAGCCGGTAGAGATCGCTTTTACGAACCTTGGCGCTGAACCGGGCGAGGCTGACTGGCACACCGCCGAGTGGGCCAGTCTCACCGCGGGAGGCGCGCGAGCACGCATTCTCATCGGTCCCGGCGGCAGCGTCACGTTGACAGACGGCACCTACCTGATGTGGGTCCGCGTGACCGGCCCGATTGAGCGGCCGGTGATGCCCTGCGGACCCATCCCCATCACCTGAGGAGTGACCCTGAACCGCAACCCTGTCACCGGAGACATCGTCCGCTACCGAGGTCGGCGAGGCCTTCAGGCTGTACGCGCCGCGATCGTCACAGCAGACGTAACGACTCTGAACCCGGAAGGTGTGAAGCTCGGCGCAGTGCCCGCACTCGACAGCGAGTCGCACATCCATCTGTGGGTGTTCACGCCGGGCCAGCTCGGCGGATTCCACGAGTACAACGTCGCTCCGGGCGACGCTCCGGGCACCTGGCACTGGCCGGCCGCCGGATGAGGGATCAGACGATCACTTGGCGGCAGGCCGCGCAACGCGCCGCCGAAGTCCTGGAGCGGGCGGACTGCGAACCCAACCCCGCGATGGTCGATGCCAAGGTCTCCATCGCCGAGGGCTGGACGCAGCTGGCCGCCGCACTGTCAGAGATCGAGCACTGAAGAGAGAAGGCCGATGCCACTTCCCGAACACACCCAGGAGTGGCCGCCACCAGCGATCCGACAGGAGATGCGGCTCTACGACACGCACGGCGCGTGGTACTCCGGAGACCCGGACAAGCTGGCGAGCGTGTACGGCGGCAATCGGGGAGCTCCAACAGTGGGGATGGACCCGAAGGGGTGGGACCGGCCGATCCGCGCTGGCGGTTACTTCGGTCGGATGGTCCGGTACTTCTGGGGAACGCCTACCCCGACCGCGCAGGCTCGTGCGACAAAACTTCACGTTCCGCTTGCCGCAGACATTGCCGCTACCAGCGCCGACTTATTGTTCAGCGAGCCGCCGACGCTCAAGCTCAAGGGCAAGAAGGGGCAACAGCGGCTCGATAGCGTGCTGCACGAAGCTGGTGTGTACGGCAGCCTGTTGGAGGCTGCCGAGCTGGCCGCCGCGTACGGGGGTGTCTACCTCCGCGTGGGTTGGGACACGACGATGGCTGACCATCCGGTCGTGGACGCGCTTCCGCCGGACGCAGCCGTGCCCGAGTTTCACAGCGGCAGGCTCAAGGCGGTGACGTTCTGGCGGGTCGTGTACAAAGACGACCGGTCAGGCGAGGTGTGGCGGCACCTGGAGAAGCACGAACGGGGCCGTGTTTACCACGGGTTGTACGCGGGCGATGAGGACCACCTGGGTAAGCAGGTGCCGTTGGAGGATCACCCGGTGACCGCTGAGTTCGCCGAACTGGTGGACGAAGACGGCGGGTTCGACAGCGGTTTCGAGCGGGGCCTGCTGGTCGATTACGTCCCGAACATGAGGCCCCACAGGATGATCCGGGGCACAGCGATCGGTCGAAGCGACTTCGACGGTGTCGAACCGCTCATGGACGCCCTCGATGAGACCTGGACGAGCTGGATGCGTGACCTCCGTCTCGGTAAGGCGAGGATCATCGTCCCGGAGGTGTATCTGACCACGGCTGGCCGAGGCCAGGCCGCAACGTGGGACCCGGACAGGGAGATCTACAGCCCGCTGGGCGGAATGCTGCCGTCACCGCAGAACCCTAACAGCATGATCACCTTGTCGCAGTTTTCCATCAGAGTGCAGGAGCACTCGGAGACATCGAAGCATTTGATGGAACAGATCGTGCGCGGTGCCGGGTACTCCGTACAGAGCTTTGGTGAGGGCGGCGACGGGGCGGCTCGGACGGCGACTGAGATCCACATGCAGAAGCACCGGTCGTATTCCACGCGCGGCCGGAAGATTGGCTACTGGACGCCGCGCTTGGCATGGTTGTCGGAGGCGATGCTGGCCGTCGACCATGCGGTGTTCGGCACGAAAGTCGTCGCGGAACGCGCGATGGTCGAATGGCCGGACGGTGTCATGCCGGACCCGGAGTTGATGGGTCGCACCCTGGACATGCTGAACAGAGCGCAAGCCCTCAGCCTCGACACCAAGATCAGATGGGTGCATCCCGACTGGGACGACATCCAGGTGGAGGCAGAGAAGAAGAGGCTCCGCGACGAACTGGGGCTGAACGTCCCTGACCCGGCCAACCTGGACGAGACATGGGTTCCTGACGCGACCAGCGAGGACTGATGGCGATCACTCCAGCCGCCGCGATCGAGGCCGGCCTGGAGCAGGCGCGGAAGATTGCTGCCATGTACGCCGACGCAGAGACAGCGCTGCTGAAACGCATCGCCGCACGGGTCGGCAAGGATCTCGACAACGATGACGGCGGCGACGACTGGGCGGCCAAACGGCTCAGCGAAGTCGCTCAGCTCCGCAAGGAGGCCGAGTCCATCGTCCGCCGTCTGGAGTCGGCCGCGAAAGCTGCTGCACAGGCGGCGGTGCTGGACACGTGGGCCGAAGGCATGGACGCCGCAGTGCGGGGAGCCATGCTGCAGGTTGCTGACGCGAAGCTGCGGAAGCGGCTAGAACGGGTGCTGCAGGACGCGAAGAACCTTGGCACGAAGCGGGGCATCAACGCTGGTCAGGGCGTCGCTGAGCTAGCTGCGCAGTCCGTCAGGCTGATCACATCGGTTCACGAGGGCGCGCTGCGCGCAGTGGACGACATCTACCGCGAGGTTATCGCCGAGACGGCCGGCCGGGTGCTGACCGGCTCGGAGACTCGTAGGGAGGCTGCGCAGCGGGCGATCGATCGGCTCACCGCACAGGGGATCACGGGGTTCACCGATTCAGCGAGCCCACCCCGCACCTGGTCCATGACCAGCTACGTCGAGATGGCCATGAGGACTGCGACCGCGCGGGCGGCGGTGGACGGGCATCTGTCCACACTGAGCGAGGCCGGGATCAACCTGGTCAGCGTGTCCCGGCTGCCGTACACATGCGACCGATGCTCCCGCTGGGAAGGCAAGGTGCTGGCGCTGTCCGGCGCGGCCGGTATGCGGGTGGAGGAGAACCTAGTGACGGGCGTCCAGACGTTCGTCCACGTGGAGGGGACGGTCGCGGAGGCCCGGCTGGCGGGGCTGCTGCATCCGAACTGCGGGCACAACCTGAACGCCTTCCTTCCGGGCGTGTCTCGACCGGCACCGGTCGTGCAAGCGACGACCACGTACGCCGACTCGCAGCGGAGCAGGTACCTGGAACGAAAGGTCCGAGAAAGCAAGCGACGAGCGGCCGTTGCGCTCGACGACGACACCAGGCGCAAGGCCGAACAACGGGTGGCCGACTACCAGCAGAAGGCGCGCCAGCACGCCAAGGCCACTGGACTGCGCCGCGGCCGAAATCGAGGAGCCGAATAACACCGGATGGCGCTTTGATCTGGTCTCTCTCGGCTCGCCTGGCGTGAGCCGAGCTTTCCTTCGGTCGGGCCGGAGGCCGGAAACACACTCGATCCGCTCCAGGAGGGCGATCTAGCCATGATCGAAAACAGTCTGCCGACGACGCCAGGCGCGTTCCTCGGCTACCGCAAGGACGGTGTCACCCCGATCTACCTGCTCGCCGGTGGCGCTCCTGAGGACGAAGGCGGTGAAGGCCAGTCACAGCAGGAGGACCAGAACTCTCCGGCTGAGGCCGAGGTCACGCCGCCCGAGCCGCCAGCGGCCGACGACGCGCCGGTCAACCCCGACGCCAAGAGGGTGGACCAGCTCCCCACGTGGGCGCAGAAGCTCATTAAGGACACCCGCGCGGAGGCGGCCGACTGGCGGTCCAAGCTGAAGGACGCACAGAAGGCAGCCGACGAGGCGACCGGCAAGCAGGGGCCGACTCCGGAGGAGATCACCGAGAAGGTCAAGACGGATTTCGCCCAGCAGATCGCCAAGGCGTTGGGCCTGGCGTCTGAGGAGGAGAAGCCGATCGACCCGCAGCAGGTGATCGAGACGCTGACGGCCGAGCGGGACACCACGGCGACCGAGCGGGACCAGGAGCGCGAGCGGCACCGCCGCGCCCTGATCGAGCTCGCGGTCCACCGCGCCAGCCAGAAGGTCGGCGCGGACCCCGACGCCCTGCTCGACAGCAGGAACTTCCTGAAGGCAGTCCGGGACATGGACCCGGACGCTGACGACTTCTCCACTTCGCTCACCGAGATCATTACGACCTCAGTGGAGAACAACCCGAAATTCAAGGCGTCCACCCAGGCGGGGCCGCCAGCCAGGAGCGGAGGCGAGTTCACCGGCGGGCCTGGTGAACGAGCGCCGAGTTCCGAACCCTCCATCGACGAGTTCCGCGCCAGGCGTAAGAAGCGCGCCTCGTCCTAGCCACTAATTGCGGTACCGCAATTAGCTCTCTGAAGAGGTGAAAGGCCCGAATGGCTAACACTTTCCTGACGCCGAGCATCATCGCGAAGGCGGCACTGGCCACGCTCTACGAGACGTGTGTGATGGCGCAACTGGTTCACCGCGACTATGAGCAGGAGTTCGTGTCCCGCGTGGGTGACACGATTTCTGTGCGCAAGCCTGCGGTGTTCACGGCGAACGAGTTCAACCGGGCGCAGGGCATCCAGATCCAGAACGCCAGCGAAGGTTCGGTGCCGATCACGCTGAACCACTTCAGTGACGTCTCCTTCGCCGTGACAGCGGAAGAGCTGACGTTGGAGATCGAGGACTTCGGCACGCAACTCCTCAACCCGGCGATGGAGGCCATCGCGCAGAAAATCGACCGGGACATCCTGAGCCTGCGTAACGACATCGTGCAGCGGGTGGGCAAGGCCGGTGCCGCGATCACGGGCGTCACCGGCCCCGGCATCCACGACTACGACAAGCCGCAGGTCGCGATCGACGCTCGGCGCGTCCTCAACCAGAGGAACGTCCCGGCCGCCGACCGTCACCTCGCCATCGGTCCGGAGATGGAGGCGCTGTGGCTGAGCGACCCGCTGTTCCACCAGGCCGACACCCGAGGTGACACCGATGGTCTGCGCGAGGCGAACCTGGGTCGAAGAATCTTCGGATTCGACGGCTACCAGACGCAGAACATCGAGACCCCCGGCGGCACGCCGGCTGCGGGCCAGCCGAACACTGAGGTCGGAGTGGCTTTTCATCGGACGGCGTTCGCATTGGTGACCAGGCCCTTGGTGCTTCCGCAGGGCGCGGCCAACGCCGCTGTCGAGTCATACAAGGGCTTCGGCGTCCGCGTGGTGATGGACTACGACATCTCGAAGAAGCAGGACATCGTCAGTGTGGACTGCCTCTACGGCGTCAAGACCTTGGACCCGAACAGGGCCGTGCTGATCCATGGGGTCGCGGCGTGACCTACGTCTACCGCAACACCAACACCGGGCAGGTGGTCCCGCTCGAACAGCGAGACCCCTGCCTGGACATGTTGGACAACTGGCAGGTCGTCGGCGAGTCCGAGCCTGCCCACATGACCGGTCCGGCTTTGGCCGGGCCGGTCCGCCCGTCCGAGCATGACAACAAGGCCGCGTGGGTCGAGTACGCGGTCGCCCGCGGCATGCCCGAGGCCGACGCCAAGGCGCTGTCGAAAGCCGCGCTGATCGAGGAATTCGGGGAGGACCCAGATGGCGAGGACTGACCTGGTCGTCAGGTCCATGCCGCGCGCCGGCATCGCGCTCGGCGTCGGCCTGGTCGCGGCCAACGCGGACGGGCACGCCTTCGACCACAGCCCTCGGCGCCTGCTCGTGATCAAGAACAGCAACGGCACGGCGGCGGCGGCGACGGTGCAGATTCCCGCGACCGTTGAGGGCCAGGACGTGGTGGACCTGCCGGTCACGATCCCGGCCAACGACAGCCTCTTGCTGCCGCCGTTCTCGGCGGTGTACCGCCAGGCCAACGGCAAGGTGTACATCGACTACGCAGCCCCGGCCGGGCTCACGGTCGGGGTGCTCGAACAGCCGGCTTAGCCGTGGGGTACGCAACAGCTGCCGACTACACGGCGTACACCGGTCAAGCTGGACCAGCTGATATCGAGCGGCGACTGGAACGCGCGTCGGAGAGGGTAGACGAGCTGCTGTTCGCGTCGATTTACCCGACCGACGACGCCGGCATGCCGACACGGCCCGAAGACGCTGACGCGATGAAGCGGGCGTCGTGCGCGCAGGCTGCTTGGACGATCGCTGTGGGTGATGAGTTCGGCGTCGCCTCAGCATTCAAGTCGGTGTCGATCGGTTCGGTCCGGCTGGACCGTGGAGGGTCCGGTGACGCGCCACCCCCGCGGTATTCGCCGGACGCCTCCTCGATCCTGCGGCGCGCTGGACTGCTGCCCGGCTACATCCTCGACGGGAGCGTGTGGTGATGCTGCCCGAGTGGCTGTTGCGGCACCGGGCGATCATCGAGCCGTTTCAGGGCGATGGAGCATATGGTCCCGTGTTCGGGCCGCCTTTCGAGTCGCGGTGCCTCGTGGATGACGAGCGGCGTCTGGTGCGCGATGCGCAGGGTGCTGAGACCGTGTCCGACACCACCGTGTTCTTCCCTCCGGGCACGATCTGCCCGGAGGGAAGCAGAGTCACGGTCAACGGACGGCAGACGACCGTCATCACATCCTTCTCTCGCGACGGCGGCGGACTGCCGACGCCTGACCATGTTGAGGTGGTGTGCCGCTGATGGCCAGAGCCAGGTTCAACGCCAAGGTCAATACGGAGGAGGTCACGGCCGAGATCCGGCGTGCTGCCGGGCGCGGTCTCCGTCACGCCACCGAGCACGTGCTGTCGGTGTCCAACCAGCGGGTACCGCACGACGAGGGCACGTTGGAACGGTCGGGCGCGGCCGTGGTCGATGAAAACGACCTGCGCGGCATCGTCTCCTATGACACGCCGTACAGCATCGCTCAGCACGAAAACCTCGACTACCAGCACAAGCCCGGCCGGGCCGCGAAATTCCTGGAGCTCGCACTCCGAGAGGAAGCCGAGGTGGTCAAGCTGATGATCGCCAAGCAACTCCGGCAGGCGCTCAAGTGACGTGGACCCGTGATCTGCTGACCGGATTCGCGGTCCTGCTTGGCGAGGCCGGGGTCGCGACGTGGAACCCCAACGGTATCTACGCCGACAACCAGACCGCGCTCACCATCGGTGGTCTCCCGGCCAAGCCGGACACCGCGATTGCGCTGGCAGTGTACGGCGTGGGCCAGATGGGCGACGACGTCGAACAGCCGGACTCGGCCGTGCAGATGCAGGCCAGGTTCCGGGCCAAGACGGACCCGCGCGTCGTGGACGACCTCGCGGACGCCGTGTTCGACGCCATCCACGGCCTGGAGAACGTGACGCTCTCGACAGGCGTGTACGTGCTGCTCGCGCGTCGAACACTGGTCGCCCCGCTCGGCCGTGACAGCTCGGGCCGGTGGGAACGGGCCGACTCGTTCGACCTGATGGCTCATCGGCCGTCACTTCACCGCGACGTGTGACCCACCTATTTCTGCTGATAGCGGTTCCGCTTTCGGCAATTCGACATGCCCATAAGGAGTGATCATGGGGCTGCGTTCCCTCCTCGCGAAGGACTGGAAGCTCGACGTCGGTACCGGACCCGACATGGAGAACCTCACTTGGATTCCGATCCGGGGCCTCACCAGCTTCCAAGAGACGACCGACGACAACACAGAGGACGACGGCGATTTCGACGACGAGGAGGGCTGGGGCAGCAGCGTCGTCACTGGCCGGACCTGGCAGATTGAAGCGGAAGGCCGCCGGAAGCGGACCGACGCCGCCGCGTTCACCCCCGACCCTGGACAGGAAGCCATCCGCAAGGCCGCGCGGAAGGTCGGTTTCGGCGCGAACATTCCGGTGCGGTGGTACCGCAGGGACGGGGCGCCGGACGCCTACAGGGGCGTTTGTACTGTCTCGGAGTTCACCAAGGGCGGTTCGGTGACCGACCTGGAGCCCTTCAACTTCACTCTCCTGGGGCAGGGAGCGCCCGTCGAGATCGAGAACCCGGTGACGGCATGACCCAGTTTCAGGACCTCGACGAGTTCTTCGACGACAGCCTTCGGCTTCCGGTGGGAGGAAAGACCTACGTCATCCCCGCCCCGGATGCTGAGGTGGGTCTGCTGTGCCAGCGGCTCATGCACGCCAGCCTGGCAGTCGAGCAAGGCGAAGAAGTGGACGACCCCCAGCTCAACGAACTGGCCGCCGTTGTGCTCGACGACGACGAGGAACGCGACCTCTACCAGCGGATTCTCGGACCGGTGTGGGACGAACTGCGCGCCGACCGGGTGACGTGGCCCCGCATCCAGCATGTCGGTGCAACCGCGCTGGTGTGGGTCGCGGCTGGCAAGGAGGCTGCCGCGAAGATCTGGGGTTCCGGAGGCGCGGGGGAAGCGCCGGCCCCGAACCGGGCGACTCGTCGAGCGGCGGCGAAATCGATCCGGTCTCGGGGCTCCGGGACTACTACGAGGACGACGGCCTCTCCGTCTCGCAAGGCCGCACCGTCTCGTGGCACGACATCCTGAGCCGTTGGGCTCACGTCGAGCCTGATTTCCATGAGGTGTACGGCATCGACCTCGGCAAGCCCGGAGTGCTGCGCACCAGGTCATGGCGGTGGTTTCGCACACGGCTGCACGGGCTGCTGACGTGTGACTCACGACTGGCCCGCGCTCTGGACCCCGGCGAGGGGCGGAGGTAAGGCGGCACGTTCCGCTCGGTTTCACCCCACCCAAGATCCAAGGAGGTGAGACCGATGGCGTTGAACGTCGGGGAGCTGTTCGCCGAGATCAACGTGAAGGACCGGGGCACGGCCACTGTCCGCCGGTTCATGACCTTCATGCGGGACTCCGCGAAGAAACTCGACATCGACGCGGGCGGCCTGGCCAAGTCAGCCGGGTCGATGAGCCTCCAGTTCACCGCCGCGGCGCTCAAAGCGGCCACCCTGGCGGCGTCGATGGCGGCCGCCACGCAAACCGCAGTCGGCTTCGCCGCAGCGCTTGCCCCGGCTGGCGGCATCGTTGCTGCACTACCTGGAGCGGTTGCTCTGGGCGTCGGCGCGCTGGCCACCCTCAAGGTGGCGGTGCTCGGCGTTGATGACGCTTTCAAAGCGGCCCTGGGAGGTGATCAAAAAAAGTACGAGGAGTCCCTGAAGGGTCTCTCACCTGCGGCGCAGGTCGCAGCACGTGACTTGCACTCGGTCAAGCCTGCGATCGACGAGCTCCGAAGCGCCGTGCAAGATGGGTTTTTCGCGCCGCTGGCTGGCCAAGTCCGAGCGGTCGCGGCTGCTGTGGTCGGTCCGCTGCAGTCCGGCATGCAGGGGGTATCGCGGGAGTTCGGTCTGGCCGGTGTGGAGGTGGCGCGGTTCGTTTCCTCGTCGGCGACGGTGTCCGCGATCTCGTCGGTCTTCGGATCACTGCGATCGGCGGTCGCGGACGTCCGGCCCGCGATCGAGCCGGTACTGGCCGGGTTCCGCGACATCGCCGTGGTCGGCCTGTCCTTCTCGTCCGGACTGGCGCCGGGAATCGCGTCGGTAGCGCAGCGGTTCGGCGAGTTTCTTTCCAACGCCGCTAATAGCGGTACCGCTTTTAACTGGATGCAGGGCGCGCTGGGGGTGTTCCGGCAGCTCGGCCAGGTCGGCGGCGACGTGCTCGGCATCGTCAAGTCGATCTTCTCGGCGATGTCCGCTGGCAGGTCGGGCGCGCTCGGCGTGCTGGGCCAGCTCCTTGATCGGCTCAACGCTTTTCTGGCGAGCGCCGAAGGCCAGAAATCGCTGATCGCGATCTTCAGGGCGTTGTCGCAGGTCAGCGGCGCCTTGATGCCGATCTTTCAGGCACTCGGAGGCGCGTTAGCGCAGGTCGCGCCGCATGTCGCCTCCATCGCGGTCGCCCTCGGCCCAGGGCTGGCCGCTGCGGTAAGCGCGCTCGGCCCAGCCTTGGCCGCGCTCGGTCCCGGGCTGACCGTGGTCGCGCGGATGCTCGCGCAAGCGTTCGCGTCACCCGAGCTCCGGGCTGGGCTCCTCGCGCTCGGCCAAGGGCTCTCGGCGGCCCTCGCCGCCGCCGCTCCGCTGCTTCCCGTAGTCGGTCAGCTGGCCGGGATCGTCGGTCAGGTCTTCGGCGTTGCCCTGCAAAACCTCTCGGCCGCTCTTACGCCGGTTGTCTCCGCACTCGCCGACGCGCTGCGTCCCGCTCTGTCGTCCATTTCATCTGCTTTTGCCCAGCTCAGTCCGCTTATGCAGCCGGTCTATGCTGCCTTCGGTCAATTCGCGGCTGTCGTCGTTCAGCAGCTCCTGCCGCCGATCTTGGATCTGATCCCGGCGGTGCGTGATCAGCTCGTTCCTGCCTTTTTATCCCTTATGCGATCGATAACGCCATTGCTTCCAATTCTTACAGAGTTGGGCGTTATGATCCTTTCTAGGGCGATCCCGGCGATCATTCCCATGATCAGCTGGCTGAGCAACCTGGCCAGCGGTTTCCTGAAGTTCGGCGCGGTGGTCGGCCAAGTCGTCGCCTCCATCAAGCCCTACATCGACAACGCCGTGGCCATCTTCCGATGGATGTACGACGTGCTCGTAGGCCACTCGATCATTCCGGACATGGTCAACGCGATCGGCCGATGGATCGGCACGACCCTGGTCGGCTGGTTCCGCGACCTACCCGGAAAGATCACGTCGGCGGTGTCCAGCATTGGTAGCACCATGGCCGGCATCGGCCGGAACATCGTGTCCGGCGTCTGGCAAGGCATCCAGTCAATGGCCAGTACCTTCTACGCCAACGTCAGCAACTTCTTCTCCGGAATCGTCAACTCGGTGAAGTCCACGCTCGGGATCAAAAGCCCGTCGAAGGTCTTCGCCGCCATCGGCCGATTCATGATGCAGGGCCTGGCGGTCGGCGTTGATAAGACCGCTGGACTCGTCACTAGCTCATTGAGCAAGGTGACCTCGCTCGCGGCGAAGACCGCACTACCGAACCTGCCCGTACCCGGAGTGAACATCCCAGAGGGGCTTGGCGGCGGTAGATCCATGTCGCGGACGGTGGTGAACGTGACGAACCATTTCCCGCAGGCCGAGCCTACGTCAGTAACCGTGAACCGGTCGCTCCAGTACGTCGGCGCGATGGGAGTGATCTAAGGTGCCGAGCTACTCACTTGACGGGGTGCCACTCGATCATCCCGCGGGTTGCTGGCGTCTCAAAAGGGGGACACAGCGCAGGCCATTGCCTGGCGCGCGGGCCGTCAAGGTCAGCGTGCCAGGCCGGCACGGTGACATCCCGGTCGTCGGCCTCGACCTGGAGGCCACGACGTTCGGCCTGATGTTCAAGGTCACGTCGGCCACCCCCGCGGGAGCGGACGGCGGCTATGAGCAGATGGAACGCAACCTGGAAGCGCTGACGGCGCTCCTCGGAACGCGGCATCGGCTGATGAAGCTGCGCTACCAGGCCGGTTCGCTCGTCCGCGTCGCAGACGTGACGATCACCGCTACGTCCGAGCCCGAAGTCAACACAGGTGCCGCCACCACCCGGCTCACGGCGGTGGTTGAGGTACCGGGGGCACTGTGGCGGGATGAGATCGAATCCACCTGGCTGGGAGCTCCAAACCAACTCGCTCAAGCGGTGACCACACTCGCAGGCTCGACGGGGCCGATTGTGGACGCGTTGGTGCGCTTCACTGGTCCGGCAGTACAGCCGTCCATCGGCGACGTGGCCACAGGAGGTTGGGTACTTCATGCTGGCGGTCTGCTGACGGGGGAGCGGCTGCTGATTGACTGCGGTCGAATGCAGGCAGCGAAGGTGACGACCGATACGTGGGACTTGGCTGCCGGTATGGACATCACAGGGCAGATTGACACGATCGGCCCCGGTAGCCAATACAGGTGGCTGCATCTGACGCCTGCGCTAGCGGTGAGCGATCCGTTCTCCCGCGCAGTGCTAATCTCTACGTCCGCGACCAGTACGACAATCGCATCACAGGTCGAGATCCGAGCGAAGCGTGCTTACCTTTGACCCGCAGTAGCACAATACGCTCCTGCTTTCTGAAATCGAATGGCGAAGCATCCGTCGATCTTGATTGCTCAATAAGCTTTGCGTATTCCGTGGGTATTTATATGTGAAATCATGTGCCGAAGATGGTATCCTGAATAGATGCTATTCCACTCATTATAAATAATGCTATGGCGAGAGGGCGAACGATTGTCTCCTGTTGGGCGGCCCAGGACGCGGGGCGAATGATGAGCATGTCTACGAAATGAAAGATCAATCCGAGAAGTGAGCCGATTATTGTAGTTGTAAAAGTGGCGATTGCTGACGCCAGTACATATGCGAGTAGTGCGCCCCCTGGGAAGCCGATCAAAATCAGATATACCCATGCAAAGATGATCAATGGAACATTGTTGGGGGGGCTGACCTGGTCGAAAATTGCTCGCCATCCAAAGAATTGAATGGAACCCCATGCTGCTAGCCGAATGATAGAAAATACCCAGTAGAGACGCGACTCCTTGAACTCACTGACGCTGTCCATGAGTTGCTGATCCCAGATGTTCGGCCATTGGACCTTTCCGGTTTCTGGATCAACAATAATTTTTTTATTCGCCGCTTCCCGTCTGGCCCGCTTGTATTGGCCAGTCTTCATGGCGCCTCGCCTCGCCAGTGCGCTCCCCTCGACGCGAAAGTAGCCGGAAAAAATCTCCCCGGCTCCCTGGATCAAGCGTTGTCCAGCATCCTTTGTACCGCGTTTGATGGTCTCGCGGACTGTTAGCATGCGCTCGGTTCCAAGAAGGGATCCGGATGCCGCGATCAAGGAAACCAACGCGGTGAATTTCTTCACCCATGCCCACCAAGGGGGCATTAAATCCATGGCCGTTGCTAAAAGGACGACAATCCCCGAAACGATGATAAATATCGCGACGATTGTCACGGTACGTCCTGTTGTGAAAAGTGGGCGATCTCCATTCACAATAATATGATCCAGCTATCCTCTGGTGTTTGGGCAGTCGCTTAGTAACAATGTCGTATCAGGTGGACCCTGCGGACGTTGCCCGCGATCTAGTCGGCGACTAGCCCATGTTGCTATGCAAGGGGCTCAGCCCATTGAGGCCGTCATAGTCAGTCGTTCTGCGAGCACGTTCTTCCGTAAGGAGGAGGTCTGACATGACCTTCGATCTGCGGCTCATGGTCTACACACCGTTTGGCAGCCGAATTGGTGTGCTTCCGCAACCGTTATCAGTCGAGGTTGCTTGGCCACTGAACGACGTGTCGTCGCTCAAGCTGGCCTACACCACCATGGCGACCGGCGCGGCCCTGCTCGATCAGCCGTGCGAGATCGCCGTCGAGTGGAGCGTGGACGGCACCATGTGGACCGAAGAGCCGGACTCGCGGTTTCTCCGCATCAAGCGCCGCGGAGACGGCTCCGACCAGACGGGGCTGGTCCAGTTCGAGCTGCCTGGCTTCGTGTGGATGCTCCGCAAGATCGTGCTCTATCCCGGTCCTGCGCCGTTGGTGGACGGCAAGAGGGCATTTCTCGGCGCGACAGCGGGCGAGATCCTGCAGACGTTTATCGCTGAGGCCAAAGGTCGGGGCGCGGTGCCGGGTCTGCAATGGGACTTCACCCCGGAGGAGGACAGCGCAGGTCAGTCGTGGGACAAGATCATCACGATCTACTACCAGCCGGGCATGGACGCGCTGACGGCGCTGCAGAACCTTGCCGAGCAGGGCGTGTGTGACTTCCGCATGTCCGGCCGCACCGTCCAGGTGGTCAACGCCGACACGATGATGAGCCGCGACTTGGCGTCCGGGGCCAGCCCGGTGGACCTGCGGTACGGGCGCGACATCGCCGAAGCGCCCGACGAGGGCACGCTGGAGGACACGGCGTCGTCGGTGCTCATCGTCGGAGACAACGGGCTCGTCAAGACGTTCACCAACCCCGCCGCTGTCCAGCCGTGGGGGCCTTGGGAGCAGTACGTGGGCGCGGGCGGCATCTCCGACGAGGGGACTGCGACGATCCTCGCGCGGTCCGCGCTCGAGCGCGCCGGAGCTGAACGGGTGCAGCGGACTCGCGGCATCGTCCTGCACGGCGCACGCTGGTTGCCGCTGAAGAACTACCGGCCCGGTGACCGGGTGCTCGCGCCCGGGGGCGGCGGGATGTTGGAGCCTCTGCGGGTCCGGCAGGTGACGTTGGCGCGCAACTCAATGGGTGTGGTCGGCGGGTCCTTGGTCCTGCATGACCGGTTCCTGGAGCGGGACATCCGCCTAGCCAGGCGGACGGCAGGGATCGTCGGCGGTTCGACGGCGGACGGAGGGTCCGGCGCGCGCCCAGCCCCGGAAGCGCCTGAGCCGCGCACGCCGACGGCCCCGGTTGGGCTGGTCGTGCACCCGCTGCCGTACATCGACGAGCACGGCCTGCCGCATGGGCAGGTGACGGTCTCGTGGGGCGCGGTCACCGCCGACGTCGGCGGGGTCGCGTTGAACGTAGGCGGCTACGAGCTGTTCGTGCGGCTCAACCAGGAGGGCGCGCCGTGGTTCTTCGTCACCTCGACTGAGGCGGGCGACACCACGGCCACATACTCGCCGCTCGTCATCGGTGAGTCGTACGCCTTCAAAGTCCGGGCGGTGAACCTCGGCAAGGCCGGACCGTTCTCGCCCGAGGTCGCGGTGACGATCCCCGATGACGACGAAGCGCCGCCCGTGCCGACCGCGCCGCAACTCTCCACGCGTCTCGGCGTGGTCCGGGCCACGTGGAACGGGCTCGGGATTGGCTCGGTGCCGATGCCGCCCGACTTCCTGCACGTCCGCGTGTGGATGCAGGACCCGCTCGCGCCCGGCTGGTCGGAGATCGGCGTGCTGGGCGAGGCCGGGGCGATCCTCGTCCCGAACCTGCCGTACGGCTCCGACCGGCAGTTCCGATTCACGTCCCTTGACCGGTCGGGCAATGAGTCGGCTTCGTCCGCGTCGGCGACGATCGCCGCGGTGCAGCTCGTCCAGGGCGACGCCGCGAACGAGAGCATTACGACGGGCGCGCTGGTCGCGAACGCGGTCACCTCCGACAAGCTGGCCGCTGGGTCGGTCGAGGCCGAGCACATCACGGCTGGCGCGGTGGTTGCCGACAAGCTTGCCGCTGTGCTGACGCTGTCCACGCGGGTCGTCGCGGGCAGTGCGTCGGGTGCGCGGGTTGAGCTCAACAGCTCGGGCCTGGTGGCGTTCAACGGCTCCGGTCAGCAGACCGCCAGCATTTCGGCCGCCACCGGCGCGGTGTCCATCGTCGGCCAGCTCGCATCGGGGGTGACCGGCGCGCGGATCGTGGTCAACCCCGCAGGCACGGCGGCTCCAGAGATCCGCTTCATCCCGGGTAGCGGAACGAACCAGTCGCGCATCTACAGCGACGGCTCCCGCTTCACAGGGGAGGCGACCCTGGTCATGGAGTCGGGCACCAACCAGGCGAGCACCGCGATGTGTCGCCTGACCCACGCGGCCGGCTTCTGGCAGGCGGCCATCCTGAACCCGTCGAACGGGGAGCGGCGCGGCGGCGCGGTGTCGGCCGTCGAGAGCCAGGCGTCGATCGGGTGGATGCACCCGACGCAGCAGGACCAGCTCCTCGTGTTCGACCAGACAGGCACGTTTCACCGAGGGACCTGGCTATACGCGAACGACTCCGGCTTGATCATGCTGTCGCTGTCAGTGTCCAGAGGCGCCACCTACTACCAGGTGGCACTCGGTTTCACCTTCCCGACCGTGCCGAAGGTCACGTTCGTCGCCGAGCAGACCACGACCATGCAGCTCTTCAGCCGCACTAACAGCGACCTGTTCTTCTTCGACCCGTCCGCCGGGACCTCGCCGCCGACGCGGACGTTCCACATCTGGGCCTGGAGGTGACAAGGTGCCGGATGACTGGCAGGTCACAGAGGTGATCGACACAGCCGATGAGTCCGGTCGGATCGAGGCGTGGGAAATCACGCTGACTCGGGCCGCCGATGATGTCACGGTGGCGGTATTTCTGCCGAAGGCGGCGATCGAGTCCACTGCCGTGGCGTGCGGGCTGACCTCGACAGACGAGGTGATCGACGTGCTCATGCACCGCGCCGTCCATCCGATCTACGAGCCGACCTTGCTCGAGGGCAATCCGTGGCAGATGTCAGGGGAGCAGGCCCGCGCCGCCGTCCTGGAGCGGGTCGAGCGGTGCAAGCGGAACCACGCGACCGTCACAACAGCTGCACCGAAGGCTCGTACGGCGGTTGCGCGGAAGGCGGCCGATGTGCTCGACCCGCTGAGATCGCACGTGGGGATCGATCCGGTGAAGACCGCCGCCACACGACTGGAGCAGCAGCGGGCGCTCCTGCAGGCGAGTGCGTGATGGAAGACCTGGTGGTCGAGCCGGGCCGGATCATCGCCGTGCTGCGCCGCCGCATTGAGGACCTGACGTACGAGAACGCCGTGTTGTCGGCGGCGGTCGATCAGCAGCGCGACGAGATCAACGAACTACTGAGGGAGGCCAGCGGTGCAGGTGATCATCCCAGGTGAGCCCGCGACGTTCGCGCTACGGCTGGTGGCGTACGAGCCGAATCGCGACCGACTGGGTGTGCTGCCTCACCACAGCGGCTTCGAGCTGGGCGATCCGCTGAACGACGTGTCCAGCCTCAAGGTGACGTACCCGGATGGCGGGCTGAACGCCGACCTCATCGCCGGGCATTGCGAGGTCGCGGTGGAGTACGCGGCGAACGGCGGCTCATGGGTGGAGCCGCCCAACGCGAGATTCTTGCGCATCAAGCGGAGCGGCGACAGCGCGGACCGAGCCGGCTCCCGGTCCTATGATCTGCCCGGCTGGGCGTGGTTGTTGAGGAAGGTCGTGCTGTACCCCAACAGCGCGATGGTGGACGGCAAACGCCAGTTCAACGCGGTCAGCGCCGGGGCGATCCTCGCGACGTTCATTCAGGAGGGCAAGGCGCGAGGCGCGCTGTCCGGCCTGACCTACCATTTCTCCGACATCCGCGACAGCGACAACAAGGAGTGGGACAGCACGCGGCGGCTGACGCTGGCGATCGAGCCGGGCAAGGACCTGCTGAGCGTCCTGATCAACCTGGGCGAGCAGGGTGTGATCGACTGGCGGATGCAGGGCCGCGAGCTGCAGGTATTTAACCCGGACGCGATGCTCGGCACGGACCACGCATCTGGTCCTTCACCGGTTGACCTACGTCTCGGCCGTGACATCACCGAAGCTCCGGACACGGGAACGCTGGAGGACGCCGTGTCCGCCATCCTCATCGGCGGCGAATCCGGTCTCTCGGTGGAGGTGACCAACCCGGCCGCTGTCGCACCGTGGGGCAGGTGGGAGACCTACCAGTCGCAGAACGGTGTCTCGGACGCCGGTACCGCGAGGCTGCTGGGCCAGAACGCACTGGATCGGGTCGGCCGGGAGCGGGTCCAGGTCACCCGCGGCATGCTGTTCGACCACGCGCGCTGGCTGCCGTTCGAGCACTACCAGCCAGGGGACTACCTGCTTGCGCCGGGCGACGGCGGGACGATGGAGTCGCTCCGCCTGCGACAGATCACATTGTCAGTGGACAAGGACGGCCAGGTCGGCGGCAACATTGTCTTGAACGATCGTTTCCTGGAGAGGGAGATCAGGCTGGCCAGGCAGGCCGCCGGGATTCTTGACGGCGGGGTGGGGTCGGGCGGTTCAGGTGGTGAGCCAGCCCCGGAGACGAACAATCGGATCCCGGCCGCGCCACAGGGGCTCGTCGTCGCGGCGGACGCCTACCTGGATGAGCACGGGTACGCGCGCGGGCAGGCCACAGTGACGTGGAGCGCGGTGGCCTCCGATGCGAACGGGGTCGCGCTCAGCGTCGATGCGTACGAGGTGTACGCCCGGCGCAACCTGCCGGGGGAGCTGTGGCTGATGGTCGCGCAGACCGCGGCGGGAGACACGAAAGCGACGGTCTCGCCGCTGGTGGTCGGCTGGGAGTACGGGTGGAAGGTCCGGGCGCTCTCGGCTGGGGTGAAGGGCGACTTTTGCCCCCAGGTCGTCACGCTGATACCTGACGACGCGACTCCACCTCCGACACCGACCGCGCCGCAGCTCTCCACACGGTTGGGCGTGATTCACGTCGCCTGGGATGGGCGCGGCGGTGGCGGGGTGCTGATGCCGAGCGACTTCGAGCGGCTACGGATCTGGATGGACAACCCACTCACACCGGAGCCTGCGGTCGAGGTCGGCTACCTCGACGCGGCCGGGGCGATCGTTGTTCCAGACCAGCCGTACGGTGCCACTCGCACGTTTTGGTTCACCGCTGTTGACCGGTCGAGGAACGAGTCGGGCCCGTCGAACTCGGCGTCGATCGCGACGCTGCCGCTGGTGGACACAGATCTCATCGGCGAGGTTATCGACGGCGCTGAGCACATCATCTCGGGGTCGATTCCTGCTGACGCGAAGATCACCGCTGACTCCATCACCGGCCGCCTGATCCGGGCGCTCGCGATTGAGGCGGACAAGATCGCCGCGAACGCTGTCACAGCGGACAAGGTAGCCGCAGGCGCGATCCAAGCCGGGCACGTTGCCGCGAACGCGATCACAGCGGACAAGATCGCCGCGAACGCGATCACCGCTAACAAGATCGCAGCCGATGCGATCAGCGGCAAAACCATCACCGGCTCAATCGTTCGATCAGCGGCCGCAGGGCAACGGTTTGTGCTCGACAGCAGCACCTTGGACCTTCGGTTCTACCCAGCGGGGAACAGCAACTACAGCAGGTTCTACGCCGTGGATGGGCTTTACCCCGGCGAAACCACGACCTTCATCACCAGCGGCACCAATTCCTCCGGCACCGCCCGCGCGGAACTTCAGGTCGCCGCCGGCCTGGTACGCCTCGGCATCCGCGACTCTTCCTTCTCCACCCGCAAGGGCGGCGGACTGGACGTCGCCGAGTCGTACGGCCGATTCGGATACGACGACGGATACGCCTCGTCACAGTCCTACATCCACTGCAACAGCTCCGGACGCTGGTACCTGCGCGGCCGCGTCTGGGACACCAACACCGCTGACCCCTACGACACAGTGCACGCCGGATCAGGCACGGTACCGCCGGACTACGGCGGCGTCACCATCCACTACGGGCCGAGCATGGCGTCCAACATGGGGCCCGTCGCCGTCGTCCGTGACGGCGCCGTCAAGGCGAACTTCTACTGGTGCGAGGACCTGAGCAACCAGACCGATTTCTCCCTCGCCTGGTCGCAAGGCGGCGGCGTGTACTCAGGCAAGGGCTTCTACTGGTGGGCTCACCGCCATTGATCACGAGAGGGGACCGCTGATCGTGGCGGAGACCTGGACCATATGGGACGCCGAGCTCGGCTACAGCACCACCAGCCTGCTGCAGGCTGGAGGAGAACAAGCCAGCCGCACCGAACACGATGGAGCCGAACCAATCTGGGGCATCAGCCGCGTGGGGCCAGACGGCACAGCGCGCATGCACATCATTCCGCACTCGACATGGGAATGGCGGTGCGCTGAATACGGTATCGACCCGGACGACACGACGACATTGCTGGACATCGTGCTGCACGAACCATGGATCCCATCGCCGAACGACGCCATGGCCCGCTTCCAGCCAGGCGCGGCTGAAGTACTACGCGACACCCACGGCCTGCCGACATGCTGGACGCCAGGCGTCTCCGACGTTGACCGACTGGCGGCGCACCGGGTACGCATCGAGGCCGTCAAAACCCACCGGGTGCGGATGGTGGCTGAAGACCGGCAAGTACGCCAGGACGTCATGGCCTATGTCGGCATCAACGCCGTCGCACCGGAAGATCCACTAGAGCCGGTCAAGGCTCTGACCCGCCTGGACCCCGCTCGGGTCGAGGCGCGCCGCCTGGCGGTGGCCTGGTATCGCGACAACCAGCAGATTCCCATCGTGCCGTCGTATCAGGCGAAGCCGCCAGCGACGTGGATGGGCCGTAAGCCCTGGGGGGTGGCCAGTGGATGAGAACCTTGCGTTGTCCCTGGCTGAGCTGCGCCGGTTGGTGGAGGTTGGGTTCGCTCAGGTCAACGGGCAAAACGCGTTGATCCTGCAGAGGCTCGACCAGGTCGATGACCGGCACGCCGAGCTGGTCAAGCAGGTTGGTGAGCTGGAGGACCGGCTGGCCGAGGTCGAGAAGAACTGCGTCAGCCGTACCCAGCTCGCCGAGCGCACCCGCCAGATCATCGCCATCGTCACCGTGCTGGTGGCCGTGGCAGGCACAGTGATCGCGCTGATCCAGCTCACCCGCGGCTGACACTGATCATCTTTCTCGTCGAACGGGTGTGTTCGACGGACCTACAGAGTTCCAGGAGGATTGATGCCTTGGCTTACGCAACTCGCCGACGTCGCCCGGAGGACCGGTTTCCCAGTCACCGAGGTCGGCGGCTGGAAGTCCCGCGGACACGGACCGCAGCTCTTCGTTCAGGGGGTGGTGGCGCACCACACCGCTGGGTGGAACGACCGGCACATCGTGGTGAACGGCCGGCTCGGGTTGGAGGGGCCGCTGAGCCACTTCTGGCTGGAGCACACCGGTCGGATCTGGGTCGTCGCCGCCGGGCGATGCTGGCACAATGCGCCGAGCACCAGCGTGCACCACACCAACTCGGCGTCGGTCGGCATTGAGGCCGAGAACGACGGCCGCAGCCCGTGGCCGCAGGTACAGCTTGACGCTTACTACGCGCTGTGCGCCGAGCTATGCCGCGAGTTTGACCTGCCCGCGTCTCGGGTTGTTGGCCACAAGGAAGTCAACACGCAGAAGCCTGACCCGCACAGCCTCAACATGGCCGCCTTCCGGGCGCACGTCGCCCACCAAATCAACGACCCCGGCAAGACCACGACACAACAGGAGGAAGACGTGCCCGAGATCATTTCTCTGGGAGCCGGACAGAACCAGATCATCCCGGCCGGTGGTGAGCTGGCGGTGCGCTGGCACACCGAGTGGACCGACGATCCGAACGCACACGGCGAAGACGGAGTAGCGGTCCTGGCCAGCGGGAGCCGCTGGTGCATCGTGGACGGCCTGGTGAAGGTCGGTGGTCTGCCCCCGGGCGCGGAGATAGACGTGGCGTGGTCACGTTACTCACGAGACGGCAAGACGTTCGAGGACGACGCTTGGCGGCTGAGCTTCCGAGCGGACGTCAACGGCCGGGTGGAGCAGTCAATGGGCGGCCAGTTCGCGCTCAACACGAAGAACCAACTTCGTCTCCGTGTGATCAACCCACGAAAGGACATCGCCACGGCGGTCGTCGAGAAGGTGTCGATGGCGAAGATCTCGATGTTCGCACGCTAATAGCGGTTCCGATTTCAACCCTCTGAGGGGGCACATGTCCACCGAGACGAATCCGACGCCAACGATCGGCCGGATCGTTCACTACAAGCTCTCTGGCCACGACGTCAGCATGATCAACCTGGAGTCGAGGCAGAGCTACGGAGGACAGGGCGTCGTCCGTTCCCCCGTCGAGCTTGGCGAGACCTACCCGGCGATAGTCGTCCGGACGTTCGAAGGCGCCGAGCGGGTCGTGAACCTTCAGGTGTTCCTGGACGGCAACCACTCCTACTGGGCGACGTCGCGATCCGAAGGCCCAGACCACGGCCAATGGTCGTGGCCGCCCCGTCGCTGATTTTCAATCCGAACCTTCCCGCCGCGATGGCGGATTACCCCCGAAGGAAGGGCGAATGAACGCTCACGCAGACCCCAAGCTCTCCTACTCCAAGCCGCCGGTTGAGACCAAGGTCAAAGCCATGACCCTGGTGTCCTACCTGGCTGGTGTCGCCGGAATGGCAGCGCTACAGGCTGTCGCCGACGCCCCGTCGATGATCGCGTTCCTGCCTGACTGGATCGAGGCGATCATCCTGCCCCTGGTCCCGACCGCGCTGGCAGCTGTCGCCGGGTGGAAGGCGCGGCACACCCCGCGGCCGGACCTACCGTCCAGCCAGCGGTAATTTCGCCTGCAACGCAAACGCCCCATTCCTCCCTATCGGGGAGGAATGGGGCGTTTTTGTGTTTCTTGTGGTCGGGCTTCAAAGCCGTCAGGAACGACCTAGCTCAGGTTGGCCAGCTGGCCAATTCGCTGGTAGGCGATCTATTGCGTTAGCTGAAACTCGGCCCGTTCCTTGCTCATGATCTTGTAATCAGTGGTCGCGGCCGAGCAACATGTGGGGGTAACCCCGGGTGATGCGCTCGCCCAGCGGCACGTCCAATGCGGTGATGAAGGCGTCGAGTTGCTCGGTAGCATCGTCGATGCTGTCGGCCGCGCCCTTGAACTCGAACTCGACGAACGTGCCGACGTCGGCGAGGGTATCGAAGGCGACGGCGACCAGGCCGGGGACGATCCACTCCTCCCGGGTCTTGTCCACCGTGATCAGAGGCGTGAAGCCGAGCGTGGCCAGGATGAGGCGGATCGCCTCCGGGTCTTCGACGGCGGTTTCGTACTCGTCGGCGTGCGTCTTGATCTTCTCTTCGATCGGGTGCCACACCTTGAAGTTGGCCGAGGCGCCGCGGTCGCTTTCGCGGATGCGCAGCCACTCCGAGACGACCTCAGGCTTCAGGAAGTCGCGGTGGGGTGCGTTGAAGTAGGAGTCGATCTGACGGGTCGCGGTGCCCGGCACCGCGTGAAGGCCCTTCAGCTTCGTCTTCAGGGCTTCCGGATCGGACAGCGCGTATTTCTGCTCGACCTCGGTGTACTTCACGGTGATCCTTTCTGTCGAAGTGACGGGTCAGGCACTGGCAGGTCGGGACTGCGGAACCCTGGCGGGCAGGTCATGGATCATCTGCCTGGCAGGGGCCGTGAGATGACGTAACAGCGCGATCGCATCCCCAGCGAGGGGGTCGCCAAGGCTGGTGAGACTCATCGTGATCTGCCCCGCATCGCGGAATCCGACCAGCACAGGGGCGTCCGGGGCACGTTGCAGGGCGTAGCGTAACGCGACGCGGACCAAGTCCGCAGGCTGGTCACCGAAGTGCTGAACGACCTCGCGCAGCACTTCGTGGACGGCTTGGACGATGTGCTGGGTGAAGGTTGGATCGGTGCTGCGGTGGTCACTGCTGCTGGTTCGCCGGGGACGGTCGGGAGAGTGCGTGCCGGTGAGCAGACCCTGCGCGAGAGGCTGTTTGATGATCACGTCCACCTCCTGTTTCTTGGCGAAGTCGAAGATGTCGGTCTCGTCTGCGCTGTAGAGCGGAGACAGCAGGTTGTAACGAACCGTCAGCACGCCCGGCCGGATCTGGTTGAACAGACGCAGGAATCGTTGCGTGGAGGCGTCGTTCCGTTCCTGGGCGAAGACGTGCGGAGCGCGCATCCCAATCGCGCTGATGAGACCTTCACGTTGGAAGGCTCGCATCTGTTCCACGGCGTCATCCAAGTATCGGTCGTCGAGCCCGAAGTCGCTGCTGTGCAGGAAGTACATGTCCAGGTAGTCGGAGCCCAAGTTGGTCAGCGTCGTTTCCAACTGATGGCGCATCTGCAGAGGGTGGTAGGGATGGGCGGCTGTCCCCGCGAAATAGCCGACCTTGCTGGAGATGACGACCTGGTTGCGCGGCACAGAAGTCAGGAGCCGGCCGAGAAGTCGTTCAGAGGCACCGAGACCGTACACGTCGGCGGTGTCGAACAGGGTGACGCCGAGGGCGTAGGCGCGGGCCAATCCTTCGTAGGCCCGGTCCGGATCGACGCCGTCCCAGCCGATAGGGATACCGCGATTAGTCGCGGGCCCGCCGATGGTCCAGCATCCTGCGCCGATCGCGGAGACGACTCGGCCCAAGCAACGCAGGGGCCGGGGTTCAAGTTCAAGGGACATAGGAGGTTTTCCTCAGACGAAGTGGTCAGGTGCCGCACGGGTCGGAGGCGTTGATCAAAGTCCAAGTGTTTCCGGTGGCGGCCCATCGGGTGTGTTCGCGGGTCAGGACGCTCATGCGGTCAGCAGGGAGAAGAGCGCTGACGTCGGCTGCTGCCATGGTCATCTGCGGACGCAGATTCTCCATGAGGGTCTCGGCGAGATCCTGACAGCGTCCATCGAGACGGCTCAGGCCGCTGGGGGTGGTGTCTGTGTCCTCCAAGAGGACGAGCATTCCGGTCAGCAGGTCGAACGCAGCCTGCTTCAAGATCACACGGGCGGCGCGGATACTGCTCCGAGGCGGCCCGTCGAGAATCTTCTCCAAGGACTTGAAGGTGTAGTCCAGGGCGAAGTTGCGGTCCACCCACAGCTGGCTCCACCGGCTGAGTACGCCGATCCGGCGGTCTGCGAAGTCGGCGTCCACTCGCCCGATGGAAGGGTGGACTTGCCCGGCCAGGCCAGCGGCCTGCACCTTGCGAGTGTAGGCGGCGCCCGTCAAGCACTCCATCGACACGAGCATGTAGGAGATGCCGGTGTAGAACGGCGTCCCGAGACTGTGCGCCGCGACGAAATCCTCGTCGCGAACTCCATCGATGATCTCCTCGACGCTCATCTGTGGGAGCGGTTTCAGCAGCAAGTCGGTACGGGCCTGGAAAGCTTGTGTCTGCCGCAGCTCTTCGTGGGTCATCAGATGGTCGAACGTGATGTATGTGAAGCGCGTCGGGACGCCGAGGGCGGACAGGGTGCGGATCGCCAGCGCGTTCTGCTCGCTGGTGGTCTCTTTGTGGAAGCGTTCCAGGATCGTATCGACGCCGGACTCCACGCCGAACAGGCATCGTCTCAGCCCATTCGCCAGCAGGGCCCGCCACAGATAGCCGCGATCCACGTGCCAGGTGCGATCACGTCCAGGCCACACGACCTGGTCGATACGGCAGGAGGTCTCCCACCGGAACCTGTGCCGTCGCAGGATGTCAGAGACGGCTAGCGCACGGGGGATCGCGTCGTCGCCGCGGCCGATGAACTCCTCATCCACCAGGTACAGGACGCGGGCGATGTCCGGGTGCTGATCGAAGACGTCGCTGATTTCCTTGAGAATCCACGGCAGTCCGTCCGGGGCGGCGCCGGACCACTGTCCTTTGTGGCCGCGCGGGCAAAACGAGCAGGAACTGGTGCAGCCTCGGGAGGTCTCCAGTTGGGCGACCCCGCCGTGGGCGAGCGTGGTGTGCAGCAGGTCGAGCTCAGGCCAGATATCGGTCTGCTGCCGGTTCGCGACGGCCGCGTTGCGGCGGGCTGGCCCGATGCTGAGTGTTCCCTCGCCGCGCTGGAGACGGCCGTGGTAGCCGATCCCGCGGACCTGCGGCAGCTCCAGATCACCGTGCCAGTACGCGAGCACGTCCTGGATGGTTGGCTCACCGGCGGCGCGGGTGATGAGCATGCGCGGGTAACGTTGCAGGAGCAGTCGTTCGTTGCGAACGGTGAGGCTGCCCCCGGCGATGACGAGCGGAGCGTCCGGCATGCTGGCCAGGTGATCCATGAGCTGGATCATCAGGTCGTGCTGGCCGAAGGTCGCGGAGATCCCCACGATGTCGGGCCGCATCTGATCGGTACGAGCAACGATGTCGGGCAGAGTGACGCCAAGCTGCATGTCCATCAGCTCGACCTGCCCGGTGAGCGTGGCACGGGCCGCGCGGGCGACGTCGCTGATGGCTAGCGGGAAGCGGGGCAGCGGGAAGTGCTCAGGGTGGTAGAGCGCGACGAGCAACACCCTTGGCCGTAGCAGCCGCTGGAAGGTGTCGTCGCTGATGGTGGTCTCGGCCAGCCACCCGTTGTTCGGAGACAGCGGGATACGGCCCTGCGTCCAGATGGGCCAACTGCGGGTGTGGTGCGCGTGGCCAGACAGGTCGGCGATGGTCCAGGCACGCCGGACGGTGTTCTCGATCACGAGTAGCCGCCGGTCAACGCTACCGGTAAGAGCGATACGGGCAGGTAGGTGCTGTGTGAGAAAGCCATGCAGGGTGGTCAGCTCGTGAAACGGGATTGCGTGTAACTGATCGAGGGAGAATGGTCGGGTGCCGATAGCTGTATCGACGGCGGTGATCAGTCGCTGGTAGACGGGGTACCTATTGGAAGAGCTGGTAGTGCAGGGGTGAGACATACGTCCTCCTGCGTGTTTGGTGAGGAATGGTGGCAGGAAATTTTTCCTGCCGCCGAAATCACGTGATCTAAAGGCCCAGCAGCGGTATCAGTTCGCTGACATGGGAGATGGTCGGCACGATTCCTTCGAGTGCCGGAGGCAGCGGAATGCGACGTTTCTCGGGAAGAGCGGGATGACGTACCAGGGCGGCCGGTATGCCGTGTTGGATCGGGGCAATGACGTCATTCGCCAGGTTATCCCCGATAAACAAAACCTGTTCGGGTCGGGCTCCGGTGATGGCGATCAGCGTCTGGTAGAACGCCGGATGGGGCTTTCCTACCCGCAGCTTCGCCGACTCCAGCGTCGGGCCGAACCAGTTGAGAATTCCTGCCCGCTCCAGTGCTCGGTGGCGGTCATCGCCTTTTCGCGTGTTGGAGGCCAGCACCAATGTGAGCTGGCCTTCGCGAGCCCGCTTCAGCGCCGGTATAACCAGCGGATCGAGCGGCCGCATCCCCAAATCGAGGTCAGGAGGGGTGTCCGGCACGGTTAGAGTGCTTCCATAGTCCAGGGCGAGATGGGTTATTCCGCGCATTAACATGCCGTCTCCAGTTCCAGAGAGACACTGATGGCCACCCAATGGTGATCGGCCAGAAAGGTGAATGCGGCATAAGACATTGCGCGAGAACACGAGGCTATGCCGCCGCGCCTGTTCACACCGGGTACGGAGCAGTAGTCAGAGCAGGGAGGGCGCGTATGGTCCCGCATCGTCCGCCGACAGAGGCGTGACCTCGCTACTGATGAGGTACATCGGGCCACTCAGCCGTTCGATCCTTGGTGAGGGGAAACCCGCGTTAATGAGGAGTGCTAGGTACTCCTCGCTGGTGCGTTCCCGTCCGCCAAGGAAAAGGGACATCATGCGCATATCGGTGAGTTCGGCCGCGGGCGTCCCCACGTAGGCTCGATACGGATTGATCAGCATGTCCACGCACCACACCTGGGCGGGACCATTGGAGGCCGCCGCGCGGACGTTACTCAGCACCCGGTGGGCTTGGCCATCGTCAAGGTTGTGCAGGATATTGGAGAGGATGTATACGGCCTGCTGGCCGCCATGCGGAACATTGTCGATCATGTCGCCCGCGATGATCTGACACCGGTCGGCATGGCCGCGTTCGGCCATGGCGACCACTGCAATGTCCGCGACGCTTTCCTGCTCCCATAACACACCGGTCAGGTGCGGGTGGGCTTCCAGAATCGTGGAGAGCATCGCCCCCTGCCCACCGCCGATATCGATCACAGTCTGGCACTGCGTGAAATCGCGTTGGGCGAGCGCTGCGGCGGCTGCGGCGCTGCGAACGGCCATGAACTGCTGGAACTGCCGAGCAAGGGCAGGATTGGCGGTCAGGTAGTCATAAGGGGAAATGTTCGTCCCCGCCTTGCCGGTGAGCACAGCCCGACCCAGGTTGGTGATCGTCTCCCGCCACAGCGGGTCCGCCGCTACCAGAAGGGCGGGCCTCAGCGAGCCCGGAAGGTCACGAAGCAGTGCACCCTCCGAAGTCAGGGCGTACCCAGCGTTGTGAGTGGTGCGCAGATACCCCAAGGCGGCGGCGGTGCGCAGCAGCCGCGCCATCCTGTCAGGGTCGGCATCCGTTTGCTCGGAAAGCTCCGAGCTCGTCAAGGGGCGACCCGCTTCGGCGATGAGGTCCGCTACCCCGAGGCGAGCCAACGCCACGAGGACGCCGAAGGCGAGCTCGCTTTCAAGCACATGCTGAATCCGGCGAGACGCCGAAGCGAAGGATGGAACAGGGATCGAAGAAGGAGGGGAAACCGGCCTACTGGGCAGCCTGGAGCCAGGTTCGGCGTGCGTCATGACGTTTCCTGGGAGGATGTGGAGGAGGACAGGAGCAGTGGTGCGATATCGAACGGGTCGGGCAGGTACCCCATTTCCTGCATGAGGTCAGGCACCCGTTGCACTCGCTCGGGACGCAGAGATCTGGGATAGGTGCCAAGCGTGATGATCTGCGCGTCCGCCGGGGAGATAGCTGTATAGGTGGGCAGGATGTTCGTGACGGCCTTGCGGTCGGCGGCGAGTCGCTGTCCTTCTTCCAGCACCCGCCTCAGGGCGGCGGCCGTCCGGGGGTTGTCCTGAACCCAGCGCGCGGTGGTTCCCCACCCGGCGATGGGGAAGTCCGCTGTTGGGCCGGCTGCGGTGTCGGCCAGGGCGACGGCGCCGTCTTTGATACCGGCCGCGCTGATGAACGGTTCAGTCATCCACGCGCCGTCGATGCTGCCTGAACGTAGGGCAGCAGACATGTTGGGCAATGGAATCTCGACCCAGGAAACGTCGTCTTGCTTCAGGCCGTTGACACGGAGAATCTCCGTGGTGGTTAGCGTGGCGATGCTGTGGGTGGTAGGGACGGCAATCGTCTTGCCCTTGAGGTCAGCCACGGACTTGATGGGCGAGTCGGGCCGGACCATCACCATGAAGGTTTTGCTTGTTGCCTGGTAGGCGTCGCACAGGAATCGCAGGTCCGCTGTTTTCTGTGCGACAGAGGTAACAGCGGTGACGTAGTTGATGATGCTCGCGTCCATGCGGCCGGAGAGCATGACGGGGATTGCCAGGGCGGCCCCTTGGACCATTTCCAACTGGACGGACCGAAACCCTTCCCGAGTGAAGATTCCCGCTCGTTTTGCCAGGTAGAGGCCCGCGACGTCGGGGATGGGCATGACGCCGATCGTGATGTCGGGTTTTTCCAGGCGGGCGGTGGCGGCGGGGTCAGGGACCGTACATCCCACCAAAAGCAACAGAGAGAATGCAGTGAGTAATCGTCTGAGGGTGCGCGAAGGCACAACAACTCCAAGAAGGGGAAGGGCGAAGATGGCGGTCGCCGTCTCCGTAACGCGGTGACCCGGCATCCTCCGCAGGGTGAAGACACCAGGCCGCCGCGGGCTTACTCCTGCTGCGGCACGACGCTCCTGCGGCGCAGCCGGGCGACGATCCTGGGCGCTATCACGGCCACGTCATCACCAAGCGGCTCAGAGGGGCGACGGGGGTCCTCGGCGCGCCACGTGTACTGCCCCTGCGGGGAGCACGAGATGGTCAGGCCCTCCACGCACAGCGCGGGTGCCCCACCGTCGTGCACGATCTCGGCGCCGACCCCGCGCTTCTGCAGGGCGCCCTTCAGTCGCTGCAGCCCCCTGTTCACGGCGGCCACCGCGGCGAGCTGGGCGTGAGCGGCCGTGCCCGGCAGAGGGATCACCGGGCGGCCCGTACCGGCCAGGGCCACCCGTCGGCCGAAAAGGCGTCCTTGCCCGCGAGGAGGAGGCTGTCGATCGGAGTGGGACGATGAGCATTAAAAACGGCGATCACGGCTGTTTCCTCACGCCGGATGTTTTACTACTCGCTCTCCCGATAGCCCAGCCGGGATCCAAAGAGTTCAAAGCGGCCAGATAATCTTCAGAGAGATTTCCGGCGCGAAAATTTCTCCGCTGGCGTGATAGCCACCTCCGGAAATCAAGCTCTCCTAAATCGGCCGGGTCAATTCTCCTAGGGAGAGGGCCGTGCTTATTGACGTAATCTTTGGCAGCTTCGAGGAAGGTGTACCATCTGTCCCCCCTGACGGACCACACCATCCCGATGCTGTTCAGGAGTGCTATCTGCTCAGGGGCAAGCTCTCCCTTGCCGTATGCGGTACGCTGCGCAGCAAGCCACATATGGAGCTTTATCCCATTTTCTGTCCGGAAATCGGGATCGGGTTCCAGATGCCCGTGCTTCGCGAAGAAATCACGCGCCGACTCGTAGTTGGCGTCCCAGGGCGACATGGTTTTGTCCCAGGCTGGGTCAAGGGCCTCCAAGTCCAGACGCCGGTCTTCGGAGAGCTTTCCTTGACGCGCATAAGAACGCTGGCTGGCCAGCCATAAGCCTAGAGAGACGCCGTCTTTCCGCCATTTTAAGGGGACACCCACCAGAGTGCCGTGCTCCTGAACATAGGAGCGAGCTACTTCCAAGGCGCGGTTCCACCGAAAATCCACCCGAGACCAGATCATGCCGATCTCGTCAAGCAGGCCCACACGTTCGGGACTAAGCTTGCCCGCATTGTATTGCGCCGCCTGAAACTTTACCCAGGCCCCCAGGTGAAGGCCTGTTTCCGTCTGGAAGAAATGATCGACATTCAGATTTCCGTGCTTCTGGAAATACGCACAGGCGACGCCGTAGTATTCATGCCAGCCGGAGGAGGCCGCCCTGATCACGCGCACTTGGACCGCTTCGGCGAACCCCTCGGGGATCGCTATTCCCGACAGGGACAACCAGGTGGGGCGCAGACCGGAATCAGCGGGACTGCCGAGAGGGTCGCCGCGGCCTTGACGAACTCGCGCCTGATCCAGGTAGCCGGCCAGGCGGTCGTCCTGGGCACGCATGGCGCAGATGACTCGCCAAACCTGATCGTAATCCGACCCCTCCAGCGCTGATGCGGGGTCCTCGCCCGGCCCCAGGAAAACGGGGACGATGATGCGGGCCACCTTGTCGCGGCGTTCTCCAGTACGCAGCGCCCGGCCAACGGCCTGCACGGTGTCGATCACGCTGTTACGGGGTGCGGCCAGCACGATGGCGTCCACCGCCGGAGCATCCACTCCCTCGACGAGAACCCGGGCATTGGACACCACCCGCACTTCCCCGTCATCGTCGGGTGAGGCGCTGAGCTTCTCCAGCACCGCGTGGCGCACGGCGGCCTCCTGACCACCGTGAATGTGATACCCCGACACCCTGGCCGGGCGGTGCTGAGGATCCATGATCGCCCATGTCCGAGGCAGAGTCATCGACCACACCCTGGCGTCATTCACCCGGTTGTGAAAGGTGATGATGCGGCGAAGGTCATGTTCACTCGCGGCACGCAACACCGCGAGTTGGGCCGCCAGCGTCCTGGCGTCCACGGTGGTCCTGTCGAGCCGGAACCGAGGCCCCTGTCCCTGGCTCTTCTCCTGTTCCAACGTCAGGCGGCGGACCTCATCGTCGGTTATCAGCGGCACGACGATCTCGTAGTCCGCCAGCAGCTTTCGCTCGATCGCCGTCGAGGTCGGCAGCTTGAAGACTACCGGCCCATAGATGGACTCATCGTCCATCGACACCACAAGGTCGTCGTCGCCGCCGCTCGTCAGGATCTTGCGGGTGGCGGTCATGTACAGCCGCCGCCGGATGGGCACGACCGCGTCATCGTGGAAACCGGCCCAGGCCCGGCCGGCGCGGCCCGCAGTGCGGTGCGCCTCATCGGCGATCGCCAGATCCCACGGCGCCAGACCGTGCGCGGCGTGAGCGGCGGCCAACACGGGCAGGCTCTGGTAGGTGGCCATGACCGTCACCCGCCCCGGGCCCGTGAGGGCGTCGGCCAGCGCAGCCGGTGAAGTGGTCACCTGCGCGCCCTCCACATCCAGCGTGGCCGCGCGCCGCGTCAGCACGTGAGGATCGGAGCACACGGCCGCGACACGGCCCAGCGCCACTCCGCCGTGCCTGGCGAAGGTCCGCAGGATCTGCCCGACCAGCGCCAGGGACGGCACCATCACCAGCACCCGCCCCTGCGGGGCAAGCCGGGCCGCGGCCTGGGCCGCCACGCGGGTCTTGCCGGTGCCGCAGGCGGAGTCCGCGGTGGCACGGCCGCCGTGCCGCAGCGCTGCCTCGATGGCAGCCACGGCGACTGGCTGGTGAGACCACAAATCATCATCGAAGACATCAGCCATGGACGGTTCTTTCATCTCTGGTAAGGAGACTTTCCGATTAGGGGCTTTTCGGCCAGGCGGTGCGGGCCGACCAAACGGAGAGATCGGCCCGCACCGCAGCCGCACGCGTTCAAGGCGTGCTTATGAGGGCGCGGTGGCTATGAAGGTCCCCGACCGGCAGTCATTGGACCTCTTGGGCGCGCTCACCGCACCCGTCCCCGACGGGGGATTGCCAACCATCCTGGGCAGATCGAAGTCGGATAGTTAGCTTTGAGCGAGGCGGTCAGGAGACCATGGCGCGCTGTTCCTGCTCTTCCTGCGTGGAAACCGCAGCACGCAGTTCGTCTTCGGTGTCAGCGTCCACCGTGCGGCGGGCCTCTTCCGAGTTGAACGGCCTCTCTCGGCTTGCCCACAGCCTTCCTGCGTCGCTGCGGAACACCCGCCAACCGGAAATTACCGGTATGGTCGCCACCAGATCGCACCTCCTTGCGATCGAGGACCTGTCCGGCTCGGCCTAAACGGCCGGCAGGTCCGTTTTTTACGAATCAGGCCTGGGTGGGTCGAGACAACGTCTCCATGTCCGTAATCACCCCTTTTGTGGCGCCCGCAATGTGACCCTCGTCTTCTTTGGGCTGGCGAGAGCGCCTTCACATGACATAATCGGGGCACTTCAAGGGGTGCGCATAGATCTTTTTCTTGCCAAAGTAGATGGCAAAAATGGAAAAAATAGAGGAGAAGATGTGGCTCGACGTCAGGGTGACATCGACCCTTCGAAGTCCCCTACGCACGCGTTCGGGGGAGTTCTCCGCCGGTGGAGGGACTTGTGCGGTTTGTCCGTTAGAGAGGCTGCTGGTCAGATGATGATCACAGACTCTGTGCTCTCCCGGTGGGAGCATGGTGAGCGGCTTCCGCCGAAGGATAAGGTGACCCTGCTGGATCAGCTCTACAACGCCGACGGTGTCCTTGTAGCTCTGCGTCAGGTCGTGAGTGTTGCCGAAGGGGCTCCGGGAAGTACTCTCGAAGTGCGAGTCCCCAACGGCAGAGATGATGGAGACGACATGGAGCGCCGAACTGTTCTCCAACTCCTGACGGCAATGAGCGTCGGGGCAGCTGTGCCCGTTGGGGCCCTAGAGATCATCCGAGACGGTTTCGACAAGTCGGTGGACGCGACCGGAGACTATAGTCTCGCTGACTGGGAAGCCGCCGCTTACCAAGCTGCCTTCGACATCAGAGTCAAGCCCCCTACGGATTTCATTGCCGGGTTGCTGCCTGACTTCGTCGATATCCGCAAAGCTTTGGAGGCGCGTCCCGAGAGTGACAGGGCCGGACTTCAGCGAGTCGGTTCCCAATTCGCGGCACTAATGGCCATGGCGTTGGTCGAGACCGGCCAGTTCGCAGAGGCCCGCCGGTGGTGGAGGTCGTCCAGGACCGCAGCGGACGCCAGCGGCGATCTCGACCTGCGCGTATGGGTTCGTGGCAGGCAAGCAGCGATTGAAACGGACATGCCCGGCTATACAGCCCCTCTCGTACTTCGGCTTGCTCAGGAAGCCGAGCATCTCAGCGGGGGCAGGTCCAGCGTAGGAGTAGCGGAGGCCTGGATTGGTCGTAGCGTTGTCATGGCGCTGAGCCCCGTACCGGGCGAGCCGGTTTTGTCGGCTGAGCGGGTCCTTGGCCGGTACGACGAGATAGGCGCCGAACTGCCTGAGTTCGCGATTCGTGAAACGAAGGCCATTTGGGGATGGCCTTCGGAACGTCACTTTGGGACCCGAACGAACCTGAGCGTCCTTAGTGGGGCTGATGATGCTTATGACCAGCTCGCCCGGAAGCTTGAAACGATAGGGGTGGGGGGCGACCAGCGGGCGATAACGGCTACTCGTCTCGCTCAAAGCACGCTGCTGGTCAAGGAACGGCCGACTGAAGGGCTCGATCAGGCACTGCAGGCGTACACGGCTCTGCCCGCTGAGCACCGTACTACCACCATCAAATGGTGGATCGACCACTTGATGCGGCAGACCCCTGACCATGCTCGGGCTCTACCGGCAGTACAAGAACTGAAGGCGTTGACTGCTTGATGGTGAGGGTTCGGCGTCTTCGCCGGATCCTCACCGCATTTCAGCTAACGCTGTCGCCCAGGGGTGACGTGAGTGGCAAGCGCTGGTCGATGATGCGGACCCGTTGCGGGTTGACGGTGCGTTTCAGCAGTTGAAGAGGCTGGCCGGTGTCGTTATAGGTGACGCGCAGGAGGTCGAGCACGGAGCTGTTGCGGCTGATTCGAAATTGTGCCGCCTCCTGGGGGGAGGCTGGGCGAACGTTGATGCGCAGGTCCATGACGCCGTTGGATCGTTCGATGTCAAAAGCATCGGCTTCGTGTAGGGCCTTGGATACAAAGGTCTGATCCAGGCATACGACCAGCCCGCCAATGTCGCCGTGTAGTTCCCAGGTAATGATGGGAACGCCTGGCGTAAGGTGCAGAAGCTGGGTGATTTGCTCGGCCGGGTTGTTGTCGTCGCGCATAGTCTGCGGTGTCAGGCGGCCGGTGGTTCCAGCTCGGCGGCAGGCGGCTGCCCACGCGGTGGGTTCGTCGCGCCGCTCGATGGCCATGGGGACTTCAATGGTGATAGCCGGCCGCTGGACGATCATTCCTCTGTTGGCGACGCGCCAGACTAGTCCTTCTTCCTTGAGCGCCCGCATCACGGTGGTGATGACATACCTGCCTACGCCGTAGGCCTGCATCAGATCTTCTGTGTGAGGAAGCGGCTCGCCTTCCGGGTGGGTGCCGTCGAGGATCTTGGCTCGGAGGTCGGCAAGGACCTCGGGAAACCGCGCTGTGGGCACGGGCGGGTCCTCCTCCGTTGGGTGCTCGGGCTGGCGTTGATCGTATTACGGGTGGCGGGATCGTGTCTCACCTGCGGGCTTGACAGTGATCGTCTAGTGCTGCAGCATGGCTATCGTGATCCTGTTTACTAGTAAACAGAGATTGCCAGGGTGTGAAAAAACGGCTCTCCGCTCCACCGGAAAGCCGCTCACTACGAGTTTTACGGGCCCCACTTGGACTCCACTCCAAGTGGGGCCCTAGATCACCAAGGTCTCTTCCCCTCGCGAAAGGACTTGAGACCCGATGTCTAGCCACATCGTGGCATCGCCGCATGGCGTTGTCACATCCGACGCAACTCCTGACCTTGACGCGGTCCTCTTCGCCCTCAAGGCCAAATGCTGCCGGGCCGGGATCGACCCTGACGACTGGTACCCACTTGACGAACGCAAGGCCGACGACGAGGACTACGCCCGTGGGCTGTGCTCCGGCTGCCCCTTCACAGGACTGAACGGCGCCTGCCTGAAGCGGGCACGGACGATGCCCTTCGACGCCTGGGGTGTCATCGGCGGCACTACTCCCACGCAGCGTCGCAGCCTCGGGATCGGCACCTACGAGGTGGCAGCGTGAGCATCCTCGCTCCCAGCCCCGAGCGTGAGCGCGCCCGGCTCGAAGCCGAGCAGCTCCGTATCCAACAGGCAGAGCTTCGTGAAGCTGCCCGACGCAAGCGCGAAATCGAGGAGGCTGAACACCGCGCCGCCCTGTCCGAGCGGGCGGGCGAGCTGGCCGAGCAGGAACAGACCCGGACCGTCGCTGAAGCCGAGGCCGAAGCTGAACGCACCCGCGCAAAGTGGCGGAAGCGGCGCGAAATCTGGAGCGAGCGGACGCGGACGGCCGGCCGTCTAGCCGTCATGTCGATCACCAACCTGGGAGTCAACGGCGTCGCTGTGTCCGGGCAGACGATGTCGTTCATGCAGCGCGGCCTCCCATCGCTATGGGCTGTGATCGCGGCCGGAATCATCGAGTCGGTCGCGGTTTACGTCTCCTGGCACGCACACGTCGCGTTAAGAGAAGGAGACGCAGCCTGGACGACCCGGATGACCTCCTACCTGATCGGTGCGGGCGCCGGGTACCTGTCGTACACGCACGTGCCGGACTACCCCGAATTGTTCGCTGCCTGCTCGCTCGCCTCACCGTGGCTGTGGTCGATGCACTCTCGGCACTTGCACCGCAAGGACTTGCGGGAGAAGGGCCTCATCGACCCGCGGGCACCGAAGTTCTCCGTGCTTCGGTGGCTGCTGCACACCCGGGAGACGTTCGCGGCCTTCAAGTGGGCGGTAAGCGAAGGAGTGCAGGCGCCGCACATCGCAGTTGAAGTGGTGCGGACGCGTTGGGCCGACCACGAGGCGCGACGGTTGGTGGACGAGACACAGACGGCGGTGGTCGCCGCGCAGCGGACGCAGCTGGAGCTTGCGCTGACGCACCTCGCAGCCCTGTCCGAAGAGGCGTACGGCGCGGACCCGGACGCGCTGGTAGCCAAGCAGACGATCGCGCGGTTCGTGAATCAAGTCGGGGCCGGAATGTTCCCCATGTACCGTCCACTGACTGAGCTTCGTCCAGTCGGCGAGGACTCGATCAAAGACCGGACGGACGGCAGGCAGACGACGGCCGAACGGCCTCGCTGGGCCTGGCTCTTGCTGCGCAGACGAGCGGCGGACGAGACCCAGACGGACAGCGGGCAGGCGGCCTCCGACAGACCTAAACGGAAGCGGACGAACGGCAGACGGGCTGACCTCGTAGACATGTTGCCGCTCGGGCGGACGATCCTCGCTGAACACCAGAAAACCGGCATACGGCTGACGCGTGACCGCCTTGCCGAAGCAATCAAGGCAACGGGACAGACGATCAGCAACGAACGTGCCGGGGTGCTGTTGAAGTGGCTCCAGGCAGACAGCGCGCCTGCGGTAGACGAAGCGGACGAGACCGGATCACCCATGCAGACGAAGACGGTGTCGGACAGCGGACCGTCCGGCAAGAACGACGCAGACGAAGACAGCTCGTTCGCCGGCGATAAGGAAAAGGACTGATGATCCAGACGGTCGAGCGAGCTTGCTACCTGCCTATGTGGGACGACGCCACCGAGGAGTTCCACAACGGGTGGTTGACCTACCGGACGGACGACCCGTGCTTCGTCCGTTTGGAAATTGAGGACTGGCCTACCCCGGTGGTTGCGCCTCGTGCCGTGCTGCTGGACGGCCTGGACGGACGGGCTGAATGCTTGTCGAAGCCAGACCGTATCGCCCTGCGGGTCGAACCTTCCTCGGACGGTAAGTGCGCGCTGCTCGGAATCACTCAGGGGGACCTGCTTCTGGCGGTGTTCCGCGTTTCCGCTGACCTGCTCGCGAGATGCGTGACCCCTCTGTACGAGCTGGTGCCGGATGGAGAGGAGATGTCCCGGATCAACTGGGACGTAGTGATCACCAACCTGATGGTGTGACTGAACGTGACCAGGGGCGGGGCCGTGTTCAACGCTGATCAGTGCCGCAAGTCACTGCAACGGCGCGACCCAACGCGTGCAGGTGCACGTGTGCGCACGTGCGCGAGATCGTATCACGGCCCCGCAATTCGTAACTATCCGTGACGACCGGGGGAATCGCATGCCCATCAAACCGACCCGCCGTCAGGGACGCAAGACGCGCTTCCACGCCCAGATCAAGGGCGCGGCGAGCCCGAAGGCCGCGTTCCACGAAGCCGTTCGCTACCTCACGGCGGAACTCGCCGACATGCACAACGCCGACGAGACCGAAGGCGATCGGCTCTACGCGTTCTACGCCGCCGAACTGCGGTGCAGCGCCGACGACGTCAACCGTCAGAGGCGGTGACCATGCGTAGCATCCGCTCCCCGTACCTCACCGACCAGCAGCCGAAGACCGAACAGCCGGACGACAGCGGCGAGCAGGCCCAGCCCGCCGCTGAGGCGGACGAACAGGTCGCCCCAGTCGTGCCCCTGCGCAACGGCCAGCCGCAGACACCTGCCAAACCCTCAGCGCCACGCCTAGACCGGTTCGTCGAGTTCGTCCAGGGCCCGCTATCGGACTGGATCTCTCGTGAACACCCTTCCTACATGCCCTCGCCCATCACGTTCGTCCGGGAGCGGTGGTCGCCGTCCTGGCTACCGGACGACGCCGGTCTCATGCTGTGGGCCTGGCGAGTACTGCTGCTGGCCCGAGCGCTGCTCTACACGGCGTTCTACATCCCCGCCATGACGATCTTCCTCCCTGAGCTGACCACGGCCGCGATCGTCGCTTACCTGATCTTGCGCTTCTTCACCTGAAGGGACCTTCACCGTGGACAACCTGCTCGTCGGGCTCGGCGGCGTGACCGCCCTGATGCTGGCGTTCGGCATCGGCCTCATCTGGAAGAGGACCGCGCCGAAGTTCACCGCCTGGTGGATGCTCGTCGCCGGAGTCGGCCTGATCGGCACCTTTTTCGAGACCGTCATTCGCTCGGTCACCGGCCGCCTGCACCCCATCATTCCGTCGATCTTGCTGGGCGTCTGTACAGCCATCTGGGTTGCGGACGTGTGGGGCAAATCGAACAAGGTCGGCCGCGCCACAGCGATCGTCGCCCCGTTCATCCCCACGCTGATGGTCGTCGCCGCCATCACGGTCTTCGGCATCAACACTGCCGACCTCGGCCGCGACGCCAAGAAGACATGGCAGGACACCATGACCGCCACCATCGAGAGAGGCCGCAAGTGATCACCGTCATCCTGCTGCTGGCCCTGTCCGGAGCCATCACCGCCGCTCTGGTGAGGCGCCCCGGAGCTCGCGCCGCCACCATGGGCGGGCTCCGGGCCGGGGCGGCGCAGGCCGACCTCGAATTCCGCAAAGGCTTCACCGCCGCACGCACCCACTACGACCAGGCCCAGAAGTACCTCAACCGCCCGACCACGTCTGGCGCCCCACCAGGGCCGCGCAATCTCCGCTGGTGGACGTCCCTCACCTTCGGAATCGTCGGCGGCACCACCGCGGCAATGGCGGGCGGCACCTACGGGCTGCTCAAGGTGCTTGGAGGTGCCATCCGTATCGGTCGTCAGACCGTCGCGGGCGCCCGTCAGGCATACAACGACTACCAGGCCACCCGCGAGATCGAAGAAGCCGAAGTAGTCGAGGAGGCAGAGGAGGAAACCCAGCCGACCGAGGAGGAAACCCCGGAGGAGACGCCCGAGCTGTCGGCCGCCGCCGACGACCGCGACGAGAAGCCCGTCATCGACCTGACCGCGTACGACACCACCGAAGGGATCACCGTGAACGCCGAATTCACCAGCTTCGCCCAGCTCAAGCACGACCACGAGACCGCCAACGCCGACATGAACCAGATCGCCGCCGCTATCGACGGCCAGGTGGCCGGCCTGCTGCAGAAGAACATGGGCCGCGGCGAGCTCATCACGGCGATGATGGCCGCGCACGAGACCGCCAAGCAGCTTGCCGACCAGCACCAGCGGATCGCTGACCTCACCGCCGCCCAGTCCAACGTGGCGGAAGCCCACGCGGCGGTCGGCGGCGTGAACAACGTGGCCGACAAGGAGGCGTACGCGGGCGGCTGACGCTCGCCTACGCCCAGCACGGTCCACGAAAGGAGCCGTCATTGTCCAAGGCCAACCAGAAGACGCCGACCGATGAGGTCGCCCGCACCGTCAAGCGGGTCGCGTTCCGCCAGCGGTACCGCATGGTGATGGCGGCTCCATTCGCATGGCTAATTGCGCTACCACTATCAGCAGCGATTCATCTACTGCCAGTGCACCCAGCAGCGGCCGCCCTCATCGCGGCGGCCGCGGCCGCAGTCCCGATCCGCAAGGCGGTCCAGGGCCGCCAGAACATCACCGCCGCGGTATTCGGCGCGGCCTGGCTCATCGCCGCCACGCCAGTCGGTCCCACAGGACTGGTGGTTGAAGGCGGGGTGGTCGGCTGGCTGGTGTTCGCGCTGCTGCACTGGAGGCGCCACCGTCGTCTACCGGTTCCCGGCCGAACAACGCCGGTTGAGGAACCCGAGATCGTCGTTGAGCAAGTCGCGATCGACCCCGAGCTGGAGCGCATCATGCGCCTGTTCAACGAGCGACTGGCCGCCAAGGGCAAGGCGTTGAACGGCATGAGCCTGACAACGCCCAAGAAGATCGACGCCGGATACCGTGCCGAGATCCGTGCGATGCCGGGAGAGAAAGAGACGAAGGACATCATGCAGGCGGCCGGAAAGGTCGCCTCCGCGTTCCAGACGACGACTCAGCTCGCCGTGCTGGAGGAGGTGTCGTACGGCGACAACAGCCGAGCGATGTTCACCCTTCTGAAGGGCGACACGCTGGCCGAGGTCCGCCGGTTCGAGGACCTACAGCCCCGCATCGGCAAGGACGGACGCGCGCACATCGGCTACTTCTACGACCTCACACCAGCACACTGGGCGTTCTTCACGAAATCCGGCGGCATGCGGCACGGCATCATCGTCGGCGACTCCGAAGCGGGAAAGTCCCGCTCGGTGGAGACACTGCTCGGACTCGCCCACCTGTCCGACCAGCTCGCCACGGTGCTGCTCGACCCGCAGGGCGGCTCCATGCCGGACTGGAACGGCAACACCCACCGCTGTGCCCTCGGTGAGGACGACTGCGCGAACGAGTTGGGACTGTGGCACTGGGTGATGCGCCGCCGCGTTCACCACCTCGCTCGCATCCCCTGGACGGACGAGGACGGCGACGAGCGAATCGGCAAGACTCACCTCGTGCCCGGCGATCCTGACGCCAGCGGCATGACCGGAATCTTCTTCATCCTGGAGGAGGCGCCGGAGCTGCTGACGCACGACGTCCACGGCAAGAGGGCCGTGGCCACGCTCGCCTCCGGCGCGAAGACCTGGCGCAAAGGCGGCGGCGGGATCGTCCTGGTCGCCCAGGACCCCAACATGACCGAGCTGGGCGGCTCGGTGACGCTGCGGGCGCAGCTCCGCAAGAACGCGTGCGCGCTGCGGACGCAGACACCCGGCGCGGCCTATCAGATGGGACTCCCGCACGACCCTTCACTGCTCCCGGCGACGTTCAAGAACGGGACGCTCACGCAAGGCCTGGCCTACCTGTCTGGGATCGACCGGCGAGCCGCGCTCATGCGGTGGCTCTACACCGAGAAACCGAAACTCATCGCCCGCCAGCCCGCGGCCAGCCAGATCGACGACCTGACGATGGGCTGGATCGAGGAGTACACCAGCGCAAAGAAGAACGGGCGCGAGCCACATGCAGACAAGCGCGCGACCGCAGGAGAGGAACCGCGTTCGACGCCGGGCGATGTGAAGGCAGCGATCATCAACGTGCTCGCCAACACGGAAGGTCTGACTCTGGACCTGGGGGAGTTGCTGCATCTCGTACTCAAGCAGCGAGTGATAGCACCGCCGAGCGAGATCCATGCGCAGCTCAAGAGGCTCGTGGAGGACGGCCGGGTATGGCCAGCCAGTAAGGACGGGGAAGTGGCGTACGCCCTGCCCGAGGAACTTCTGGAGCGCCTAAAGATCAAATGAAGGCGACTGTTGTCTTGATCATTTAATCGAAGTGGCTGGTCGGCGGCTTGAGGTCCGTGAACCATGCAATGCAGTAGGTCGGCTACGGCTGCTGTGCCGAGAGCCGTAGAGAGGTCCTTGGCGATGAACTGCCCCAGTTCTATGACCGTCAAGAACCAACGACTCTGAGCAGCTGTCGCGCTGGGTCTTTGAGAAAGGTCAATGTCACTGTGCCGGTAGTGCACCCCTGATCACGAACAACTACTGTTCGTATCTGTTCTTGCACCATGTGTAACTCTGGTTGGAGTTCCATGCCCTCACGCACGCTGCTGCTCACCACCGCAGCCCTGGCCCTCGCCCTGACCGGCGCCCCCGGCTCGGCCTCGGCCACCTCATCCCCTACCCCCGACCGCCCCGCCACCGCGCCACAGCAGGCCGCCGCCCCCGGCGTGCTTCTGCACCAGGCGGTGGCCGACCTGCCGACGGCCGTCGAGGACCGCACCGGTTACAAGAGGAGTTCTTTCCGCCACTGGATCGACGCCGACCGAAACGGCTGCAACGCCCGGGCCGAGGTTCTCCTGACCGAAGCCGTCACCGCGCCCACCGTCGAACCGGGATGCCGCCTCGTCGGCGGGACCTGGTACTCCTACTACGACGACCAGACCGTGGAGGGCTCCGCCGGGCTGGACGTGGACCACCTGGTCCCGCTGGCCGAAGCCTGGGACTCGGGCGCTTCGGCCTGGACCGCGCAGCAGCGGCAGGACTACGCCAACGACCTGGCCGACGACTACCACCTGGTCGCGGTCACCGCACGGTCCAACCGCAGTAAGGCGGACAAGGACCCCAGCCAGTGGCTGCCGCCCTCCGAGGGCGCGAGGTGCCGGTACGTCGCCGAGTGGACCGCGGTCAAGCGGAACTGGGATCTGACCGTCGACGAGCAGGAGAAGGCCGCCCTGACTGCGCTGGCCGCCGAGTGCCCCGACGTGCCGCTGCCCGGCCCGGCCGAGCCGCAGAGCCCGTAGCCGCCGGCCGTTGGTGATCGCCGGTGGCGAGCGCACGCCGTCGGCTTCGGCGTGACCTGCCGCCCCACAACCGGCACAGCCCTTTTCGTGAGCCCTGACCGTGGCCGATGAGCGACGGAGGAAGCGATCGGCGGCCGAGATCGGCGAAGGCCGCACGCCGACCACCTGCGAACACATACCGAAATCATCCGGACGCCGAAAGTAGCGACCTGGTGGTCCGGATCTTTACCCCTACCTCTCCCGACAGAGTGGAGTTCTTCCGTGTTGTTGCCACACCGATCCCGATCCGCGCTCACCGCGCTGGCCTACACCCTGGCGGCGTTGCTGACCGCGTCGGCCGCGCAGACGGTGACCACCACGCCCGCCCACGCCGCCGACGGCGCGCACCAGGCCGTCACGCAGGCCGCCAACACGCCGTGCGTCCGCCAGGGCCAGCGCGCCTACCCCGTCGAGTACTACTGGCGGAACATCATCGGCGTCCGGCTGGGCAACGGGAACATCTCGGTCACCACCTCCCCGTCCCTGTGGGGCGGCCAGATCACCCCGGGCGGCACCTTCACCCTCACCCTGCGCCACCAGACGGCCCGCTGGCCGCTGGTGGTGCGCTCCTACACCACCACCTGGGACCTGACGTCCCTGCGAGCCAACGCCGACATCATCGGCGAGACCGGAACCGGTGTCGTCAACGGCAACACCCTGTCGATCACCTCGCCGGGCTCCAAGACCGACCCGGCGGCGAAGGTCATCACCTTCCGCGTCAAGCAGGGCACCGTCGGACGGAACATGACCATCCGGCCGACGGGCATCAGCAGCGTCATCGCCCTTCCCGGCCAGCTCGGCAACAACACCCAGGCCCCGCCGATCCGGATCGTCAGCGGCCAGACCATCTCGCCCACCAGGGCCGTCAACGACACCGCCACCACCGCCGAGGGCACCGCCGTCACTGTGCCGGTCCTGGCCAACGACACCGCGACGGCGCCGGCCATCACCCGTGTGACCCAGCCTCGCCACGGCACCGCGACGATCTCCGGCAACACCGTGATCTACAAGCCCACCCCCGGTCTGGGCGGCACCGACACCTTCACCTACACCATCACCACCGCCTGCGGAACCAGCACGGCCACGGTCACCGTGAACGTCACCTGCGCCCGCGAGCCCATCAACCTCGTCAACGGCAGCTTCGAGGCGCCACAGATCACCAGCGGGTACCAGATCCTGCCCGACGCCTCGACCAACCCGGCCGTCGGCTGGCGCACCACCGCCACCGACCACCAGGTGGAGCTGTGGCGCTCCGGCTTCCAGAACGTCCCGGCCGCCGAAGGCCAGCAGTTCGCCGAACTCAACGCCACCCAGCCCTCCGCCCTCTACCAGGACGTACCCACCGTTCCCGGCACCACGATGACCTGGTCGCTCTACCACCGGGGCCGCCTCGGCACCGACGTGATGCGCGTGCTCATCGGCACCCCGAGCGCGACCGTCCCGCAGACCCCGAACGGGGCCTCCTCCCCGGACATCTCCGACGGCAACACCGCCTGGGGCCACTACACCGGCACCTACGTCGTGCCCGCCGGGCAGACCGTCACCCGCTTCGCCTTCGAGTCGGTCTCCGCCGCCGGCGGCAACCCGGCATTCGGCAACTTCCTCGACGGCGTGGTCTTCCAGACCCCGCCCTGCCGCCCCATGGACTAAGCCTGCGACGCTCCGTGACCCGGTCGGCCGGACCATGCCCTGGACGGTGACCGGAGCATGACTCAAGCCCCGGCCGGACCGTGACACCGAACACGGCCGGGGCCACCAACCCCTGGCCCGTCTCGCTCACCGCGCCCAGGCCGAGGAGAACACCTCTGCCTGGATACCGCGCAACCCTTCACTGACAGGAGTCCCGTGTGAGATCTCGCTACCGGACCGCCGCCGTTGCCGCCGTCGCGGCTATGGCGCTCTCCCTGATGGGCACCGCCGCCCCGGCCCAGGCTGCCACCGGCCAGGTCGTGGTCTTCTCCAGCGAATTCCAGCCGCTGACCATCTACACCGACCCCACCGGCTGCCACAAGCTGCCCATCGCCGCGCACTCGGTGAACAACCAGACCGACACCGCCATCAAGGTGTACGCCGACCCGCTCTGCCTCATCCAAGAGGTGGCAACCATCCGGCCCGGCTACGGCGCGCGCGTTCAGCCCGGGACCGGGAGCTTCCGCGCCTGACCGAACACCTCATGCCGCCCCCTGGGGAGCCGCCGAACCAGCCCAGAGATCAACTCTCTACTCCTGATTCCCGGACTCGGCTTCCGTGAGGGGGTCCCGGTAGCACCCCGTCGGCTGACCCCGCTCTGCCGCCCCATGAACTAACACGCGCGCAACCGACAACCCTCCGGGGCGGCCCGCACACCAGCAGTGGGCCGCCCCGGGGTATTCCATGAACGGTCTTCACCGCCACCCGGCCGCGGAGACCCCGGTGAAGGAGCCTGTCCGTGAAACCACGTGTCGTCATCCCGATGCTGCTCACCGCGGCGCTGTCGCCACTCTTGCCGCCCGCCCCGGCCCTCGCCCAGCCGCTGGCCGCCGTCCAGTCCGTCGTTCAGGCCGCCCGGCAGCAGGCGGTACAGGCCGCCCTGAACGCGATCGTCGCCGCCGGTGCCCCCGGCGCCCTGGCCGAAACCTACGACGAGAACGGCCGCTGGAGCGGCACCGCGGGCACCGGCGATCTGCGTACCAACGCCCCCGTTCCGCGTAACGGACGCTGGCGCATCGGCAGCGTCACCAAGACCTTCGTCGCCGCCGCGGTCCTCAAACTCGCCGACCAGGGAAAGATCGCCCTGGACGCCTCCATCGGGCGGTATCTACCAGGGCTGCTTCCCCGCCAGGACGAGATCACCGTCCGGATGCTGCTCAACCACACCAGCGGCGTCGCCGACTACGCCGCCACCTTCGATCAGACCCCGGCCGGGCTGCGCCGCCTGGCCGCCACCACCTACACCCCCCGCCGGCTGATCGGCCTCGGCACCGGCCAGCCGCCCACCTCCGACCCCGGAGGCCGCTGGGCCTACTCCAACACCGGCTACGCCGCCCTCGGCCTGCTGATCGAGAAGATCACCGGTCAGGGCCTGCCCGTCGTCCTGCGCACCCACCTGATCGTCCCGCAGGGCCTGCGCGGCTCCTACCTGCCCACCACCGCCCGCGGTATCGCCGGTCCCCGCCCCCGTGGCTACATGCGCGACGAGAACAACCGCCTTGAGGACATCACCGCCTTCAATCCCTCCAACGCCTGGGCCGCGGGCGCCCTCATCTCCACCGCCTCCGACGTCAACCGCTTCTTCGACCGGCTGCTCCACGGCCGGGTCCTGTCCGCCGGTTCACTCGCCCAGATGAAGCGGACCGTCCCGGTCGCCCCCGGCTTCGCCTACGGCCTGGGCCTGATGAAACTCACCCTCACCTGCGGCACCACCGTCTGGGGACACAAGGGACACATCCCCGGCTACGCCACCTACAGCTTCCACAGCGACCACCGCGGCATCACCGTCGCCGCCACCGCTCTCCCCTCCCCGGATGACGCCTCCGTCGACCAGGCCATGAACCAGGCGCTGAACGCCGAGTTCTGTAGCTAATGGATGGGCTCGCCGTGGCGGCGGTGGCCTCTGTGATTCTCATCGCGAGCGGAGGCCTGGCTTCCCTGAGGGGATATTGAACCGAATTGTTCATCATATTGATTAATCTGTATAAAGTGTGCCATGGTGGAACGGATGGTGCATTGACGGGGCTGGGAAAAGTGTGGAGGGCCGCGATGAAAGAGGGTCATCTGACCCCAGATGATCTGGCGGCGCGGCTCCGCGTGCCGAAGAAGACGATCTACAAGATGAACTCGGATGGGACGGGCCCGGTGTACATGCGGATCGGCAAGTATGTTCGCTATCGGGAAGTTGACGTGAGGGTTTGGGAAGACACGCGGTACGTGCGGCAGGGGGCTAGCTGAGCGGAAGCATCCTCTCTACGTGTGGAAAACGGCCCGGCATCGGTGACGATGCCGGGCCGTTATGTTCCGGTTCTGTTCCGCTAGAGGACGAGAAGGAACGAGAAGTAACGAGCAAAGACGAGAAAGTTTCCCCAGCTCAATGCCCGTTCGTGGAAAGGCGGCCAAGGTCGGAATACGCTGTGGTCACATGAACAAGCTGTCATTGACCGCGCTGGCCTCCCAGCAGCTCGACCTCGCCCGCGCCGCGTCGAGCGGGCGCAGCGCGCACACCGTGTACGGCGGGCACGAGCACTCCCTCCGCCAGACGCTGATCGCGCTCGACGCCGGGCAGCGGCTCGGCGAGCACGAGAACCCCGGTGAGGCCACCGTGCACGTCCTGCGCGGGCGGGTCCGGCTGAGCGCGGGCGACGACTCCTGGGACGGTTCGGCCGGTGACCTGCTGATCGTGCCCGACGCCCGGCACGACCTTGAGGCGGTCGAGGAAGCCGTCGTCCTGCTCACCGTCTCCCTCAGCCGCCAGGGCTGGGACGCCTGAGAAAAAAGTTCGCCCGCCGTGTCGATCCGCCGTCACGCCGTTCGACCTGTGGGTGAGAGGGCCGAAGGACGGCCCCGACAGCGGAGGAGACCGGAGATGGCGAAGTACATGCTGATCATGAGGGGCACGGACGAGAGCCTCGCCGAGATGATGAAGACGCCCTTCGAGGAGATGCTCGAAACGGTCGGGCGTTTCAACGACGAGTTGATCAAGGCGGGCGTGCTCGTCGCCGCCGAGGGCCTGGACGACCCGGCCCAGGGCGTGGTCGTCGACTTCAGCGGACAGACGCCGGTGGTCACCGACGGCCCGTACGGCGAGACGAAGGAGCTGTTCGGCGGCTTCTACCTGATCGACGTGGCCTCCAAGGAGGAGGCGGTCGAGTGGGCCAGGCGGATCCCCATGATGGCCGGCGCCAAGTGTGAGATCCGCCGGGTGCCCGGCATCGACGAGTTCCCCCAGGACAACGAGTGGGTCGCCAAGGAGCGGGAGTGGCGCGAGCGGACCGGCCAGCTCTGACCGCCGGGACGGGCCCAGAAGACGAGCGCGGCAGGCGAGCGCGGAAGACGAGCACAGAGGATGAGCGCGGAAACAGTGGGTGAGCCGGTACGGCGGGCCGTCGAGGCCGTCTGGCGGATCGAGTCGGCCAGGATCGTCGGCGCGCTGGCCCGCTACACCGGTGACTTCGCGCTGGCCGAGGACGTCGCACAGGAGGCGGTCGCCGAGGCGCTCGTCGCCTGGTCGCGCGAGGGCACGCCGGACAACCCGGTGGGCTGGCTGCTGACGACCGCGCGGCGGCGCGCCATCGACGGCTTCCGCCGCGGAGCGGCGCTGGGCGAGCGCTACGCCATGCTCGCCGGGCAGCTCACCGAGGGGGAGGCCACCTCGGGCGCGCGGGTCCCGCCGGACCGGGACGACCTGCCGTGGGATCCAGAACGGATCGACGACGACGTCCTGGCGCTGATGTTCGTGGCCTGCCACCCGGTGCTCTCCCCGGAGGCGCGGGTGGCCCTGACCCTGCGCGTGGTCGGCGGCCTGTCGAGCGAGGAGATCGCCAGGGCGTTCCTGGTGCCCGTGCCGACGGTCCAGGCGCGGATCACCCGGGCGAAGAAGACGATCGCCGCGGCGGCGGTGCCGTTCGAGCTGCCGCCGCCGGAGGATCGGCGCGAGCGGCTCGGCGGCGTCCTGGGCGTGCTCTACGTGATCTTCACGGAGGGCTCGACGGCGACGGCCGGTGACCACCTGCTGCGCACCGACCTCGCCTACGAGGCGATCCGCCTGGCCAGGACGCTGACCGCGCTGCTGCCCGCCGAGCCGGAGGCGCACGGGCTGCTCGCCCTGTTCGAGCTCACGGCCGCGCGTTTCCCCGCGCGCACCGGCCCCGACGGGGAGGCGGTGCTCCTGGAGGACCAGGACCGGCGGCTGTGGGACCGTTCGGCGATCCGCCGGGGACTGGCCGCCCTCACCCGCGCGGCGGGGGCCGGGCGAGGGCTCGGGCCGTACGGGCTCCAGGCGGCGATCGCCGCCTGCCACGCGTCGGCCCCCTCGGTCGCGGAGACCGACTGGAGACGGATCGTGATCCTCTACGAGGCGCTCGGCCGGGTGGCGCCCTCACCCGTCGTGGAGCTCAACCGCGCGGTCGCCGTCGCGATGGCGGACGGGCCGGGGCAGGCGCTGGGCATCGTGGACGACCTGGCCGTCGCCGGTCGCCTGCCGGGTTCGCACCTGCTGCCGGGGGTGCGCGGCGAACTGCTGGCCAGACTCGGCAGGGCCGCCGAGGCACGCGCGGAGTTCGAACTGGCCGCCCGCCTGTGCGGCAACGTCCGCGAACGGTCGGTACTGCTGCGCAAGGCGGCGGCGCTGCCGGGGTGACCCGGTCCGGCGGGGGCGCTCAGGCGGCCAGCAGGGTGCCGCGGCGCCAGACGGCGCGGATGTCCAGGGTCGCGGAGATGTCGGTCGTGGGGTCGCCGTCCACGAGGAGCAGGTCGGCGCGGGCGCCCACGGCGATCCTGCCCCGGTCGGTGAGGCCGAAGCGGCGTGCCGTGACGCTGGTCGCGGCACGCAGCGCCTCGACGGGCGTCAGTCCGGCCTGGACGAGGTAGCGCAGCTCACGGTGGAGGCTGGCGCCGTGGGCGACACCGCCGAGGAAGGGCAGCGGGAAGGCGGCGTCGGTCCCGGCGAGGATGTCCACGCCCGCGTCGCGCAGGGCGCCGACCGTGTCCAGGACGTCCTCCAGCCTGCCCTGGGGGTAGTGGCCGTAGCAGCGGCGCAGCGTGGTGAGCCAGGCCTCGTCCAGGCGGGAGCCGACGCGCGGGTCCTCGGCGAGGTCGGCGCCGGTGATCCCCGTCATGGAGGCGTTGAGGACCACGCAGGGGACGACGAACGCGCCGGAGCGGGCGACGAGATCGATGATCTCGTCGTCGTGCGGCCGGTCCATGAACAGGTGGGCCAGGCCGTCGACGCCCGCCTCGACGGCCATGCGCGTCGCCTCGACGGTGAGGACGTGGGCGAGGGTGAGCATCCCGTGCCGGTGGGCCTCGGCGACCCCGGCGTTCAGGGTCGCCTGGTCGAGCATGGGCAGGCCGGGGTGGCCCTCGACCGTGCCGTCGTCGACCATGAACTTGATGTAGTCGGAACCCGTCTCGACGAGCTTCGGCACGAAGTCCCTCGCCTCCTGAGGGGTGGTCGAGAGCGGCTTCACCGGGGCCTGGCCGCCGGTCGGCCCGCCGGCGGGGCCACTGTCGCCGAAGTGCGTGCCCGGTGGGAACAGCTCGCTGGGGTGGCCGCCGGGCGGGGTGATGGCGAACCCCGCGGAGCGTACGTCGGCGAGGGCGTCGTCGCCGTCGAGGCGGGCCCTGTTGGGCTTGGTCCACAGCCCCTGCATCTCCAGTTCGGTCGTGACCCCGAACCTCAGCGCGAACGCCAGCGCCTGCTCGGAGGTGTGGACATGGGCGTCGATCAGGCCGGGCAGCAGCGTGCCGCCGCCCGCGTCGACGACGTTCGCCCCTGCGGGCACGTCGCCTCCGACGGCGGTGACGACCCCGCCGTCGATCACGACGGTGGTCTCCCGCAGAACGTGTTCGCCGTCGAAGACGCGGGCGTTGGTCACGGCGGTCATGGGCACTGTGCCTCCCTGGGCGGTGCGGACGGTACGGGCGGTCCGGGTGCCGCCCGTGCCCAAGAAAATACATGACTAATGGCATGCATGTGCGTGTCATAAAGCATATGTATGTTTGTTTGTCGTGAAGGTTAGGATGTCTCCATGACCAGCGGTGACGATATGACCCCGGAGGAGGAGGCCCTCCTCGACGGCATCGGGCCCATCTTCGCCCGGCTGCGGCGGCGCGTGCCCGCCTCACGCAGGGACGCCTCCCGCAACCTGGTGCTCAACATCGTCGCCGACAGCCGCGACGAGATGACCGTCGGCGGCGTCGCCGAGGAGCTCGGGGTCGACCAGTCGGTCGCCAGCCGCATGGTCTCCGACTGCATCTCCTCCGGATACCTGCTGCGCGCCGCCTCGCAGGAGGACGGCAGACGGACCGTGCTCAAACTCACCCAGCAGGGCGCCGACCTGCGCGAGTGCTTCGCCAAGGGGCAGCGCGAGGCGTTCGAGCAGATCACGGAGGGCTGGCCGAGGAGGGAACGGCTCCAGTTCGCCAGGCTGCTGCTCAGATACGTCGAAGACGCGGCCCTCCTGCGCGAGCGGGAGCGAACCTAGGACCTGTCTGGCAATTCGAAGTCGCGGAGCCAGAGCATGACAGATGCCAGGGTGACGCCTGCCGGGTAGCGGGCGGCCAGATCCACGGACCCCTTGTCAGGAGGCGGGGTAGTCGGCGCTGAGGGTGAGGTCGCGCCAGGTGTCGAAGGTGGTCCTGAGGGTGCCGAGACGGGCGGAGGCCACGTCGTAGGCGGCCCTGTCCAGCAGCAGGCGCAGCGGCGGCCGCTCCGACCCGACGGCGGTGATGATCGCCTCGCTCGCGCGGACCGGGTCGCCGGGCTGCCTGCCGTACGTGGCGAGGGTCGAGGCCCGTCGCGCGCCCGCCGTCTCCGCGTAGTCGTCGATGTGGACGCCGGACTGACGCATGGAGGGGCCCGACCAGTTCGTCCGGAACGCCCCGGGCTCGACGATCGTCACCCCGATCCCCAGGGGGGCGACCTCGGCGGCCAGGATGTTCTTCGCCGCGTTCACATCCCGGTCATGAACCACCCCGCAGGGGCAGGACCACTTCCGGACGTTCAACGGCATCGACCGCTGGACGGTCCCGCATTCGGAGCACATCTTCGATGAGGGGAACCATCGGTCGATCTTGGCGAAGTGGCGACCATAGCGGGCCGCCTTGTACTCCAGCATCCCGACGAAGGACGCCCAGCCCGCGTCATAAACGGACTTGGCGAGTCGGGTACGAGCCATGCCGGACACGGCCAAATCCTCCACGTACACCGCTTGGCTGTCGCGGATGATCCGTGTGGAGAGTTTGTGAGCCCAGTCCCGGCGAGCATCGGTCACCCGGGCATACGCTCTGGCGAGCTTGGCCCTGGCCTTGGCCCGGTTCGTGCCTCCTTTGGCCTTGCGCCCGAGGTCTCGTTGAGCTTTCTTCAATCGCCGCTCGGCCCGGCGCAGGAAACGCGGGTTTCGCACCGTACGGCCATCCGAGACTCGGGGCTCAGGCGCTCGCGGCGGGCGCGCAGGAACCGGCCGAGCGGGTTGTCCCGGGCCGTGGCCGCGCCCGTGGTCTCAGGGTCCATGTCTTCGAGGCCAGGCCCGGCGCCGGGGCTGAAGGGGGGCCGTGCCACTCCCCACCCTGACGGGCGTCAGGCCACCCAGTTCCGTACGGCGGGGGCGTATCCGGCGGGCTTGTCCCCGACCTTGACCCCCGGGCTGACCAGATTGCCCTGGTACTCCGGGGTGAACATGCCGTAGACCAGCGGGGGTGTCACGGCGCTCGCCTCGTCGAGGACGGCGCGCAGCTCCGGCGGGATCTCGAAGCCGAGGGCGGCCATGGTGCCGTCGAGCTGCCGCACGTCGCTCGCCCCGACGATCGCCGAGGCGATCCCGGGCCGGGTTGCGACCCAGTTGACGGCGACCTGGGCCGTCGTCACCCCGAGCTCGGCGGCGACCTTCTCGGCCGCCGTCAGGATCCGCCACTCCCGGTCCGTCCACGACCGCCAGGCCGAGCCCGAGCGGTCGAGCCTGCCCGGCCCGGTCAGACCCTGTCCGTCACGCCGGTACTTGCCGGTCAGGAAGCCGCCGCCGAGGGGGCTCCACGCCGTGATGCCGACCCCCAGGTCGCGTCCCATCGGGACGTGTTCGAACTCGATCGCCCGGTCGATGAGGGAGTAGGGCAGCTGCACGCAGAGCACCGGGGGGAAGGCGCCGGTCTCGGCGAGGGTCTGGGCGCGGGCCGCGTACCAGGCGGGCACGTCGGACAGGCCCGCGTAACGGATCTTCCCGGCCCTGGTGAGGTCGTCGAAGGTCCGCATGACCTCCTCGACGGGGGTGATCCGGTCCCAGGTGTGCAGCAGGAACAGGTCGATGTGGTCGGTGCGCAGGCGGCGCAGCGACGCCTCGACCGCCCTGATCATGTGCTTGCGGCCGTTGCCGCCCGCGTTCGGGTCTCCGGGCTCGACGCTGTTGGTGAACTTGGTGGTGAGCACCACCCTGTCGCGCACCCCGGCCTCGGCGATGAGGTCGCCGAGGATGGTCTCGCTCTCTCCGGCGGTGTAGAAGTCGGCCGTGTCGATGAGGTTCCCGCCCGTCTCCAGGTAGCGGCGGAAGACGGGGCGGATCTCGTCCCGGGCCTTGCCGTACGCGGCGTGGAAGCCGCCGGTGCCGAAGTTCATCGTGCCGAGTGCGAGCCTGCTGACCCGCAGCCCGGAACGTCCGAGCAGGTAGTACTGGTCGAGAGACATGGGGGTCCTTCCCGTTCTGAGATGGGCGGGTGGTTTCGCGACCCACCTTGCGCGGCATAAAATGGACTGTCAAGTCCAAAACTGGCGCGATAATATGGACTGAAAAGTCCAATCTGGAGGTGGTCATGCCCACGCTCACCCGCAAGGGGGCCGCGACCCGGCGGCGCATCCTGGATGGCGCCGCCGCGCACATCCGCGAGTTCGGCGTGGCCGCGACGACCCTCGACGACGTGCTGGCCAGGACCGCCACCAGCAAGAGCCAGCTGTTCCACTACTTCCCCGGCGGCAGGGAGGAACTGCTGCTGGCCGTGGCGCGCCTGGAGGCCGACCGGGTGCTTGAGGACCAGCGGCCCCAGCTCGGCGACCTCACCTCCTGGCCCGCCTGGTGGTCGTGGCGCGACACCGTCGTCGAGCGTTACCGCAGGCAGGGCGGCCTGTGCCCGCTCAACGCCGTCACCTCGCACCTGGGCGAGGGCACCCCCGGCGCCCGCGCCGTGGTCACCGGGCTGATGGGCCGCTGGCAGGCCGAGCTCGCCGCCGGAGTACGGCACATGCAGGGCGCCGGCGAGATCGACCCCGCCGTCGACCCCGACCGCGCCGCGGCGGCCCTGCTCGCGTGCGTCCAGGGCGGCGTGCTGATCCAGATGTCCACCGGCGAGACCACCCACCTGGAGGCCGCCCTCGACATGGGCATCGCCAGCCTGCGCGCGGGCGCCTTCCCCGCGAACTGACGGGCATCCCCCGAACAGGGGATGCCCGCGAACCCCGTCCCGGCGGGATGTGGCCGTCCGCGGCCGAACCTACGTTGAGGGAAACGCACCCCCCTCACCAAGGAGTAACCGTGGGTTCGCACAACAGCGTCACCGAGCTCAACGAGTTGTTCGTCGAGGCCATGAACGCCGGGGACCTCGACCTGGCCGTGTCCTGCTGGGACGAGAACACCGTCTTCCAGACCGCGCCGGGGACGGAGCCCGTCCGAGGGCTGCCCGCCCTGCGGGAGGCGCTCCAGCGGTTCATCGACACCAAGCCCCACCTGACGATCGAGGAACTGCACCGGGTCGAGGCGGGGGACGTCGCCCTGGTCGCGCTCAGGTGGCACCTGACCGGGACCGGCCCCGACGGGGAGCCGATCGAGATGGGCGCCGTGGACAGCAACGTCTTCTGCCGCCAGGCCGACGGCACCTGGCGCATCCGCATCGACAACCCCTTCCACTCCCAGCACATCGGCTTCTGACATGACCACGACCGAAGCCACCACGGGGGGACGGCTCGTGCTGGCCGCCCCGCAACCCCTGCTGATCGGCGGCGAGGAGGTCAGGGCCGCCCGGACCTTCCCCGCCGTCGACCCCAGCACCGGCCGCGTCTGGGCGCAGGTCGCCGAGGGTACGGCGGGCGACGTGGACCGCGCGGTCGCCGCGGCCAGGAGCGCCTTCGACACCTGGCGGCGGACCTCGCTCGACACCCGGCAGGCCCTGCTGTGGGCAGTCGCCGAGCGGCTGACCCAGGACGCCGGACGCTGGCCCGCCCTGCTCGCGACCGAGAACGGCAGAGCGGTCCGCGAGGGCGGCCTGATCGACGTGCCGACGGCCGCGGAGATCTTCCGGTTCTTCTCCGGCGTCGTCCGCGACCTGCACGGGCGGACCGTGCCCTGCGGCCCCGGCGCCCACGTCTCCACCACCCCACGCCCGCTCGGCGTCGTCGCCGCGATCGTCCCGTGGAACTCGCCGCTGATCTCGGTCGCGCACAAGCTGGCGCCCGCCCTGGCCGCGGGCAACACCGTCGTGGTGAAGCCGTCGGAACTGGCCTCGGTCAGCACGGTGGAGTTCGTCCGGCTCGTGCAGGACCTGTTCCCGCCCGGCGTCGTCAACGTCGTCACCGGGTTCGGCCCCGAGGCCGGGCACGCGCTCGTCTCCCACCCCGACGTCGCCAAGGTCAGCTTCACCGGCGGCACCGAGACCGGGCGCCGCATCCTCGGGGGCGTCTCGGAGCGGCTGGTCCCGGCGCTGATGGAACTGGGCGGCAAGGGGGCCATGGTGGTCTGCCCGGACGCCGACCTCGACACCGTCACCGAGGACGTGCTCACCGGCGTCTTCGCCGCCAACGGCGAGGTGTGCTTCGCCTCCTCACGGCTCATGGTGCACCGGGACCGCCACGACGAACTCCTCGAAAGGGTCGTCGCCCGCGCCGAGTCGATCGTCGTCGGCGACGCCCTCGACCCGGCCACCCAGCTCGGCCCGCTGGTGACGGCCGGGCACCGCGACCTGGTCGCCGCCAGGGTGCGGGCCGCGCTCTCCGAGGGAGCGGGGCTCAGGGCGGGCGGGCACGTCCCGGAGATGCCCGGCGAACTGGCCGGGGGCAGCTACTACCGGCCGACCGTCCTGGCCTCCCCGGACGGCACGACCAGCGCCTCGTGCGAGGAGTTCTTCGGCCCGGTCCTCACCGTGGAGTCCTGGACCTCGGAGGAGGAGGTCGTCGAACGGGCCAACAGGGTCGCCTTCGGGCTGGCCAACGGGGTGTGGAGCACCGACCTCGCCCAGGCCTACCGGCTCGCGGACCGCCTCGACTCCGGGATGGTCTGGATCAACACCTGGTTCGCGACACCGCTCGGCCAGCCGCAGGGCGGCGTCAAGGCCAGCGGCTTCGGCAGGGAGGGTGCCACCTCGACCCTGCTGGAGTACACCTCGACCAAGGTCGTCCACGCCAGCCTCGACACCGCCCGTCCACCGATGTGGACCTGAGACCCTTCAGAACAGATCGACCAGGAAGACAGGCACCACCATGCGCTTCGACCTCGACGAACACAGCGCGCAACTGGCCGAGCTCGGCGCGAGACTCGCCGCCGGGTTCGCCCCCCATGCCAGGGAGCACGACCGCGACCGCAGCACCGCGACGGAGAACCTCGCCAAACTGCGCGAGGCGGGCCTGTACGGCGTCGCGCTCCCGCGCGACCTCGGCGGCCTCGGGGCCAGGACGACCCAGTGGCTGGCCACCGTCGAGGCGCTCGCCAAGGGCGACGCCTCGACCGCGCTCGGCTTCAACATGCACTACGTGGCCACCCGCATCATCGCCACACTCGACGCCGTACCGGCCGACGCCAGGAAGCGGGTGGCCGACCTGGTGGTCCGGGACGGCGCGCTGATCTGCGCGCCGCTGTCCGAGCCGTCCGCGTCGAGCCTGCTGCCCGCCACCTACATGCCCACCCTCTCCGCGCGCCGGGTGCCCGGCGGCCTGGAGGTCAGCGGCACGAAGATGTTCGCCTCCCTGTGGGAGGCCAGCGACTACGCCTTCATGTTCGCCCACCCGGAGTGGGCGGACGACCCGACCCACGTGGTCGGCTTCCTGATGCCGACCCGCCAGGACGGCGCGATCACGGTCACCGACGACTGGGACACGCTGGGCATGCGCTCGACCCGCAGCAACCAGGTCCGCATCGACGGGGCGTTCGTGCCGGACGACCTCGTCCTGTGCGAGTTCGGCGACTTCCTCGGCAACTGGATCGTGGCCCAGGCCCACATCGCGTGGGGCGGCTACACCGGCGTCTACCTCGGTGTCGCCGAGGCGATGGCGGAGTGGCTGCGGAACGCCCTCGGGACGCGCACGGCCAAGGGCCACGCCCAGCCGATGGGCTACCACCCGACGATCAGCACCGCGATGGGGCACATCGCGGCCCAGATCGAGGCGGCCAGGCTGATGATGTACCACGCGGCCTGGGAGGCCGACGAGAACAGCGGGCCGAGCCTGAACACCTGCGCCGCGTTCCTGCGGGCGAAGCTGATGGTCGGCACGGCGATCCACACGATCTCCACGCTCGGCACGACGGCGGGCGGCCTCAACTCGCTGATGCGGGCCAAGGGCTATGAGCTGATGCTGCGGGACGCCATGACCGGCCCGATCATGCCGCCGAACGCGCTGGCGTGCGCGGAGATGGCCGGTCTGATCTCGATGGGGCTCGACCCGGGCCAGGCACCGGCCCTGCGCACGGCGTCATGAACGGGGCCACCTCGTGCGAGCCGTCGACCGAGCCGACTCCCGAGGCCTTCAGATCGGCGTGCGCCCAGTTCCCCACCGGGGTCGTGGTCGTCACGACGACCCTGGACGGCACGCCGTACGGCAGCACCGTCAACGCCTTCACCTCCCTCACCCTGCACCCGCCCCAGGTGCTGGTCTGCCTGGCGGCGACCTCCCGCACCTGGTCGGCGATCGAACGCTCCGGGGTGTTCGCGGTGAACGTGCTCTCCTCGGGGCAGGCGGCCACGGCCCGGCTGTTCGCCTCGAAGGACTCCGACAAGTTCGAGCACGTGGACCACGTCCCCGGCGTGGTCGGCGCGCCGCTGCTCGCCGGGACCACGGCGAGCTTCGAGTGCCGCCTGGCGGGAACGCTGCGCAACAACTCACACTGGATGCTCATCGGGCGGGTGGTCTCACTGGCCGCCGAACCCGAGCGTGAGCCGTTGCTCTTCCTCCACGGCCGTCTGGCCGGATGACGGCCCCGGCGGCCCCGGCCGGACAGCGGCTCGGCGGACCCGGCCGATGACGGCCCGCCGGACCCGGCCGGATGGCGAGCCGCCGGGCGCGGGTCCGCTGAGCGGACCCGACGCTTGGCGGCCACGGCCGTCCTCCTGGAAGGTGGGAGGAAGCCGGTCCGGGCGGGCCGCCCGGCCGGGCGTGTCGAGAGTGGAGCACGTCGTGACTCCTCCGTTCCCTGAAGGAAGCGGCTTCTCGCTAAGCCGCTTCCGCGGCCTGGCGAAGGGCAAGCCCTGCCCTCAAGATGTTGACCGCCGCGTTCACATCGGCGTGCGCGGCATGCCCGCACTCCCGGCATCGGAACCCGGCTTGGGTGAGGCGGTTCTCCGCAGCGCGGTGCCCGCAGGCGGCGCAGGTGCGGGAGGCGTGGGCGGGGTTCACCGCGATCAGCTCTCGACCGGCGCTCTCAGCCTTGTACGACAGAATCGTCAGGAACACCCCCCACCCCGCATCCAGAATGCTCCGGTTCAACCCGGACTTGGCGGCGACGTTCCGGCCGGGCCGCTCGACCGTGCCCGCAGCCGAGCGGGTCATGTTCGCGATCCGCAGATCCTCGTGCACGATCACGTCGTAAGTGCGGACCAGGGCGAGCACGGCCTTGTGCCCGTGGTCGAGGCGCTGACGGCGGACCTTGCCGTGCAGGGCGGCGACACGGGCGACCGCCTTACGGCGCCGCGTGGAGCCTCTCTTCTTACGGGCCAGGGCTCGTTGAGCCTGCGCGAGACGATCGGCGGTCGCGGCCAGGTGGCGCGGGTTGGCGACGTGCTCGCCGCCGGAGGTGGTCACCAGCGAGGCGACGCCCATGTCGATGCCGACCGCCGTGCCCGTGGCGGGAAGTGGTTCGGCGCGCACGTCGTCGCACGACAGCACCACATACCAGCGGTCGCCCTCCCATTTGACGCCGATCGTCTTCACGCGGCCCTTGACCGGCCGGTGCCGGTGCGCCCGGACATGCCCGACACCCTGAAGGCGGACATAGGTGGCGCTGGGGTGTTCGGGCTGGGAGTCCCACCGGCAGCCGTCACCGTCCCTGGGCCACTCAACGGTGTCGAACCGGCCCCGCCCCTTGAACCGCGGGAAACCGGGCGTGCGGCCTGCTTTGACGCGGTCGAAGAACGCACGGAACGCCCTGTCGAGCCGTCGAAGGGTGGCCTGCTGGGAGGAGAAGGACCAGCGCCCCTGCCCGTCCGGGTCGTCGGCGCGGATGTGCTTCAGTTCGGCCGACTGCTCGCCGTAGCGGATGCTCACGCCCGCCTTGGCATAGGCGGTGCGGCGATGCCCCCGTCGCCTGAAGGCGACAGTCCCCTCGGGAGAATCTGATGGGCAGTCCCGCCGCCGATCCGGTCCGATCGCTGCCGCCCGCGCTCGTCGCCGAGCTGGTCGCCTCGCCCTCCCTCGAACGGCTGCTCGACCGCTTCCTCGACTTCCTTGAGGAGGCGCCGGGCAGGTTCGACTCCTTCGCCGCGGGCGTCTACGTGCACGACAACGTGACCGGGCGCCCCGCCGCGGCCAGGGTGCGGGGACTGGGCGACTACTACGTGCGCAGCTACGAGCGCCACGGCCGCGACCGGGACCCCGTCGTCCAGCGAGCCCTGCGCGAACGCCGGGTGTGCGACAGCGACTCGCTGATGCCGAGGGAGGAGTGGCTGAAGCTGCCCATCGTGCACGACGTGTTCGCCCCGCACGCCATGGCGCGGGTGCTGTGCGCCCCGTTCGTCGTCGGCGCCGAGGTGGCGGGCACGCTGAACCTGGCCCGGCGGGACGGGCAGCCCGAGTTCACCGAGGCCGACCGCGACGCCGCCCACGTGGCGGCCATGGTGCTGGGCATCGCGGTGTCCGCGGTGCGCGAGCGGTCCTCGATCGAGCGTGAACGCCACCAGCTGGCCGAGGCGCTCGACCGGTGCGGCACGCCGGTCGTGCTGACCGACCTGGCGCTGGCGCGGCGCCACCTCAACGCGCCCGCCCTGTCCCTGTTCGCCAGGCTCGGCGACGACCGCCCGGAGGTGGAGCGGCTGCTCGACTGCGACGGGGACAGGACGGTCGTCTCCTGGAGCGCGGACGGCGCCCTGGAGACCGGGCCGCACCTCACCGTCACCTCGCAACGGCTGCCCGGCCAGCCGGACGTGATCGTCTCGGTCATCACCGTACGGGACGGTACGGCGCGCCTGGTCGCCCCGTACCGGCTGGCGTCCCTCACCCCGCGCGAGGCCGAGATCGCCACCCGCGCCCTCACCGGCCGCAGGGACGGTGAGATCGCGGCCGAGCTGTTCATCAGCCCGCACACGGTCAAGCACCACCTCAAGTCGATCTACGCCAAGCTCGGCGTGCACACGCGCGCGGAACTGCTCGACCGCCTGCTGCGCTGAGCCCGCCGTACGGCCCGGCACCCGTCAGTCCTCGGGGTGGTCCTCGTAGCGGGTGGCGATCGCGGTGGCGCGCTCGCGCAGCCAGGCGCGCAACCACCGCGGGGCCAGGGCCTCGGCGTCCAGGGCGAGCTGCCACAGTGCCCACTTGGCGTGTCTCGCGTCCTGGAAGGTCACCTCCATCCGCAGCAGGCCGTCCGGGTCGGCCTCCTCGGCGAGGACGGCCAGCGCGGTGCCCACCAGCTCCTCCCGCCTGGCCGGGGCCAGCCGTACCAGCACGGCGACCTGGTCGCCGCCGGCGCGGAACCGCGTGCCGCGCTCCTGCCAGGCCCGGTCCAGATCGACCCGGTCCGGCCGCCGCGCGGGCTCGGCGAGCCTCTCGGCGGCCAGGACCCGGGACAGCCGGTAGGTGCGGTCGGCGCCGGACCGCGTGGCCAGCAGGTAGCCCTGGTCGCGTACGGTGACCAGGCCGATCGGATCGACGGTGCGCCACCTCGGGGCCTGGCCGACGGCCGCGTAGTGGATGCGCAGTCTGTGCCCGGCGAGCACCGCGCGCCGGATCTCGGCGACCACGGCGTCCGGCACCTCCTCGGCGACCGACCGGCGCGAGAGGAGGTCGGTCTCCGGGTCGATGAGCAGCCGCTCGGCCGCCTCGGCCGCGATGCCCTGATGGCTTTCCGGCAGCGCGTCGATCACCTTGAGCATCGCCGAGGCGAGTGCCGAGCCGAGGCCGAACGCCTGCGCGCCGCGCCGGGACCCGGCGATCAGCAGGGCGAGGGCCTCGTCGTGGTTCAGCCCGGTCAGCTCGGTCCGGAACCCGGGCAGCAACGAGAACCCGCCGTGCCTTCCGCGTTCGGCGTAGACCGGGACACCGGCCGCCGACAGCGCCTCGATGTCGCGCAGCACGGTGCGGGTGGACACCTCAAGCTCGCGGGCCAGCGCGACCGCGGACAGCCGGCCGTGCCGCCGCAACAGCAGCACCAGCGAGACCAGCCGATCGGCACGCACGCAAAAACACTACTGGAATACACGACACAAGATGTCGTGATTTGCCGGGAGGCTTGGTGACATGGCCATCGGGCCGATGAATGTATCGAATGGAGCTGACATGGCAGTGGAGCGAACGGCGGTCAACCCGTGGGCCTGGTCGACGGAGCTGGGATACAACCAGGGGGAACTCGTCTCCGGGCAGACCCGGACCCTGTACTGCGCCGGGCAGACCGCGATGGGCGGCGACGGCAGGCCCCGGCACGCCGGTGACATGGCGGCGCAGCTGGCGCTGAGCCTGGACAACCTGGAGGCCGTGCTCGGTGAGGCGGGCATGACCCTCGCCGACCTCGTCCGGCTCAACGTCTACACCACCGACGTGGACCGGCTCTTCGAGCACTACGGCGTGCTGGCGTCGCGGCTGGGTGCCGCCGGGGTGGCGCCGTCGACCACGATGCTCGGGGTGACACGGCTGGCGATCCCCGACCTGATGGTCGAACTTGAGGGAACCGCCGTCGCCTGAGGCACCCGTGCGACACCACCGGAGTGTCCCGGCGGCCGGAGGGGCGGACGGTCTCCGCGGCCGCCCCTCCTCCGGCCGCACCCGTGGCGGTCGTTCGTCAAGGCGTCGCCTGATCGCCCTCCCCCATGACCGTGAGGGTGAAATGGGCCGTCTTGGCGGAGCCGCCGGAGGTGGCGACGAAGGTGATGGTGTGGGTACCCAGGGGGGCGCCGGCCGAGACGTTGATGGTCGCCGTGATGGTTTGACCGGCCTGGACGATGTTGACGGTCGTCCCCGCGGGGGTGCCGGTGGCCGACAGGGTCACCGGCTGGGTCGTGTCGGGAGACAGCCTGATCTGGACGGTGGTGGACCCGCCGGGGCTGACCGTGGCCGAGGGCGGGTCGACCGTGATCCCGCTGGGATAGGGGGAGGGCGGGGGAGTGGGCGTCGAGCAGGTCGGCTCGCCGGCCTGGGCGGGGACGCGGATGGCGGTCCACGCGGCCTTGGTCGCGTTCATCTCGGGGCAGCCGTAGAGGTTCTTCGCGGCCAGCATGGTGGCCACGCGTGCCCTGCCGTACGACCAGCCGAGGGATTTGCGCTGGATCCCCTGATAGAAGATCCGGGCGGCCTTCCGGATGCCGACGCCGGTCAGCGTGGACGGGCCCGCGCAGACCGGGCTGGCGGGTTTGCCCGGCGGGTTGGTGCCCTCGGCGAGCAGGTAGAACCAGTGGTCCTGCGGTCCGCCGTCGGCGGGCGGGATCATGGAGAGGGGGTAGCAGTTCCGGTTACCCGTCAGTGAGGGGTTGTACATGTTCCTGAGCGGCCCACCGCCCACGATGTTCACCTCCTCGCCGATCAGGTAGTCCGGTTCGTCCAGGGCAGGGGGGTGGTTGGCGTAGTGCTCGGTCAGGGTGCCGAAGATGTCGGCGGCCGACAGGCGGAGGGACTGCGCCTCCGGGCCGTTGCCGTCGTCGTAACCGGTCTTGGCGTAGACGGCGAGGCCGTAGTGGTATCCGACCAGGTCGAGTGAGGTGAGCTGGTCGGTGCGGGCGCTGTTGTGGCCGAAGACGGCGCGGTTGTCGTCCCAGTAGGCGTTGACGTCGTTGAGGCCGACGGATGCCGGGTAGGAGTGGCCGGCTCCGTCGACGCCGTTGCGTCCCAGCCAGTCACGCAGCATGTCCCAGTGCTTCTGTGCGGCGAACATGACGTCGACGCAGGCGGTCTCCAGACTGGTGCCGGTTCCGTCGCCCCAGGTGTCGGTCGGCTTGGTGAGGACGGGGCCGTTGAGACGGCCGCAGCTCAGACCGGGGCGGGTGGGGTCGTTCAGGGAGTACAGGCCCCCGGAGTACGTGGTCTGGACGGCCACCGGGTTGCCGTTGAAGTGACTGTTGCCCGAGCCCAGGAGCGCCCGGCCAGCCGTTCCCGCACCGCTGTGCACCGTGGCGAGCCGGGACGCCGTGCTCGTGGTCTCCGCGCCGTTCGCCGGCGCCGTCGTGCCCATGGTGACGACCGTCATGAGAGCGAACGCTCCCAGCGTGGTTTTGAGGTTCATACGCGATGACTCCTTGTCTGCAGGCGCAAGGAGCCGTGGCCGGCCAGGGCTGCCCCAACGGTGCCATCGACATGGGGGGCGGAGAACCCTACAAGTCCTTATATTTCGGGCGTATGGCATGCATAGCGCTCCCAGCGGGCGCACGGGCCAGGGACCGGAAAACACGTTCGGGTCCCGAGGGGCCCTCGTGGCCTCGGCCGTGAATCGACGGGGCAGGGCCTGACGTGCGCGCACAGGGAACCGGCCCGGTTTGGGCCGTCCGGCCTTCCGTGAGGGCACGTGGGCTCCGCGTGATCGTTCGGACGACGCGCACGGCCGGTTGACCACCCCTGTTCACCGCACGCTCGCGGTCCGGAGAATGTCGGTTCCGTTCGACAGGATGTCCTCATGAGCGACACGCCTCCTCTCACCGTTCCCGCTGACCGGGCCGCCTACGCCGCGGCGGTCCAGCTGGCGGTCGACGCCGCCGCCGCCTACTACGGCGACGGCACCTCCTCCCTCGACGACGACGACTACGACCGGCTGGTCCGCGGCATCGAGGCCTACGAGGCCGAGCACCCGGGCGACGTGTCGCCGGATTCGCCCACGGGAAAGGTCGCCGGAGGCGCCGTCGTCGGCGACGTCCCGCACAGCACCCCGATGCTGAGCCTGGACAACGTGTTCTCCGCCGACGGCCTGGCCAAGTGGGCCGCCGGGCTGGAGCGCCGCCTGGGCCGTCCGGTCACCGTCTGGAGCGTGGAGCCCAAGCTTGACGGCCTGGCGATCTCGGCCCGTTACCGCAACGGCCGCCTGGTCCAGCTCATCACGCGCGGCGACGGCACGGCCGGGGAGGACGTCAGTCACGCGATCGGGACGGTCGTCGGTCTGCCGGGCGCGCTCACCGAGCCGGTCACGGTCGAGATCCGCGGCGAGGTCATGATGACCGCCGCCCAGTTCGAGGCGGCGTGCGCCAAACGTCAGGCCCACGACGGCACCACGTTCGCCAACCCGCGCAGCGCGGCCGCCGGCACGCTGCGGGCCCAGGACCGGCCGTATGTGTGCGAGCTGACCTTCTTCGGCTACGGTGCCCTGCCGCTGCCGCCCGGTGACGGCTCCGAGGTGGCCGTACGGCTGCGCGAGCTGCCGCACAGCCGGATCATGGGCCTGGTCGCCACGTGGGGCGTGCAGACCACCGCCGCCACGCCGGTCGCCGGCGTCACGGCCACCGGCGTCGAGGAGATCCAGGCCCGCGTCGAGCAGATCGCCGCCCAGCGAGCGGATCTGGCCTTCGGCATCGACGGCATCGTCATCAAGTGCGACCTCGCGGAGGACCAGGCGCAGGCCGGGTTCAGCTCGCGCGCTCCCCGGTGGGCGGTCGCCTACAAGCTGCCCGCCGTCGAGAAGATCACCAAGCTGGTCGCGGTGGAGTGGAACACCGGCCGTACGGGCATCATCGCCCCGCGCGCGGTGCTGGAGCCGGTCGAGCTCGACGGGTCGATCGTCACCTACGCCACGCTGCACAACCCCAACGACATCACCCGGCGCGGTCTCATGCTGGGCGACTCGGTGACCGTCTACAAGGCCGGAGACGTCATCCCGCGGGTGGAGGCGCCGGTGGTGCACCTGCGCACCGGCGACGAGCAGCCGATCGCCTTCCCCGAGGCGTGCCCGAACTGCGGAGACGCCATCGACAGCTCGCAGGAACGGTGGCGATGCGTGCGGGGCCGGGCCTGCCGGGCGCTGGCCCCCATCGCCTACGCGGTCGGTCGCGACTGCCTCGACATCGAGACCCTGGCCGAGTCCCGCATCGTCCAGCTGCTGGACGCCGGGTTCATCGCCGACTTCGCCGACCTGTTCCTCCTGACCCGCGACCAGGTCCTCACCCTGGAGCGGATGGGGGACACCAGCACCGACAAGCTGCTGGCCGCCATCGAGACCGCCAAAACCCGGCCGCTCAGCAGGGTGTTCTGCGCACTGGGCGTTCGCGGCACGGGCCGGTCGATGAGCCGCCGGATCGCCCGGCACTTCGCCACCATGGAGGCCGTTCTCGCCGCGTCCGCCGATGAACTGCAGGTGGTGGAGGGCATCGGCCCGAAGAAGGCCCCGGACGTGGTCGCCGAGCTGGCCGAGTTGCGTCCGCTGATCGACAAACTCATCCAGGCAGGGGTGAACATGGTCGAGCCCGGCGTCACACCGGCCGTGGCGGTCGACGGGGCGGGCGACGGCCAGGAGGACGAGAAGGGCGAGGGCTCCGCGTTGCCGCTGGCCGGGATGACGGTCGTGGTCACCGGCGCGATGAGCGGTCCCCTGCAGGACCTGTCGCGCAACCAGGTGAACGAGCTCGTCGAACGGGCGGGAGGCAAGGCATCGTCCGCGGTCTCGGCCAAGACGTCGCTGCTGGTCGCCGGAGACAAGGCCGGGTCCAAGAAGGCCAAGGCCGAGGGCCTGGGCGTACGGATCGCCTCACCGGAGGAGTTCGCCGCACTCGTCGGCGCGTTCCTGTGACATCCTCCCGCGCCTGAAGGACGGGGCGTCCACGCTGCGGGCGCTCGGTGATCGAACACCGTCCTTGCCCCGGAAGGGCACACCGGCCGCCGACCGTCCACGGCCTTGTCCGGTGGCGGACAGGGCCCGCCGGTCGGCCGTACGGGCGACGTCCGATCCGGCCGGTGGAGATCGGCTACCGCGGGCCGGGATCAGGTGCCTTCCTTGTTCTCCAGGCCGACGGCGGCACGCAGCTCGCGCATGTCCTCGTGCAGCTGCTTCAGCTGCCGGTCGGCGGCGACCTGCTTCATCAGGTCGGCCAGCGCGTCGGCGATCGCGTTCAACTTGTGCTGCAGGGCCTCATCGGCCCGCCTTTGCGTGTTCTGCAGCAGGGCCACCAGCAGGAACGTCACGATGGTGGTGGCCGTGTTGATGATCAGCTGCCAGGTGTCGACGTCACCGAAGAGGAAGTACGACGGAGCCCAGACCAGGACCAGCAGCACGCACATCGCAAAGAACCAGGCACCGGAGACGAAGGCGGCGGCCTTGGTGGCGAAGCGGTCGAAGAACGACAGACGGGCGTTCACGTCCGTCGGCATGGTGGCCGTGTCGCCGCTGCCGGAGTGATGTGTCGTCATCGCCGCCCCCTTTACTCCACCAAAACGCGAGAAAGGACAGCTATCCAGGAGAACGTTCTGGAATCATCGCCGTCCGTAATTTTTATGTGGTGCTTCGCGCCGGTCACCGCCACCGCCGCCTCACCGGACGAACAGCATCCGATCGGGATGCGTAGGCTTCTGCTCCATGGCACGGTTCCCGCGCGATTCGCTCATGATCGGGCCGCTGGCCGTGCTCGCGGTGCTGGGCGTCGCCGCGGCGGGATGTTCGGGCGACGGCGCCGCGGACTCGCGGGGCGCCTCGGGGAGAGCATCGGGGCACGGCACTCCGGCCGAGGGAGACCCGCCCCTGTCCGCGGGAGTGTGGACCGAGACGGTCCATGGAGGCTCCGAGATGACCAGGGTCGTCGCGGTCGCGCCCGGAGAGGCGTGGGCGGTGGGTACCGACGGTGAGCCCGTCGGCCCGTACGGCGGCAGCCTGTGGCGCTGGGACGGACACGAATGGCGGTCCACCCGCCCGCCGGGGAGCCTGCGGTATCCCACGGTCGTTTCCGGAACGGCCGCGACCAATGTCTGGATCTTCGACCAGGACGCGGACATGTGGCGCTGGGACGGCCGCCGGTGGACAAGCCGGGGAAGACCACCCTGGCCGCGCTCGGCCCGCCTGAACGACGCCGTCGTCGCCGGTCCCGAGGACGTGTGGATCGCCGGCGGCCAGATCACCGGGACACGGCAGAATCCGCGCTGGCGCCCCCTCCCTCTCGCGCACTGGTCCCCATCGGGCTGGGCCGAGGTCCCTGTTTCCTCGGCCTCGTCCGTGAAGAGATTGAGCGCGGCGGCCCCGGACGACCTGTGGGCGCTCACCCGCGATGATCTGGGGGAGGTCTCCGCGATCGAACACTGGAACGGCCGCCGCTGGAGAGCCGTGCCCGCACCGCCGTCGCTCAGCGGTGCGAAGGCCTCGTTCCGCGACGTCGTGGCGGTGTCGGCACGAGAGGTCTGGGTCGCGGGCACGATCATGCGGCCGGGCCGCCGCCAGGCCGCACTGCTGATGCGCTGGGACGGCAGCCGATGGGACCTGCCCGGCGGCGTCCCGGAGGAGGCGATCTCGTTCGGATCCGTGGCGCCGGACGGCCATGGAGGGGTATGGCTGGGCGCTTCCAACTACGCCTACGACGAGCATCGCATTCTGCTCCACTTCGACGGCCGGTCCTGGACCCGCGAGAAGGCGCCCAAAGCCAACAACGCACCCGAGGTGTTCGACATCGCCAAGGTCCCCGGGGGAGACCAGGTGTTCGCGGTCGGTGGCAGCCCCTCCCACGACGAGGACAGCAGGGGATGGGTCTGGACGAGGCGCTAGCCTCGGCTGAGGAGCTGCTCGTCCGGCCCGGGCGGGTCACGGAAGGCCGCCGTTTCGCTTCGGGTGCGCGGCGACCAGGGGGGTGTCCACGCCGATCTCGCCGGTCGGCAGCGCGCCACCGGGGTCGCCGAGGGGCCGGTCACGGCCGGGCAGCACCTCAAGGAAGAAGGCGCGGGAGTCCTCAAGGTGGGCGTTCAGCGTCTCGTCCCCTCGGGCGCGCCGGTCCACGACGATCGCGGAGACGGGGCACTCGACCTCGCACGCGCCGCAGTCGATGCACGCGCTCGCGTTGATGTAGCTCTTGCGTTCGCCGACGTGGATGCAGTCGACGGGGCAGACGTCGACGCAGGAGCGGTCGAGGACGTCGATGCAGCCGGGGCCGATCACATAGGTCACGGTGGTGTCCTTTCGGGGGTCAGGGGCCGTCGGTGGAGTGGCCGGGGAACAGGGACAGGCCGGGGTCGAGGTCGACGGCCACGTGGTTCACGGCGGTGGCGGCCTCGCCGAAGCCGACGGACATCAGCCGCACCTTGCCCTCGTAACCGGCCAGGTCGCCCGCGGCGTACACCCTGGGCAGGTTGGTCCGCATCGACCGGTCGACGGCGACCGTGTGCCCCCGCAGGGTGAGCCCCCAGTCCCGCAGCGGGCCCAGGTCGCTGACGAAGCCGAGCGCGGCGATCACGTGGTCGGCCGCGACGACCGTCTCCTCGCCGGAGCGGGCCCGCAGCCGTACCTTCGCCAGGCGGCCCGCGACGAGGTCCCCTTCGAGCGCGGTCACGCGTGTCTCGGTGTGGACGCGCGCCCGCCCGGCCCTGACGCGGTCGAGGGTCGCCGCGTGCCCGCGGAAGACGGCCCCCCGGTGCACGAGGGTCACCGAACGCGCGATCGGGCCGAGCGTGTCCGCCCAGTCCAGGGCGCTGTCGCCGCCGCCGACGACCACCACGTCCCGGCCGGTGTGCGCCCGGGGGTCGGTCACGAAGTACGACAGGCCCGTGCCGAGCCACTCCTGGCCGCACTCCAGCGGGCGCGGGGTCGGTGTGCCGATCCCGGAGGTCAGCACGACGGCGCGGGCGTTGACGACCGTGCCGTCGTCCAGCGTCACGACCGGCTCGCCGTCGCGGTGTTCGAGCCGTACGGCCCGCCTGCCCATGAGGCGGGTCGCGCCGAAGGCCGAGGCCTGTTCCACCAGGGCGGCGACGAAGTCCCTGCCCCTGACCGCGGGGAGGGCGGCGACGTCGCGGATCTCCTTCTCCGGATACAGGGCCGTCACCTGGCCGCCCGCCTGCGGCAGGGCGTCGACGACGACGGTGGACAGGCCGCGGAACCCGGCGCAGTAGGCGCCGTACAGTCCCGCAGGCCCCGCGCCGACGACGAGGACGTCGGCCGAGACGGGTGTGGGGGTGCTCACCACGGGCTCCCTGGGGGTCGGTGCGTTCTCGCAGCAGAACGTAGGCCGGGCACCCCGGTCAGGTCCCGCGGCGGGGACCGCTCACCGGACCGCCGTGCGCTTCGCCGCGCGGTCCGCTGGGTGAACCGGGTTCCTTCCCCGGGCCCCGGGCCGGATGGTCTGCTCCCGGCACCGGCGTGAGGCGACTGGAGCAGACATGACCGAAACCGTTGATCCAACCGTGAATCCGACCGTGAGTCCGGCGAGGGGGCACCGCGCGGGCAGGCTGCCGGGCCGTCAGGACTGGTCGAGCTGGCCGCACTACCAGGCCGCGGCGGCGGGCTTCCGCGGCTACTGGTACCCGGTCTGCTTCTCCTCGCAGGTCGGTGAGAAGCCGCGCCCCGTCACCCTGCTCGGCGAGCGCCTGTTCGTCATCCGCGACCGGGGCAGGGTGTACGGCATGCGGGACCGGTGCCCCCACCGGGGGGTTCCGCTGAGCCACGGCGACAAGCAGTTCCCCGGGACGATCTCCTGCGTCTACCACGGATGGACCTTCGACCTGGAGACGGGCGTCCTGAAGGCCGCGATCACCGACGGCCCGGGGTCGCCGATCTGCGGCAAGGTCACCCAGCCGACCTACGACGTCGAGGAGCGCCTGGGCCTGGTCTGGGTGTACGTCGGCGACGGCGAGAGGCCGCACCCGATCGACGAGCAGCTGCCGGAGGAACTGGTCGGCAACCCGGCGGTCGTGGGCCAGCGGATCCAGGCGCGCGCGGGCAACTGGCGGTTCGCCTGCGAGAACGGCTACGACGAGGGGCACGCCAAGTATCTCCACCGCACCGCGCTGTGGCGGCTGTTCAAACCGATGCCGGTCTGGAACACCACGAGCATCGTCAGGCGCGGACGCTGGATCTACCGGGTGCAGCGGGAACAGTTCTGGGAGGCGGACTTCCCCGGCCTCGGCAGGTGGTCGGGGACGGCGTGGTACAAGGCCCGCCCCCCGAGGACGGTCCAGAACATCGGCAACACCGCCTCGCACCGCCGGGTCAACCCGACGATCGCGGCCCAGGAGTTCCCCGGGTTCGCCTCGGTCGGCATGCCGGGCGTCCTGCGGATCGTCTACCCGACCTTCATCCACTACGAGTTCTACGTGCCGGTCGACGCGGAGAACCACCTGTACGTCGGCGTGCTGGCCGACTTCAGCAGGGGTGTCCGGGCGCTGTCGTTCTACGCCAAGTATCTCGGCGCGGTGCGCTGGCTCTTCCACGGCCAGTTCTCCGGCCAGGACAAGTGGATGGTCGAGGTCACCGACGCGCCGCCGGAGAAGCTCTACCGTCCCGACGACTCCCTCCTGCGGTGGCGCAAACTCGCCGAGGACACCACCGAGGAACGCCTCGAACGGCTGCGCGCAGGGAACACGGACTGAGGGCCGGATATGTCTGACATCGTGCTCGGGGTCGGGGCGTCCCACTCGACCCTGATGAACACGCACTGGGACCGGGTCGTGCACACCGACCGGGCGGAGGCCTTCCGCGACGCGCTGGAGACCGCCAGACACCGGGTGGAGCTGGCGCGCCCCGACGTGGTGGTGATCGTCGGGTCGAACCACTTCCGCGGCCTCTGGCTGGACCTGGTCCCGGCCTTCACCGTGGGCGTCGGCGAGGTCGTCGCCATGGGGGAGGCGGGTACCCCCAAGGGGCCCCAGCGGACCGACCCCGCCTTCGCGCGGGCACTGGCGGCCGACCTGGTCGAGGCGGGCACCGAGGTGGCGATCTCGGCCCGGCTGCAGATCGACCACGGGCAGTCGCACGCGATCCAGTACCTGCTCGGCGACCTGGAGGTGCCGGTCGTCCCGCTGGTCGTCAACGTCTTCGCCCGGCCGCTGCCCACACTGGCGCGCTGCGTCCGGCTGGGGGAGAACCTCGCCGGGGCCGTGGGACGGATCGCGGGGAACCGGCGCGTGGTGGTGGTCGCCTCGGGCGGGCTGTCCCACCGGCTGCCGTGGCCGAGCGACTGGGCGGACCCCCAGGACGACGACGAGGCCTTCCTGGTGGATGCCTGGACCAACGGGCGGGGCGAGTGGGAACGCTACGACAGACGGCGCAGGGAGATCATCGTGGCCGCCCGCCCGACGATCTTCCCCGAGTTCGACCGGGCCTTCCTCGACGACCTCGCGGGCGGCCGTCTGCGCCGTTACGCCTCCCTGACGACCGCCGAGGTGGAGGAGGCGGCGGGCAACGGCGGCCAGGAGCTGCGGACCTGGCTGGTGATGGCCGCCGCGCTCGGTTTCGTGCCGGGCACGCCGCTGGTCTACGCGCCCATGCCCGAGTGGCTCACCGGGATGGGCGTGGCCGTACTCGACCCCGCGGGAGGTCACCGATGACCGGCACGCCCTCACCGGCGGCGGGCGTCCCGCCCGAGAGCCGCTTCGCCGACGCGGACGGCGTCAGGTACCACTTCCACGAGCTGGGGGAGGGGCCGGACACGATCTTCCTGCACGGTGGTGGCCCCGGGTGCACCGGCTGGAGCGACTTCGGGCCCGTCGCGCCGTACTTCTCGGCCGACCGGCGGTGCCTGATCGTGGACATCCTCCAGTACGGCAAATCCGAAAAATGCCGAATCAGTGGGCCGATGTGGGACTTTCATGCCGCGAAGACCGTCGCGTTCATGGACGTCCTCGGCGTCGAGAGGGCCGACTTCGTCTGCAACTCCTGGGGCGGCACCATCGCGCTGTGCCTCGCGGCCCGATACCCCGATCGTGTCCGTTCCCTCGTGGTGACCGGCAGCATGCCCGTCTTCTACGGTCCTCTGGCGCCCCTGCCGGAGCGCGGGCACCGGGGCCGCGCCGCCCGCGACGTCTACTACGGCGGGCGGGGACCGACCCGGGAGAAGATGCGCGAGCTGATCACCCGGCTGGAGTGGTACGACGCCGCGCGCCTGCCCGAGGAGACCGTGGACATGCGCTGGCGGCAGAGCCTCGACCCCGGGGAGCGCGAACTCGCCGCGATGACGGACTCGCCCCGGGGCGACTGGCAGGACCTCACCGCCGAGCTCGGGCTGGTCGAGGCGCCGGCGCTGTTCATCTGGGGGCGGGAGGACGCCTTCCTCACCCCCGACTACCCGCTCATGCTGTCGCGGATGCTCAGGCGCGGAAACCTGCACGTCATGGACCACGTCTCGCACCACCTGCAGGAGGAACGGCCCGCCGCCTACCACGCCGTCGTCGAGGGCTTCCTGCGCTCCGTCGACCACCCCTGAACGACCATGGAGGAGAACCCCATGACCACCACCATCTGGACCGAACTGACCGGTCTCGACTTCCGGGTCACCACCGTCGACGCCGGGGGCGTCCCCACCCGCTCCCTGCAGGCGGGGACCGGTGAGCCGGTGATCTTCCTGCACGGCACCAGCGGCCACCTGGAGGCCTTCGCCCGCAATCTCGGCGCCCACGCGGACCGCTACGCCTGCCACGCGATCGACATGCTCGGCCACGGATACACCGGCATGCCGGACTACCCCTACGAGATCCCCCGCTACCGCGACCACCTGCTCGCCTACATGGACGCGGCCGGGATCGAGAGCGCCCACATCGTCGGAGAGTCCCTCGGCGGCTGGGTCGGGGCGCGCACCGCGATCGACGCGCCGGGGAGGGTGGCCTCCCTGCAACTGCTCTGCGCCGGGGGCACCGTGGCCAACCCGAAGGTCATGGAGCGCATCCGCACCTCGACCAGGCAGGCGGTCACCGGCGACGACATCGACCTGACCAGGCGGCGGCTGCGGCTGCTGATGGCCGACGCGAAGGACGCGACCGAGGAACTGGTCGCGGTCAGGCACGCCGTCTACCACCGGCCGGGCTTCGCCGCCAACATCGGCAACCTGCTGTGCCTGCAGGACATGGAGACCCGGCTGCGGAACATCCTGCGTCCGGAGGACCTCGCCAGGCTCGACGTGCCGACCCTGATCGTGTGGGGCCGTGACAACCCCTTCGGCGAGGTGCCCGAGGCGGCCGCGATGCACAAGGCCATCGCGGGCTCGGAGCTGGTGCTGTTCGACGAGTGCGGCCACTGGCCCCAGCACGAGCAGGCCGCGCGCTACAACGGGCTGAGCCTGGCCTTCCTCGCCGGGCACCCGATCTCCGCGTAGGCGTCAGCCCGTCGCCTGGAGCGTCCTGGAGACACCGAGCGCCGCGGTGCGCAGCGCGGCCGTGAACCGGCCGTGGTTCATCCTGAAGGTGGGCGCCGTGATCGACAACGCGCCCGCGAGCGCGCCGGTGTCCCCGAAGACGGGCACGGCCAGGCTCGTGTAACCGAGCCTGGTCTCCTCGGCCTCGACCGCGAGGTGCTCCGCCCTGACCCTGGCGATCTGGGCCTGGAGCAGCCCCGGCTGGGTGATCGTCCGGTGCGTCATGGGGGTGAGGCCGCGCCGTACGACCTCGTGGAAGAGGGCAGGAGGGGAGAAAGCGAGGATCACCTTCCCGGTCGCGGTGCAGAACAGGGGGAGCCGCCCGGCGACCCGGGACTGCTTGCGCAGGCCCCGGTGCACCATGAGCTTCTCGACGTACAGCACGTCGAGGCCGTCGTGGATGGCGAAGTGGACGGTCTCGTGCGTGGCGAGCAGCAGATCCTCCATGTACGGCAGGGCCGCCTCACGCAGGATCCGCTGCCTGGGCACCCGCTGGCCGATCTCGAAGAGCCGCAGCCCCAGGCGGTAGTGGCTGCCCGCCCGTTCGAGCACCCCCCAGCCGAGCAGCTCCTGGGCGAGCCGGTGCACACTCGCCTTGGCCACCCCGGTGCGCCTGACCAGCTCGGACAGGGACAGGGCGTCGTCCTCGGCCGTGAAGGCCTCGATGATCAGACGGGCCTTGCCCAGGACGGAGTTCATCGCCTCGGCGTTGCCCGGCGTCGATCCGGCGCGGGCGAACGGGAGCACCGTCATCGCAGGGACCTCCCAGGTGGTTCGGAGACCTGTGAGGAGTAGTTTGGTGCGTTCCATTCGAAATAGCTACCCTCTGTGACCGATTTGGTCATATGCCCACCTCCGTGCGGGACCTGGTGACCGTGTTGACGGCGACGCGGACCAGCAGCCGGGTGAGCCGCTCCATCTCCCTGACGTCGGCGGTGTTCATCCCCAGGGAGAAGTCGAGCCCGGCGATCTTGGGCATGCCGATCCGCACGGTCGGCACCCCCCGTCCCCGCAGGATGTTGGCGTCGGTGGCGCCGCTGTTGCCGAGGGCCACCTCGTGCGGACGCCCCTCGGCGGCCTCCCAGGCGGCGACGGCCTCACGGGCCACCCAGCCCCCGGGGTCGGAGGCGGTGCCGGGTACGGCGAGCACCATCTCGAACGTCACCGGGACGCCGGGCAGTTCGGCGCGGATCTCCTCGATCGCGGCGCCGAACTCCCGCTTGGCCTCCATGGGGGTCGTGCGCGGGCTCAGCCGCAGGTCGACGAGCAACCGGCACGCGGCCGGGGTCACCGCGGCCCGGTACGGCCAGCCCCCCTCGATCGCGGCGACGACGCCCTGCGGGGCGACCGTCCCCTCGGTGTGCCGCTCGGCGTACCCGGCGAACCACCGCTCAAGCCGTACGGCGACCTCGCCCGCCCTGGCGACCGCGTTCTCGTACGGCAGACGGTGCCGTGAGCCGGCGTAGGTGTGGACGCCGTGGACGACGACCTCGAACCAGGCCAGCCCGACCTCCTCCCAGGAGACCGTCCACCCCGGCTTGGCGATCACCGCGAAGTCCGCCCAGATCCCCTGTTCGAGCAGGTAGGAGCAGCCGACCCCCTGCCCGACATTGCGCCGTCCTGCGCCGGGCGCGGCGTTGGCGGGCATGCCGCCCGACCCGAAGGCGACCAGCAGGTCCCCGGCCAGCGGCAGCCCGGCCCGGTGGACGGCCTCGGCGACCATCAGCACGCAGGCGGCGTGCCCCTTCGGGTTGCCCGCGCCGAGCCCGGTCACCAGGTCGCCCTCGACGCGGGCGGCGGGGCGCATGTCGGGGCGCAGCGCGGGGCCGATCCACGGGACGTCCTCGTCCTCGCGGCCGGTGGTCAGCGTGTCGATCGGCGCGTACAGCATGAGGTCGGGGCCGCCGCCGTCGCCGCGCAACCGGCCCCACGCGTTGGCCTGCCGGTCGTCGAGCGGCTGGACGGCCGCCGTGACACCGGCGGCCGTCAGGGTGGCGGCGATGTGCTCGGCCAGGGGACGCTCGCCGCCGGTGGGGCTGGGGACGTCCACCAGGCCGCGCAACAGCTCCCGCAGCCGGTCGCCCGTGACGTGCCGCCAGGCCGCGGCGACCAGGTCGCGCCGGTCCCCGTCGAGCCCGTCGAGCCCGTCGGGCGCGTTCACCGGTTGATCCGGCGGACCTGGGTGTTGACCCGCCTGGCGAGCAGGCGCCACAGCGGCGGCAGCGCCGCGACGACGGCCGCGCAGACCAGCAGGACCAGCAGGGGACGTGGCATGGGGATCTCCTTGACTCGTCCCGCGTGGAGCCCCGGCGCGTGGCCGGGGGTCCCACGCGGGAGCCGTTTCCGCCCTGCCGAGATGATCCGCCGGCCGGAGGGGAGCCGCCCATGGAAACGTCCCGCTCAGCGGGACGCCCACACGGAATCGGCGTACGGCGACGCCACGGTGAAGATCTCTATCCCATAAGTGGTCGTCACACGGTGAGCCGTTCGAGGAAGGTGAGGGCGAAGAACGCCGCGGCCTCCTCGCCACGCTGGCCGTCCCCGAGACCGTCGGCCACACCGTCTCACTGGGCTACTGAGGCACGGATTCCCTCACGGCGCGTCCCCCTCGGTGATCAGCGTCACCTGGGGGACGCCCGTCCTCGGATGCGCGCCGACCTCGGCGTCCACCCGGTAGACGTCCCGCAGCAGTTCAGGCGTCAGCACCTCGCGCGGGGTCCCGAGCGCCACGACCGCGCCGCCGTCCATGACGCACAGGCGGTCACAGAACGCGGCGGCCAGGTTGAGGTCGTGCAGCGCGATCACCGCGGTGATCCCGAGCCCGCGCACCAGACGCAGCGCGTCGAGCTGGTGGCGCAGGTCGAGGTGGTTGGTCGGCTCGTCCAGCACCATCACCTCCGGTCGTTGCGCCAGCGCCCGGGCGATCAGCACCCGCTGCTTCTCCCCGCCGGAGAGCCGGTCGAAGGGCGCGTGGGCCAGATCGGCCACGTCCAGCCGCTCCAGCGCCTCGGCGACGATCGCCCGGTCGGCGGGGGAGTCGCCGTCGAAGGCCCGTTTGTGCGGGGTACGTCCCATGGACACCACGTCGTGGACGCTCAGCCCGAAGTCGCCGCCGCCATCCTGAAGCACCGCGGCCAGCCGGCGGGCCAGCCATCTGCCCGGCATCCGCCACACGTCGTGCCCGTCGAGGAGCACCTGCCCGGCGGTGGGGCGCAGCACCCGGTAGAGGGTCCTCAGCAGGGTCGACTTGCCCGCGCCGTTGGGCCCGGCCAGGCCGAGCACCTCACCGGGGGCCACCTCGAACGTCACCGCGCGCACCAGGTCCCTGCCGCCGATCCGCACCGAGACCTCCCGTACGGCCAGAGCGCCCATCAGGTCCTCCTGCGCATCAGCCACAGGAAGAACGGCCCGCCGACCAGCGCCGTGATGATCCCCACCGGGATCTCCTCGGGGGTGATCAGCGTCCTGGCGACCAGGTCGGCCGTGATGAGGAACGCCGCTCCGAGCAGCGCCGTGGCCGGAAGCGCCCGCCGGTGGTCGGCCCCGACGAGCAGCCGCACCACATGGGGCATGATCAGCCCGACGAACCCGATGGCCCCGCTGACCGCGACGACGGTGCCGATCACCATGGCCACCAGCACGAACAGCGCCGCCCTGAAGCGGTGCACATCCAGCCCCAGGGAGGCGGCGGCCTCCTCCCCGGCCAGCAGCAGGTTCAGCGGGCGTGAGACGCCCAGCAGGACGACGGTGCCCGCCGTCACGGCCGCCGCGGGCACCCACACCGTCGTCCACGTCGTCCCGGCGACGCCGCCGAGCATCCAGCGGACGGCCGACTGGGCCCGGTGCGGGTCGTCGGAGGTCACCACCAGGAAGCTGGCCGCCGCCGAGAGCACCTCGGCCGTCGCCACCCCGGCCAGCACCAGCCGTACCGTGGTCATCCGCCCGCCGGACCGGGCCAGGAAATAGACCGTGACCAGCGCCGCCAGCGCCCCCGCGAACGCGGCGACCGGCAGTGAGAACGGGCCGAGGAAGGTCAGGCCGAACACCGTCACGCTCACCGCGCCCACGCTGGCGCCGGAGGAGACGCCAAGCAGCATCGGATCGGCCAGCGGGTTGCGCACCAGCGCCTGCAACGCCATCCCGCAGACCGAAAGTCCGGCGCCGATGACCCCGCCCAGGATCACCCGCGGCAGCCGTACGTCCATGACGACGGTCTCCCTGACCGGGGACCAGACCGGTTCGGCCAGCGCGGGGTGGAGGCGGTGCAGCAGAATGCCCCACACCTGCTCGGCGGGCAGGCTGATCGAACCGGCCGCGACCCCCGCCGTGACCGCCCCGCCGAGCAGCAGCGCGCACAGCGCGAGCGTCAGCGGGTACGGCAGGCCGGGGCGCCGGGCGACGGGCGTCGTCCGGGAGAGCCCGGTCAGGCCGCTCACTCGAACCGGTCGGGGTGGATCTGCCGGGCCAGCGACTCAACCGCCGACGGCGCCCGGACCCCGAGCACGACCGACGACAGCGGCAGCACCGCGAACCGCCTGTGCCTGATCGCCGGAACGTCGGCGAGCGCCGGGTTCGACAGCAGGAACCTCTTCTTGTCCTCGACCTTCTCCTCGCCGTAGTCGTAGACGACGATCCAGTCGGGCGCGCGCTCGGCGACCTGCTCGAACGACACGTCGGCCCACGTCTTGTCCACGTCGGTGAAGACATTCCGCGCGCCCGCCAGCGTGATGATCTCGTCGCCGACGCCCTTGCCCCCGGCGGTGAAGGCGGTCTTGTCGCCGCTGTCGTAGACGAACAACCTGACCGGCTCGACGTCGGCGAGCCTCTCCCTCACCCGCGCCAGGGGCTCGTGCAGCCGGGTGATGAGCGCCTCGGCCCGTTCGCGCACGCCGAAGATCGTGGCGACGTTGCGGATCTCCCGGTCCATCAGGTCCATGTCCACCGGGCCTGACGGGCACTGCTCGACGTTGAGGTAGGTGTCGATCCCGGCCTTGCCCAGCGCGTCGCGGCCGCGGCCCTCCTTCTCGTCGAAGGCGCTGGAGAAACCGCCGTAGACGAAGTCGGGCTCCTCGGCCAGCAGCGCCTCGTAGGAGGGGTACTGCCTGGAGAGCACCTTCACCCCGTCGTAGGCGGCCTGGTACTCGGGCAGGACCTTGTCGTCGAGATATCCGGTGCCGGCCATCGACCCCTGCAGTCCCAGCGCCAGCATCACCTCGGTCGCGTGCTGGTTGAGCGAGACCGCCCGCCGCGGCGGGCGGTCGTAGGTCGTCCTGACGCCGCAGTCGTCGAGGGTGACCGGGAAGCCCGCGACGGCCCCGGCAGGGGCTTCAGCCGGGGCTCCGGAGGAGGCGCCGCAACCGGCCAGGAGCACGGCACAGGACAGGGCGAGCAACAGGGACAGGGGACGTCTGACCGTCACGGACGGTTCCTCTCACGGGATCTGCACCATGGGACGGCCCTGCCGGAAGGTCACGGAACCGGCCAGGAGGTCGTCTCCGGGCACACGTCGGCGCGGAGGGCTCGTGCGGTCGTCGCCACGCGAGGTCATCCATCGGCCGACCCGCTCCTCTCCGGGGAGATCCGCCCCAGTTCGTCGAGGAGGCGACCGCGTGAGTCTCCTGGCTCTCGGGTCGATGCTCGCCCCCGTCTTCCCACCCCGCAGGGGGCGGTGACCTCGTGGGGGTCCGCTCGCCGATCACAGTGGCGGGACCGCGCCGGATTCGCACCGGCTTCCTCGTCCGCGCTCGCCTTCGCCGGTCATCATTGCACGAAGCCGTTGATGCGCTGAAGATGGCTTCCGGTTCCGGTGGCGGCTGTACGATGTCTTGTTGCAACAAATTTGCAATTGCAAAGACCGGCGGCTTCGGGAGGGCAAGTGCGGACGGCGGAGGTCAAACGGCGGTTCCTTGAGCACTTCGCGGCGGCGGGGCACACCGTGGCCGCCAGCGCGCCGCTGCCCGCCGACGACCCGACGCTGCTGTTCGTCAACGCGGGCATGGTGCCGTTCAAGCCCTATCTCCTCGGGCAGCGGACACCGCCGTCCCCCCGGGCGGCCAGCGTGCAGAAGTGCATCCGCACCCTCGACATCGACGAGGTCGGCAAGACCACCAGGCACGGCACGTTCTTCCAGATGAGCGGCAACTTCTCCTTCGGCGACTACTTCAAGGAGGAGGCGATCAGGCTCGCCTGGGACCTGACGGTCAAGCCTCGGGCCGAGGGAGGCTACGGCCTCGACCCCGACCGGATCTGGGCCACCGTCTACCTGGACGACGACGAGGCCCACGCCCTGTGGCGGGACGTGATCGGCCTGCCGGAGGCCCGCATCGTACGGCGCGGCAAGGCCGACAACTTCTGGTCCATGGGCGTCCCCGGGCCGTGCGGGCCCTGCTCCGAGCTTTACTACGACCGTGGTCCGGCCTACGGGCGAGAGGGCGGGCCCGAGGTCGACGAGGACCGTTACCTCGAATTCTGGAACCTCGTTTTTATGCAATACGAGCGGGGCGAGGGCGTCGGCAAGGAGGACTACCCGATCCTCGGCGAGCTGCCCTCCCGCAACATCGACACCGGCATGGGCCTGGAACGCATGGCGGCGCTGCTCCAGGGCGTCGACAACCTCTACGAGACCGACGAGACCCGGCCCGTCCTGGACGCCGCCGCGGCGCTGACCGGAACCAGGTACGGCGTGCGCTCCGGGCCGTCCGCGGCCGAGAGCCACCCCGACGACGTCCGGCTCCGGGTCGTCGCCGACCACGTCCGCACCGCGCTCATGCTGATCGGCGACGGCGTCACCCCCTCCAACGAGGGACGTGGCTACGTGTTGCGCCGGATCCTGCGCCGGGCGATCCGCGCCGTCCGGCTGCTCGGCTACGAGGACCCGGTCCTGCCCGAACTGCTGCCGGTGGCCCGCGACTGCATGGCGCCCTCCTACCCGGAGCTGGCCGCCGACTTCGACCGGATCTCGGCCTACGCCTACGGCGAGGAGGAGACCTTCCGCTCGACGCTGCGCCAGGGCAGCGCGCTGCTCGACCGGGCCATCACCCGGACCGGGGAACGGCTGCCCGCGGCCACGGCCTTCAAGCTGCACGACACCTACGGCTTCCCGATCGACCTGACCGTCGAGATCGCCGCCGAACACGGCCTCGACGTGGACGTCACCGGGTTCAGGGAGCTGATGGCCGAGCAGCGGCGCCGCGCCCGTGAGGACACCCGCGCCAGGAAGACCGGCCACGCCGACACCGGACTGCACCGCGCCCTCCTCGACGAGCACGGCCCCACCGACTGGCGGGCGTACACGACGCTGACCACCGACTCGACGGTCCTGGCCGTGCTCCGCGACGGGGCGCCCGTGGCCACGGCCGTCGCGGGCCAGATCGTCGGCGTCGTCCTCGACCGCACCCCGTTCTACGCCGAGTCCGGCGGCCAGGAGAGCGACGCGGGAACCCTGCACGGCCCGAGCCTGTCCGCCGAGGTGCTGGACGTGCAACGCCCCGTCCCCGGGCTGGTCGTGCACCAGGTGCGCGTCCTGGACGGGGAACTGGCGCCGGGACAGCCCGTACGCGCCCAGGTCGACCCCGAGTGGCGCGCGGGCGCCCGCCAGGCCCACTCGGCGACCCACGTCGTGCACGCCGCGCTGCGCGCCACGCTCGGCCCGGCCGCCCTGCAGTCCGGCTCCTACAACCGGCCCGGCCACCTGCGCCTGGACTTCTCCTGGCGCGGTGCCCTGCCCGCCGGAGCCCGCGGGGAGATCGAGGACGCCGCCAACGTCGCGATCCGCGGGGACCTGCCGGTCGAGGTGCGCCACATGCCCCTTCGGGAGGCCCGTGAGATCGGGGCGCTGGCGCTGTTCGGCGAGACCTACGACGAGACCGTCCGGGTCGTCGAGATCGGCGGCGCCTGGTCACGGGAGCTGTGCGGCGGCACCCACGTCGACCGCTCCTCCCAGATCGGCGGCGTCGCCGTCACCGCCGAGTCGTCGGTCGGCTCGGGGCAGCGCCGCATCGAGGCCGTCACCGGCATCGAGTCCTTCCGCTACCTCGCCCGCGAGCGCGACCTCGTCTCCCGGATCGCCGAGCAGTTCAACGCCCCCCGCGCGGAGGTCGCCGACCGGGTCGCCGCCCTCGCCGAACGCCTCAGGGAGAGCGAACGTGAGACGGCCAGGCTCCGCGACCGGCTCCTGACCGTCGAGGCCGGTCAGGTCGCCGCGACCGCGACCGTCCACGGCGACGTCCTGCTGGCCACCGGCACCACGGAGACCGACGCCCGCCTCCTGGCCGAGCGCGTCGGCACGGCGCTGCCCGAGGACCGGCCGGGCGTCGCCGCGGTGCTGTCCGGCACGGCCCTCGTGGTCACCGTGAACGCCGCGGGCCGTACCCGGGGACTGGCCGCCGCTGACCTGGTCAGGGCGCTGCCCGAGGGCCGGGGCGGCGGCAACGCCGAGACGGCCCAGGGCCGCAGGCCCGCCGACCCGGACAAGGCCCTGGCCGCCCTCGCCGCCCTCCTCACGGACCGGACGCCGGCGTGACCGGACCCGCCCCGGCTCACCCGGCGTGTTCGTAGACGCTGACGTGCCGCCGGCTCGTGGCCGTGTACGGCTCGTGTTCCCAGCCTCCCCAGCGCTCACGCAGCCGGAGACCCGCGATCCGGGCCATGAGGTCGAACTCCGGCGGATGGGCCAGGCGGAGCCTGATGGGACTGAGGACGATGCCCTCGGCGCTGATCCTGACGTGGTTCTCGTCGAGGATCTGCGTCACCGGGTCGTAGCGGCACACGTCCAGGCCGACGTGGTCGACCCCGACGTGCTCGGCGTCGACGTACTGGTGACGAGGGCGCGCCGGGGCGGTCGGTATCCGGCACTCCACGACGAACACCCCGTCCTCGGCCAGGTGCCGGGCCGCGTTCTCGAAGCAGCGGACCTGGTCGTCCTGGGTGAGGAGGTTGCCGATCGTGTTGTACACCAGGTAGACCAAGCCGTAGCGGCGTCCGGTGGTGACGGTGGACATGTCGCCCATGGTCACCTCGATCAGGTCGCCGCCCGGCTTCTCGCGCATCCGGTCCACCATGTCCGGTGAGAGCTCGACGCCGTCGACCCGTATCCCGCTTCCGGCCAGCGGCAGGGCGACGCGGCCGGTGCCCACCGCGAACTCCAGTGCGTCACGCCCGGCAGCGAGCCCGGCCAGGAACGCGACCGTCCGCTCCTCGTCACCACGGGTGTCCTCGGCGTCGTAGCGCATGGACACCTCACGGCCGAAGCTCGTGCGCGGATCGAACCCCTCCATGTCCTCTTCCTCTCGCTCGGTCCGGTGCTCCCCGCCCCGGAGGAGCCCACGTGAGAAGTCCACGGCACCCGGCGCGAACGGCCAAGCAACGCAGGGTGGGGTTTAATGAATCGGCTCCGCGCCCCCGGACGCCACCGTCCTGGCGGCGCTGCTGGGCGCGCCCGGGGCCACGTTGCTCGGCCTGCTTGAGGAGCCGTCGCCGACGGTCGAACTCGCCCGCCGCCTGAGGGTGACCCCGAGCGCCGTCTCCCAGCACCTGCGCGTGCTGTACGGCACCGGCCTGGTCACCCGGGTCCGTGACGGGCGGCACGTTCTGTACCGCAGAAGCCCCCTCGGCGACCGGCTGGTGGCCGTTCCCGCCTCCTGAGCGGCCGGATGAGGGCGTTCAGCAGGCCGCCCGGCCGTCGCGCGGGCCGAAGGCGGTGACGGCCTCGGCGTCCGTCGTGACGGAGTGGATGTAGTGCTCGGCCCACGAGCGGCAGTCGTGGTAGCCCGACCTGCGCACCACGGACTCCACGGCGTCGTCGAGGTCGAACGGGGTGCGGCGGATCTGGACCTGGCCGTCGCGCAGCAGCAGCCAGTGGCCGCCGGTGCGGCCGTAGGGCATGCCGATGCTTCCGGCGTTCACCACGAGACGCTCGTCCACGAGCCGCAGGTACGGCATGTGCGTATGCCCGCACACCACGGTGCGCACGTCGTCGGGCAGGTCGGCGAAGACCTCCGCCCAGCGCTCAAGCCGGGTGTCGACCAGCACGACCTCGTTGTCGTCACGCGGGGTTCCGTGGCAGAAGACGACCTTGCCGAAGCCCTCGACCTCCATGGTGACCGGGTGGGGCAGGCCGGCCAGGAGCTTGACGTCCTCGTCGCGGAGCTGCCGCGCGGCCCACAGGTCGATCTCCCAGGCGTCCTCGACGCCCTCTCCCCGCGCGAACGCGACCAGGTCGCGGTCGGCGTTGCCGCGCACCAGGACCGCCCTGTCGCCCAGCTCGCGGAGCCGGTCGAGCACCTCGACGGGCTGGGGGCCCGCGGCGTGGTCGCCGGTGACGACGATCCTGTCGGCGGCCATCACCTCGGGTTCGGCGAGTACGGCCTCAAGCGCGGGCAACACCCCGTGAATATCGGACAGAACAGCGACACTTGCCACCATCGAATGTCCTTTCTGGCCGCGTCGGTTACGGGTCTCAGGTGCTTTTCTACACGGCCGCCGCGGCCGGTCGCCAGCGGACCGGCCGACCGGCCGGAAAAAGCCCTGAACAACACAGGTGACGATGATTTATCGGTGAAATCATTCTGTTGTCACCAGACGATATTCGGACAGCGCGTTTTCCATGTGATACCTGACCTCTTTCGAATCCCTTCCCGCTATGTGCAGATAGCCGGTGCAGGCGTTCGAGGCGCGCGCCGGTTCGAGACGGTCGCCGACCGAGGCCGTGACCTCGCCGGAGATGACCCCGGGAAGGGAAAGAAGGTCTTCTATGGGGGAGATGTCCAGCACGCGGCCACGGCGGGCGGGAAGGAGAAGATCCCCGACCGACCTGTCGAGGGTGTACGCCAGTTTCGGACGCCGTCCCACATAGACGTCCGCGACGGCGGCCAGCATGTCGAACCCGTGGGAAAGGCCGTGGTTCTCCGGCAACCAGGCCCCGCTCAGCCGCGCCGCGATCTCACCCATGACGTGGGAACCGTCCGGCCGGAGAAAGAACTCCGCGTGGAGATAACCGTCGCGATAACCCAGCGCGTCGGAGATCCGCTGCGCCACCTTCCTCGGATCGAGGGGCTTGGGCTCCGACGGCGCCAGGGTGATGTCGGCGTTCATCGCGCCCTCAAGCGTCTCCAGCATGGGGGCCGGGTTGACGGCGACGAAGGCGTCCTGGACCTCGCCGCGGTGCACGAGGGCGCACAGCTGGTGCTCGGTGCCCGCCACGTGTTCCTCGACGATCCACCGCCGCCGGGGTCGTACCGCCATGATCCGGGCGGCCGAGGTCATCTCGTGGGCGTGGAACCTCCAGACGTCCACGCTGGAGCCGGAGACGGCCGGTTTCACCACGACGGGCCATCCGTGCCGGTCGGCGAACGCCCGTACCTCCTGCGCCGAGGTGACGACGCGCCAGCGCGCGGCGGGCAGCCCGGCGGCGGCGAACAGCTCCTTCATCGCCACCTTGTCCGTGGCCAGGCGGACCTGGTCCCGGGTCATGTGCGGCAGCCCGGCGAACGCGGCGAAACGGTGCGTCAGCGGCTGGAGCGTCTCGTCGGGGTTGCAGAAGTAGGCGGGGACGGCGTCGAGCCCGGAGGCCCACTTCTTGTAACGGGTCACCTCCCCGGCCAGCGGCCGGTCCTCGTCGATCACGAAACAGGGCACGCCGTCCGGCACCGTACCCGCCGTGGCCCGTGTGCACAGCAGCACCGTGCCGATGTCCGGCCGCTCCAGCAGGTGACGGGTGAAACGCCGCCTGCGGCTCGTCACGAGCAGCAGCACGGGCCGCCCGGCGCGGGTGTGGGCCATTCCCGTCACCCCACCACGTGGCGGTGCTCGGTCAGGAGGCCGAGCAGCGCGCGCACCACGGCCGGTTCCCCGGCGATGTCGATCCGGGTGCGCCGCAGGGAGCGGCCGCGTGTCACGGTGCCGCCGCCCGCGCGGACCAGGCCGTGTCCCGCCGCCGTGTCCCACCACGGGAGGGCGACCGCGATGTGGGCGTCGAGGGTCCTGGCCGCCACCCTCAGCAGGTCACAGGCCGCCGAACCGGTCCGCACCACCTGGTAGCGCCTGCCGACGAGCCGGAGGATGCCGTGGGCCTCCTTGAGCTCCTCGGCCCCGTACGGCAGCGCCACGGCGACCCGGACGTGCCGCTCCGCGGGACCCGGCGACCGGGTGAAGCTGCCGTCGAGCGAACCGTCGAGCGTCGCCATCCACTGCCCGTCGGCGGGCCGGACGATGACGGAGGCCAGCCAGCGCTCGCCGGAGACCGCCGCGACGCTCACCGCGTAGTGGGGCGAGGCCCGCACGAAGTTGGCGGTGCCGTCGAGCGGATCGACGATCCAGGTGACCCCGGAACGCCCGGCCTGGTAGCCGGACTCCTCGGCCAGGACCGCGTCGTCCGGCCTGGCCGTGCGCAGCAGGTCCATGATGACCGACTCCGACCTCAGGTCCGCCTCGGTCAGCAGGTCCTGCTCGGTGCTCTTGCGCGTGACCCGGTAGGTCTCCCGCGCGGTGTCCTCGATCTCCGCCGCCGCGCGCCGGGCCACGACGAGAGCGAGCCTCTCGATGTCCGACTCGGTGTCCAACGCCGTCTCACCTCCGCTCCTGGCCGCGCAGCCGCCTCAGCGTCAGCTCGATCACCTCGTCGAGCCGGGCCTGGACCTGCGCCTCCGTCTCACCGCGTACGGTCACCGTCACGGCCGCCTGGTTCCACGCCGCGGGCCGCGGCATGACGTCGCCGACCTGGAAGCGCAGCTGGGTGTCGATGATCCAGTCCTCGGCCGGGGGCGTCAGGTCCGTGTCGAGCCGTCCTGCGGGGGCGTAGACCAGCGCGTAACCGGTCAGGTGCGGGGCCGGTTCAGGGGGCCGGGGAACCTCCAGCCCCAGCTGGGAGCGGATGACGACCTCGTCGAGGTTGACACCGGTCCGGGACAGGAAACCCGGGATGATGCCGCCGCCGCCCGCGCGGCCGCCGATCTCACAGAAACAGACCTCGCCCCCGGAGCCCCCGGAGCCCCCGGAGCCCCCGGAGCCCCCGGAGCCCCCGGAGCCCTCCGTGAGGAAGACCTCATGGTGGGTGACGCCGCTGAAGTCGGGGTAGCAGGCGAGGACCCGGCGGTTGAAGGCGAGCAGCAGGTCGAGGGTCGCGCCCGGCCCGACGGCCACGTCGCGGAACGCCTCCAGGCGGCGGTAGGACGTCGTCTCCTCCACGCTCCGCCCGGCCACCGCGGCGAGCGGCACCCCGTCACGGACGACGCTGTCGATGTGGAACAGCCGCCCGTCGACGCGTTCCTCCACCTCGTACCGGGCCAGCTCGTCCTTGGAGGTCGTGGCGGCGAACCGGCGGACGTCCTCGGCGTCGTCGAGGAAGACGATGCCGGCGGAGCTCTCACCGCGCCGCGGTTTGGCCACCAGGGCGCCGTGCCTGCGCAGCAGTTCCAGGGCGTTCGCCTCGGTGAAGGGGGCGAAGTCGGGGACGCGCACGCCGCGCTCCCGAAGCCGCTCCTTCATGATCACCTTGTCCCGGTACCCCAGGACCTGGTGTTCCGTCGGGCCGGGCACGCCCAGCCGGTCCCGCATCCTGGCGGCGGTCAGCAGCAGGCCCTCGCTGATGGCGACGATCCGCTGGGTCGGGCGCTCCGAGACGCCGTCCAGGAAGTGCGCGGCGGCCTCAAGGAGGGTCTCGTCACCGCGCGGGACGCCGACGACGCCCGCGAGTTCGTCACCGCGGGCCTGGTCCAGCTTGCGGATGTCGGTGACGAGCCGGACGCGGTTGCGGGAGGCGGGCAGGAAGGCACGGCCGTCGGTGTCCCGGTAGTACCGGTAACCGATGTGGTCGAGGACGAGGGTCTGTACCGGCTCATCGCTCATCGTCGGCTGTACTCCGCGTATCGGGCGGCGAGTTCCGCCGCGGCCTGCCCGGCGTCGTCGAGCGCGAGCTGCTTGCAGTGGTATCCGAGCTCCGCCCGCATGATCTCCGTCGACTCCTCGGTGAACTCCACCAGGCCGTCGGCCCCTATCCGGGCGATTCCGTCGTGACGCTGGCCGTCGAGGTTGATCTCCACGGCCTCCTTCTCCGACAGCCGGGGCGGCAGGTCGAGTTCCGTGCCGTCCGGGGTGATCCTGACCGGGTAGCCGCCGGGCAGGCCCGCCCAGCCGGGGGCGTGCACCTCGGCGCCGGTGCCGGTGGCCAGGGGCTCCAGCACGCTCAGGGCCGACGCCGCGGTCATGACCTGCCCCTCCCGGCCGCCGGTACGGCGGTACTGCGTACGCATCAGGGCGAACATGACGTCCTCGGGAGGCAACGCCGCCGTGACGTCGACGCCGTCCCGCCAGAACGTCAGGTGGTAGGCGGCGCCGCCGCCGTCCCCGGTCCGGGAGAGCCGGTGCCCGACGAAGTGGTGCGCCACGAAACGCGGCCGTACCTCCTCCGGCGGGCAGCCGAGGTGCCGGGCCGCGATGACCCGCAGCGCGGGGACCGAGTTGGCCACGTTGCCGATGCCCAGGTGGGGGCTCAGTCCCACCCCGGCGAGCGCCGGGTGCACGGCGTCGGGGTAGGCCGCGTTGACCACGACCGCCGGACTGCCGGCGAGCCGTACGGCTCTCATGAGGCTGAGCACCGGGGACAGGTGCATCGGGAGCCACGGCCCGAAACGGGCGGCGCCGACACGTGCGAAACGGTCCCGGGGCAGTTCGGAGAGCACGTGCCAGGACTGCAGGCTGGCCGCGGCGAACACGATGTCCGGGGCGAACCCGGCGAGGGCCTCCGCCGTGCGCGCGGTGTCGTCCAGGTCCGCCACCAGGGGCTCGACCGGCCAGTGCCTGCCCAGCTGGGCGGCCGAGAGCGCCACCATGTTGGCCGTACGGACGACCGCCTCCCCATCACGTCCGAGGATCGCGAGACGGCGGGGGGACGGCGCGTTCGCCAGCCCGTGCAGCACCCGTACGGCGAGGTCGCCGCAACCGGCCACCAGGACACGGACGGGGCGGTCCCCGGCGGGGACGAGGGGCGGGGGCGTCATCGCAGGTCACCCGCCGCCCGCCCGACCAGGCGCGGGACGAACCGCGAGGTGTTGGCGGCCAGCAGGTCAGGGGGGCAGAGGTCCGAGAACTTCGCCAGCCAGCCACCGGACTCCACGGTGTCCCAGTGGGGGTAGTCCGAGCCGAACAGGATGCTCTCCGCGCCGAGCTGACGAGCGGCCCACAGCACGTGCTCCTCCCCGGGGTCGGGCACCACGGCGAAGTGCTCGCGGAAGGTCTCGACCGGGTCCGGCACGTCCCCCGCCAGCCGCCTGGTGTGGCTCGCGAGCCGTCCGAGCACGCTGGGAATCCAGGCGATGCCGGACTCCAGCATGACCACCCGCAGGCCGTCGGGCAGCCCGTCGGGGCGGGTGACCAGGTCGGCCAGCGCGATCATCTGCTCGCCCATGTGCCCGAAGGCGTGGGTCATCGCGTAGTCGTCGTAGGCGTCCGCCAGCGGCGACCACTGGTGGCAGCCGGTTCCGCCGTGCACGGCCAGCGGGAGCCGCAGCCGCGCCGCCGTGCCGAGCAGCGGGGCGAGGTCCGGGGAGTTCAGCCGCGCCGTGGCGGTGCGGGCGGTCGGCCGTACCACGACGGCGACCAGGTGCGGGTCGTCGGCGTACCCCCGCAGCGTCTCCTCGCTCCACTTCGGGTCCTCGGCGGAGGCGAGGAAGGCCCACTTCAGGGTCAGGCGGGACCGGGCGCAGGCTCGCGAGGCCAGCCGGTTGTACCCGTCGAGCAGGCGCAGGCGCGTCTGCTCGTCCTCGACGGCCTGTACCGACAGGCCGACGAACCCGGGCTGGAGGACGGCCGCGGCGATGCCGTGTTTGCCGGTGAAGACGGCCCTGTCCTCGTCCTGGCCCGGCCCGATGAGGTGGCCCAGGCCCTTGGGGTTGCCGTGCCCGGGGCCGCTCGGCTTGGGGAAGACACGGTCTCCGAGCCGGAGCCGTGTCACCCCCGCCTCGACGACCACCTCTGGGCGTTCGGCGGCGGTGAACCCGATGTCCTCCCAGATCTCGGGAAGGTGGTCGGTGAAGTGCGTGTCACAGTCGTACAGTCCGGCGTCGGGCACGAGATCTCCAGCTTCTGTGGTCGCGGGTCGTCGATGTGCTTTTCGCGGGCATCACTCGACTCCCATGTGCCGGCCCTGGGCCAGCCATTCGAGCCCGTCCTCCGGGTCGAGGGCCATGTCCCCGGCGATCCGGTCGACCGAGGCCGTGGTCATCAGGCCGGCGGACAGGTCCTCAAGGCCGCGGCGGGCGCCGTCGGGCAGCGCGCCCGGTTCGTCGAGCAGGCGTTTCGTGATGGGGTACCAGTACCCCCGGCCGATGAGCCGCGCGTGCGCGAGGGAGGTGGCGGCAGCGAGCACGTGCCCCAGGGCGCCGATCGTCTCTCCCGCCCTGACGTGGTCGGTCGCCAGCAGCAGGCAGCACGCCGCGCGCCCGCGCCACCAGGCGGCGGCGTTGTCCCGCAGCGCGACGGGGCAGGGGGGCCGCCCGACCTCACCGTGCACGGAGACCGAGAGCGCGGCCTCGCTCAGCAGGATGTAGGACGGCACACCGCTGTGGATCTTGGGGTAGGAGTGGACGAGGAAGGCCCCCCTGTCCGCCCGTTCCCGCTCGGCCTCCAGGTTCGCCAGCGGGCGCAGGCAGACGTCGATCCTGGGGGAGACCGGCACCGAGAACTCCGACTCCTGGAACGGGTGGCCGAGGTTGGCGGTGACGAGCTCGACCGGCTCGCTCCCCGAGGGGAGAGCGGGCAGCAGGCGGCGCAGCTCCGCCTCGGAGGGCACCTCCTCGACGTAGACGAGGATGTCCCAGTCACTGTCCGGGCTGGTCGGCCTGCCGCGGGCCCGTGAGCCCGCGATCCGGACGGAGCGGACGACGGGCGAGCCGGCGAGGCCGTCCACGACCTGGCGGACCACGGGCGGAAGCGCGGGGACGTGGGAGGCAGGCGTGGTCACGGACGCCCCCCGAGCCCCTGGCCGCGCAGGTAGCGGGCCGCGGTCGCGCCGTGCTCCGTGCCGGGCAGCCAGTCCAGCAGGCCCGCCGCCAGCTCCTCGATCCGTGCGAAGAGCTCGGGTACGGCCGTCATGTCCCGGCGCAGCAGGGCGCCGGCCTCCACGAGCAGCCGGGGCCTGTCCACGGCGGCCGACAGGTCCGCGGTGAGGTGCCTGCCGAGGTTCTTGACCTCGTGCAGCACACGGTCGTCGGCGGCCAGGGCGCTGACGAGCAGGTGCTCGACCGCCAGGCGCAACTGGACCGAGGCGTCGAGCGGCAGCCCGTCGGCCTGGGCGGTCGCGGCCTTGCGATGGAAGTGGAGCGCGGTCAGGTACGTGGTGGCGCAGTGGAACGCGGGCAGCCACCCCAGCTCCATCCGTTTCCGCCAGCGTTCGACCGTCTCGTCCCCGTGCAGGACCAGGCCGCCCCGAAGCCGGGACAGGAGCCTGATCTCCAGCACGTCGAGGACGGGCAGCTCCAGATCCGGGGTGCCCGGGTCCCCGACGCGGGACATCCCGGCCGCGAGCTCGGCCAGGCCGTCCAGCGGACGCAGCACCTCAAGGCTGATCACCGGGTCGCAGGAGTAGATGTGGTTCAGGCACAGGCTCATCGGCCGCACCACGCACGGCGTGCCGTCACCGGGTGGCGCCCAGCCGTACGGCGCGTCCACCACCAGCACGTTGACGTTGGAACCGCGCATGGCCACGCCCTCGGCCGTGGAGCCGGCCAGCACCACGCCGCAGCCGTCCGGCCAGGAGAAACGCCGTGCCAGCGCCTCAACGAGTGTGTCGCTCATACACCCCTCACCTCCGGCATCCGCCGGGCCGACTTGACGATCAGCATCGCCGGGACACAGACCAGGCCGCCCACCGCGGCCACCAGCAGGGCCGTACGCGTGGACGTCGTGTCCGCGAGCGCCCCCGCGACGGAGTACGAGATGGGCACCAGCACCTGGGACAGGGCCCAGTCGATGCCGAACACGCGCGCCACCTGGTCGCGTGGCACGGCGCTCTGCAACAGCGCCCCCCACAGGACCGTCGAGACGGCGAGCGCCACGTTGATCACGAAACTGCCGGCCAGCGCGGGCCAGGGCGACGAGTGGACGGCGAACCCCGCCAGGCCGCCCGCCATCACCCCCCACGCGAGATAGAGCAACGGCAGCGTCCGCCTGTCGAGTGGCCTGCCTCCGACGAGGAGGGCGCCCGCGACCTGGCCGACCCCGCCGACGGCCAGGACGAGGCCGTACATCTCGGCGCCGCCGCCGACCTCGTTGCGCAGGACGTAGGGGACGAGCACGTTCCACGGCCCCATGACGCAGACGACCGCGACCGCGCCCGCGGAGAAGGCGTAGAGCAGCCAGCGGTGCCTCCACGCGTAACGCCAGCCGCCGAGGCCGTCGGCCAGCAGGTTCGCGCCGTCCCCGGGGCCGGGATCCCGCTCGGCGCCGACCCGCAGCAGGAACAGGAACGAGACGACGAAGGTGCCCGCGTCCAGCAGGAGCACCCAGTCCGCGCTGTAGTTCGCCACCAGGGCGCCGCCTGCCACCGGGCCGACCAGCCGCCACATCAGGGGCCGGATGGCCTGGTCGGCCGAGTTGGCGCCCACCAGGTGCTCGGGAGGGACCAGCGACTGCACCATCGTCGCGAAGGCCGGGACGAAGACGGCCTCGGCGGCGGAGAACAGGGCCAGCCCGCACAGAAGCAACCAGCCGTTGAGGAGGCCGGCCATGCCCAGCAGACCGAGGGCCGCCAGCGTGACCGCCCGGCAGAGGTCACCGGCCAGCATCACCCGCCGGGCGCCGAAACGGTTCACGAGCGCCCCGGCGACCAGCGCGGCGGGCAGTGCCGCCAGGGCCATCACCACCCCGATGGACGCCAGCGCCGTCGCGGTGTTGCTCATGGAGAGCACCAGCCACGGCAGCGCCACGAACATCATGCCGTCCCCGAGCAGCGAGACCGCGAACCCGGCCCACAGGTACCTGAAGTCCCGGATCCGGAAGGGCCGCAGCTGCGGCCGGTCCGCCATCCGCGACAGCAGGGTGGTCCTGGGCTCCCGGGTCATCCGCGCTCCGGCCCCGCGGGCGTCTCGAACAGGCAGTGCCAGTGGAAGGACCCCGGCGCCGAGTGCTCCGCGTCGTGGATCGACAGGGGTTCCGCGGGCCGGTTCAGCGTGACCAGCCCGGCGGCGTCGCAGTAGAAGTGCGGGTGCACCTTGTCGTCGTCGGCGTCGGGCCGTACGAAGGTCCCCTCCGCGACCTCGACGCCCTGCCCGTAGCCCCGGTTGCGCCGCGACAGCATCGTCACCTGGTAGAGCCCGCCGGGCCGCAGCACCCGGTGGATCTCCTGGACGGTCGCCCGCACCGCCTCCGGGTCTCCGTGGTAGATCGCGTTGTAGGCCAGCACGTAGTCGAAGTGGCCGTCGGGGTAGGGGAGCCGGTTCATCTGGCCGATCCGCAGGTCCACGTCGACCCCGGCCTGCTCGGCCGCCGCGCGTGTGTGCTCGACGGCGGTCGGGCTGGCGTCGACGGCCCAGCAGCGGAAGCCGGACCGGGCCAGGAACACCGCGTGCCTGCCCACCCCGCAGGCCAGGTCGAGCACCGTCCGCGCCCGCCGTTCACGCAGCAGGCCTACGGCGCCGGCGACCCAGGGGTCGACGGTCGACCAGTCGGCACGCCCGTCGCCGGTCCGCCACACCTGGTCCCAGTGCTGGTGGGCCGTGGTGCTGGCCGTGGTGCCGGCCGTGGTGCCGGCCGTGGCGCCGGCCGTGGTGCCGCTCGTCTGTCCCTGGTTCACGCCCACTCCCGCACCCCGATCAGCTCCCGGTCGAGGCCGTCGACGGCGGGGGCGCCGAGGAGGGCCATCGTGTGGTCGAGTTCCTCGGTGAGGGAACGCAGGACGCCCTCAACCCCCTCCTGGCCGCGCGCCGCCAGCCCCCACAGCACGGGACGGCCCACCAGGACGGCCCGCGCGCCGAGCGCCAGCACGGTCGCCACGTGTGCCCCGGTGCGCACCCCGGAGTCGAACAGCACGGGCACCCGGTCGCCGACCGCCGCCACGACGGCGGGCAGCGCGTCCGCCGCGGCCACGTGCCGGTCGGACTGACGGCCGCCGTGCGTGGACACCTGGATCGCGTCCGCGCCTGCGTCCACGGCCCGCCGGGCGTCCTGGGGGTGCAGGACGCCCTTGACGACGAGCGGGAGCCGGGTACGGGAGCGCAGCTCCGCGAGGTCCGCCCAGGAAACGGCCGGATCGGGGAACAGCTCGGCGACCAGACCGGCGGGGGTCAGGGAGGGGTCCCGGCGCCGCCGGTGGGCGAGCAGGTCGACGAAGCACGGGTCCTGGACGATCGCAGGCGGCGCCGTGTCGAACCGCCGGAACCCGTTGCGGGCGTCGCGGCTCCTGCGGCCGACCAGCGGGACGTCCACGGTGCACACCACCGCCCTGGCGCCCGCCTGTTCGGCCCGGCCGACCAGGGACCAGCTCACCTCGCGTTCCCGCAGCAGGTACACCTGCTGCCACAGCCGGTCCGGGGCGGCCTCGGCCACCTCCTCGACCGGGCGGGAGCTGAACATGGACAGGGTGAAGCCGAGCCCCAGGGAGTGCGCGGCGGCGGCCGTGGCCACCTCGGCCCGGGGGTGGCACAGGGCCTGCAGCCCCATCGGGGTGACCAGGAGCGGCGCGGAGAGCGGGGTGCCCAGCAGCTCGGTCAGGGTGCTGCGGGCGGAGACGTCCCGCAGCACACGCGGTGTGAGCGTCAGGGCGTCCAGGCGCTCGACGTTGCGCCGCATCCCCGACTCGTCCCCGGCACCGCCCGCGCAGTAGTCGAAGGCCGCCTCGGTCATCCTGACCCTGGCCGTCTCGACGTCGGAGGGGCGGGCCGCGCGCTCCTCGACCCGGGGCCGGGGCTCGGGAACGGGGACGCCGGTCGCGGGCGGCGGGTCGGTCGCGTGGCCGTGTTCGGCAAGCTCGAACAGCCGCTCGACCCCGGCGAGGTCGGGAAGGACGTTCTCCAGACGCCGCGAGGCCATCAGGTCGCGCAGCACCCGGGAGGTCTGCGCCACCAGGTTGCGGATGACGACGTTGGCGAAGATCACGGTCACCGGGCCGTGCGCGGCGAAGGCCTCGGCGTCCACGCCGGGCAGCACGGTGGGGGCGAGCACCATGGGCCGCAGCGGGGCGATCCGCTCGACGACGGGGAGCAACTGGTCGGCGCTGGCCCGGTTGGCCTGCGCGAACAGGGCGTCCGCGCCCGCCGCGGCGTAGCGCCGCAGCCGCCGCACCGCCACGTCGGCACCGTGCCCGGCGACCAGGGCCTCGGTCCTGGCGATGACCTGGATGGAACGGCGGGCGGCCACCATGGCGGAGATCCGCTCGGCGAACGCCTCGGCGCCCAGCAGCTCCCGGCCGCTGAACCGGTCGTCGAGGGAGTTCCGCTTGGGGAAGACGTTGTCCTCGACGCAGATGGCGGTGGCGCCCGCCTCCTCGTAGAGCTTGGTCGCGAGCACGGCGACCTCGTCGCTGCCCCTGCCGGTGTCGGCGTCGACGTAGATCGGCAGGGACGTCACGGCCCGCACCGAGCGGACGATGGCGGCCACCTCGGTGACCTCCAGGACCTCCCGGTCCGGGACACCGCGGCTGGCGGACATCTCAAGGCTGCCGAGCCACAGGACGTCGGCCCCGGCCTCCTCCGCGAGCAACGCGGTGATGGGGCTGTGCACGCCTATGCCGATGCGTAACTCGTTCATTGGGCTGTCTCCTGCCGGGAAACGTCTTCACGGAACCGCGCGATGAACCTCTCGGTGATCTCGGCCGGGTGGAAGGGGACCCGGGGCGGAGGCGGGCCGCCGTCCGTCGCGACGAGGACGTGGACCAGGCCGACGTGCCCTCCGCCGACCGCCGCGGACAGCGCCAGGGAGAGCGCCTCGCCCTCGGCCACGGAGACGGCCGTCGAGTACCCGCAGGCCTCGGCCATCTTGACGAAGGAGAACCGGGGCGCCGGTGACCCCTGCCCGCCGGTGCTCTCGTACATCCCGTTGTCCAGCACCACGTGGACCAGGGGGCCGGTGGCGGCCGCGGCCAGCGGCGCCGCCGACAGCCCCATGAGGGTGTTCCCGTCGCCCTCGACGGCGAAGGCCACCGCCCCGGACAGCTTCGAGAACCCGACGGCCATGGGGAGGGCGAGCCCCATGCTGCCCATCATGTAGAAGTTCTCCGCCCGGTCGGAGAGCGCGTACAGCGCGCGGGGGATGAGCCCGTTGCCGGTGAAGACCGCCGCGTCCGCCGCGTCGGCCGCCCGTGTGACGCGGGTGAGCGCCTCGCCTCTGGTCAGCATCCGCCGCTCACGCCCCTTCCGGCGCGCACAGGACGGCGACGGGGATCCGGGAGGAGCGCGCGGTGCGCAGGGCCGCGCGCAGCCGCTCCGCCACCTGCGCCGGGTCGGCCAGCCGGCAGCGCAGTACGGGGATGCCCAGCGCGTCCAGTACGGCGGGGGCGGGCCCGCCGATGACGTTGTGGTGGGGGACGTCCCGGCCGTCGTGCCCGGCCCAGGAGACCATCAGCACCAGGGGGACGCGGTAGACGAGCGCCAGGCTGGTCAGCGCGTCGACGCACGTCCCGAGCCCGGCGCTCTTCATGAACACCAGGGGTGTCGCGCCCGCCAGGTACGCGCCCGCCGCGAGCGCGACGCAGTTGTCCTCCCGCGTCCCGGGCAGGTAGCGGTCGGCGGCGCGGGGGTGTTCCGCCAGCCCGCTCAGGAAACCCGCGAGGTGGGAGTCGGGCACGCCGGTGATGAAGTCGTATCCGGCCGCGAAGACCTCCTCGGCCAGCACGGGAGTTCGCTCGGTTTCTCGCGCGGCAATGACATCCAAGTCTGCGTCTCCAGTTCGCCGTGCACTCGCTGTGCTGTCGGGGGGTGCTGCCGGGGGGTTCTCAGGGCGGGTCGTCCCGGCGTGCGGCACGTTCGATCCACGGGGTGAGTCCTCCGCAGAGGTCGGTGACCCAGATGTCCCGCCTCGCCCCGTGGCATCCCCGCCACTTCTTGCTCCGCTCGTAGCCCAGCCCGTAGTCGATCGTCCGTACCCCCTCCTCCCGCGCGGCACGGACCGGGGTGTAGAACATCACGTCGAAGTAGGTCCTGCGGCAGGCCGGGTTCTCGTAGTCGAAACCGCACCAGAACACGTGCCACTGCTCGCCGTACCGGATGAACAGGCTGAACGCCAGCAGTTCGTCGCCGGCGGAGCGGCTGTGGAACAGCCGGAGGCGCTGCGGCGGGAAGAGCGAGGTGAGCCGCTCCAGCCTGGACCACTCGGTCTCCGGCGTGCTGTACCCGCCGTACTTCCCGACGAGGTTCATCCGCAGGCGGATCTCCGCCGCGCCGGGGACGTCCGCGGGCGCCGGGGCGGTGCGCACTCCGGCGCGGGCGAGGTCGCGAAGGTCCCACCGCACCTTCTGGCGGCTGGTCTTGGGGAGCCGGGCGACGTACTCGTCGAACCCGCCCCCCGGCACGTCGAGGACCGACCGCACCGTGCCGGGGATCCGCGACCACGCGGGGGAGGCAGAAAGCGCCGAGCACAGCGCGGGACCCGCCGCGTACAGCACCGCCGCGCAGACCGCACCGGCCTCCCGCGCCCACGCCGTGACGGCGGCCAGCAGATCGCCGACCCGCTCGGGTGAGGGGCCGCCGGGGCCGACCACGCCGGCGTCGTAGCCGGGCTGCACGATCGCGAGGAACGGGAAGCAGAGCGAGCGTTCCGGGGCCTCGCCGGGCGGGCGCCGCTGGTCGGGGAAGACGGGCGGATCACGCCACATCAGCTCGTGGAGGTTGAACGACTCGTAGCAGTCCGGGTCCTCGATCAGGTATCCCGTGGTCGCGGCGAGGGTGACACCGTCGCGCACGAGCCGGAAGTAGTGGCCCCGGCCCGGCGGTCTGTCCCCCATCATCTCCAGCCACGCGGGCGAGGTCAGGAAGGTCAGGTCGGGCCAGTGCGGCGGCAGGACCTCGTCGACGACGAGCCGCGCCCCGCCCCCGGCCCTCAACGCCGCTCCCATCGGATGGGGCACCCGCCGGTCAGCGGCCGTCCGTCGATCTCGGGGAAGTACTGCTTCCACTTCTCGGCCGTCGATCCCAGGCCGTCTCCGGCGTCCGAGAGCAGCGGAACGTCCTCGTACCGGGACAGGCTCCGGCGGATGCGCCGTTTGGCCGCGCGTCCCGCCGCCGTCGAACCGCCGATGTTCCCGAAGACGCTCCGGGACTGCATCGCGATGAGGAGGCACTGCCCCAGGGCCCGGCTGCGCCGGGGGCCGTAGGCCGGGCACATGCCGAAACCGAAGAGCCGTTCGCCGCCGAAGTTGAAATCCCATTTCGGGTCGTCGGGGTCGTCGGGAACGTCAGGGGGGCGTGGTCCTCTGTCAGACGAATGCAGGCCGGAAAGGACCTTCCAGAAAAGGGCGCGGTACCCTGCGAAGTCGCGTTCGCCGGACGGCGGGCCGACCATGAGGAGGAACGAAAGCCGTTCTTCGGGGGAACCGCGCTGGATTCCGATGAAATGCGCGAGGTCGCGGGCCACGGCGGCCACCTCGCCGGAGAAGTCCCGGCGCAGGTTCATGAACGTGTAGTAATTGTTTCCCGCGGCTTCGCCGATGGCGCCGAAGTGGCAGGGGTAGGGAAAGGGATGGGTGGAGAGCAGGGCGTCACGGATTCGCCGCCGTTCCCGGGAGACCCATTCGGGGGAGTCCTCCGGCGGTTCCTGGGCGCTCGTCCACATCCGTGCGGAGGCGCTCTCACCCACGTGCGTCACCGCCCGCGACCGGGTCGGGATAGGCCACCGGCGGGAAGTACTGCGAGGTCGCCAGGACGGCCCTGGACCAGGGGTCGACCCTGATTCCGTAACCCTGGAGCGCGGTCCACAGCCGGTCGGTGTCCAGCGGTGGCCCCTCAGGGGTGAACGTGGAGCCCAGGGCCCGGCGCAGGAGCAGGTCGGCGGAGCCGTCCAGGCTCTTCGCGACACGGGCGACGAGCTCGTCGTCGAGCGGGGTCTTTGGCGTCCCGGCGAGGTCGTGGGCCACGGAGGCGGCCTCGGAGTCCGGTAGGAGCTCCCACAGGTGGGCGATCAGGACCCTCCTGAACTGGTCTCTCACCTGCAGGAAGCCGCGGTTCTCCCCGGTTCCCGGCGCTCTGTCGAGCAGGGAGGCGAGGGTGCGGGCCCCCGGTGTCGCGAGCTGGGCGTGGCTCTCCGGCAGCTCGCCGCGGCCGAGGTTGCCCCACTCCCTGACGAAGAACGTCCGCCAGTCCAGTTCGGCCTCCTGCGGGCTGTCCGAGGCGTGCAGCAGGCCGAGGATCGTGTTGACCGCCCCGTAGCGCAGCCGCAGGGAGGAGGGGGAGGCCCGTTCGAGCGGCCCGGAGCCCTTCATCTCGGTGAAGCGCCGGTGGATGTCGGGCCCGCCGGTCAGCAGGAGCGCCAGTGAGGGCCCGAGCCGGTACAGCGCGTCGATCGCGCGGTACCGGTAGGTCCCGAAGTGGATCCTCCTGAGGGCCAGGTCGTCGTAGATGACGTCGAGCAGGAGACTTCCCGGCTGGACGACCCGTGCCGCCACCTCCTCGCAGCCGGCGTTCAGCACGTCGTCCACGATTCGGCGCCCGAGCCCGCGAATGAAGGAATCGGGGCTCACGACGACCACAAGATTACGGGACCAGTCCACGGCCTTTCACCTCTCGTACGCTCAATAGAATTTCAAGAGGTTGTGCAGTGTTTCCGGACGGGCGGGAAATGAGGGTCGCGCGTCCGTTTGTCATCTTTCCGGAAACGCGGAGGGAACCCTTCCCGAGAACCGTTCCGCTATAAGGAAAGCACTGTCCCGCACGCCTGGCTGAAAAACGGCTCCCGGTGCGAGTGAATATGTTCGACTTCAAGAGCATGCGACATGTCAAGAAAGCGCGTCAACCGTGAACGGGCGATTGACGCCACGGGTCCGGCCGGTCCGGCTCGTCCCGTGTGTGACGGATGTCTCCGTTCGCGGGTGGGACCTGGGGTTTCGCGGATCATGTCCCGGCCCGTCGCGCGCCCGGCGGATGAAGTGTGATCTACGTCACTCATGGAGCCCGGCGGGTTCCGGCGGAGGGGTGGGCGCGCGGTCCTTCACGCCCGCCGGAAAGAGGCGTACGCTTCGTAAAGTACGTACTTGACGTTCATTGCGGAGTTGGCGCTTGTGGACCCTTCGGAGACCGAGTTCGTCGATCGCATGGGGCTGATCATGGAGCGTATGGGCAGGACGCGCACGATGGGCCGCCTGCACGCGTGGCTCATGATCTGCGACCCGCCCGACAGGTCCCTCACCGAGCTGGCGGCCGAACTGGGCGTGAGCAAGACCGCGGTCAGCACGGTCGCCAGGCAGCTGGAGCTGAGCGGGATGGCGGAGCGCGTTCCGACCGCCACCCGTGAACACCGCTACCGGACGGCCAGCGGCGAGTGGGCCGAGATCGTGCGGGCCCAGCTGGCCGCCGTCAGGCAGAGCCTCGACACGCTCGACCTCGGACTGTCGATCGTCGGCGACGACCGGCCGGACCAGCGCGCCCGGCTGAAGGAGACCCGGGACTTCTACGCCTTCGTCCTGCAGGACGCGGACGGGATGCTCGAGCGCTGGAAGGAGTACCGCGAGAAGACGTCCTGACGTACCGCATCAGGCAGAGGGATCCTCAACCAAGGAGAGGCGATGTCAGGCATCGTCGAACGGTACGACATCCCCAAACAGCACTTCTGGCTGCACGGGCCCCGATCGGGCCCGGCGGTCGAGTTCGACAGCCGGACCGGGCTGTGGAACGTCTACGGATACCAGGAGACGCACGAGGTCTTCAGCGACCCCGCGACGTACTCCTCCGACACCATGCGGGTGATTCCCCAGGAGATGTCGTTCGGCGAGGAGTTCTCGCTGGACGGCTTCATCACCCAGATCGACCCGCCGGAGCACGGCAAACTGCGCAAACTGGTCAGCAACGCCTTCACCAGGAAGGTCGTGGCGGATCTCGAACCGAGGATCGCCGCCCTCACCAACGAACTGCTCGACGCGGCACGTGAGCAGGACCGTTTCGAGCTCGTGCGCGACCTGGCCTATCCGCTGCCGGTCATCGTCATCGCCGAGCTGCTCGGCGTGCCCAGCGGCGACCGGGCCCTGTTCAAGCAGTGGGCCGACGCGCTGTTCCAGCGTGACGCCGAGATCTCGCTCAACCGCTCGGAGGAGGAGCGCAAGGCGGACGTCGCGGCCACGTTGAAACCGTGGCGGGAGATGACCGCCTACCTCGCCGCCCACGCGGCCGAGCGCAGGCGGCAGCCGCGCGCCGACCTGCTCACCAGGCTGGTCCAGGCCGAGGTGGACGGCGAACGCCTGCCCGACGACCAGGTGGTCAACTTCGCGATCATCCTGCTGCTCGCGGGACACATCACCACGACGATGCTGCTCGGCAACACGGTGCTGTGCCTGGACGCCTTCCCCGAGCAGCAGGCCAAGGTGCGCGCCGACCGGTCCTCGATCCCGGCCGTCATCGAGGAGGCGATCCGGTACATGACCCCCTTCGCCCTCCTCGGCCGTGCCACCACCCGGGAGGCCGAACTGGGCGGCGTGACGATCCCGGCCGACAAGATGGTCATGGTCTGGCTCGCGGTGGCCAACCGGGACCCGCGCCAGTTCCCCGACCCCGACGTCTTCAACCCGGGCCGTGACCCCAACCCGCACCTCGGGTTCGGCCGGGGCATCCACTTCTGCCTGGGCGCGCCACTGGCCAGGCTGGAGGGACGGGTCGCGCTGGACATCCTGCTCGACCGCTTCGAAACGCTGCGGACCGACCCGGACGACCCCGTGCTGTTCATCCCCACCCCCTCTCTGACGGGGGTGCGCCACCTCCCGCTCATCCAGGGATAGGCACCGTACGGCCGCCCCTGGAGATCCGTCTCCGGGGGCGGCGCCTGTCCCGGCCACGCCGCCCGGCGGTCCGGTGGTGGGTAGCCGCCGGCATACGGGGCAGGGGCAGGAGTACGAACTCGGAAGGGGGACCAGAGATGGAACGGGGAAGCACCAAGCACGGTCCGCGGCTGGACGACGAGCAGAAACACGAGGCTCAGGGCATCGTCCAGGGAGGAGAGGACAGCAGCGTCGAGGAGTGGAAGGAGCCGGAGCCCCTCGACGCCCCCGGTGAGAGGGATCTGGCCCCGGGGCCCCGGCCACCCGGGCACGAACCGGGCTCCCCGGAGGAGATGACCCCGCAGGAGGTGGACAGCCGTAGTGTCCTGGCCCGCTGGATCAGCGGCACCCACGCGTTTCCCGCCGACCGCGCGACCCTGCTGGCCCGCGCCGAGGCGCAGTCCGCGCCGGATCCGGTGCTCTCCGCCCTGCGGGCGCTGCCCGACCGGACCTTCGCCAACGTCGAGGAGATCGCCGAAACGCTCGGGTTCGGCGGTGGGGAGCAGCGGGACTGACCGGCGGGTACGGCCCCGCCGTACCCGGGAAGGGGGGCCCGCCGGAGATGGGCGACACGACGCCGGAGAGGAACGGGGCGGACGGGCCGAGAGTGACGGTCGTGGTCGCCAGCCGCGACCGCCGCGCCGAGCTTGAGCGCTCCCTGCCTCGCCACGAGGGGCCGGTGATCCTGCTGGACAACGGCTCGGCCGACGGCAGCGCGGAGATGGCACGACGGCGCCTCGCGCACGTACGGGTCGTCGAGCTGGGACGAAACCTGGGCGCGCCCGCCAGGAATCCAGGGGTACGGCTCGCCGGGACGCCCTACGTCGCCTTCGCCGACGACGACTCCTGGTGGGCCGAGGGCGCCCTGGAACGGGCCGCCGACGTGCTGGACGCCCATCCCCGGCTGGCGGTGCTGGCCGGGCGCGTCCTGGTCGGCCCCGAGGGCCGGCCCGACCCGGTCTGCGCGGAGATGGCCGCCGGTCCGCTGGGCACGGAGCCGGACCTGCCGGGGCCGAGCGTGCTGGGTTTCCTGGCGTGCGGGGCGGTGGTACGGCGGGAGGCCTACCTGGCCGCCGGAGGCTTCGACAAGGTGGTGTTCTTCTTCGGGGAGGAGGAACGCCTGGCCCTGGACCTGGCGGCGGCCGGATGGGGACTGGCCTATGTCGAGACCGTGGTCGCCCACCACCATCCCTCCCCGGCGCGGGACCCCGGGGGCAGGCGGGCGCTGGCCGCCCGCAACGCCGTCCTCACCGCCGTCATGCGGCGGCCGTGGCCGGTGGTCGCGCGTGCCGTGTCGTCGGCCGCGCGTGGCGGGCCCGCGGGGCGGCGGGGAATCCGGGACGCCGTGGGAAGGCTGCCCGCCGCGCTGGCGAGCCGCCGGACACTGCCGCCGTGGGTGGAGGCGGCCCGTGACTCACTGGAACGACCCGGACGGCGCCATGACCGGCCACGGGAGGCCGGGAGCGCCTGAGCCCCACGCACGCCCGCGGGGCCCCTCAGGCCGTCCGCGTGAGCAGGAGGTCCCAGTCGGACAGGAAACGGCCCAGGCCGTACCGGGCGAGGGCGGCACGCCTGGCGGCCTCGCCCGTCCGCCTCGCCAGGGCGGCGTCGGAGGCGAAGGACTCCAGGGCGGCGGTCAGGGTGGCGACGCGGGTCGAGATCACCCCCGCTGCGGCGGGGACGGCCTCCACGGCCTCCGTGGTGGCCAGCGCCACGACGGGCATGCCGAGCAGCATGGCCTCGATGAGGGACAGGCCGAGCGAGGTCCACCGGTAGGGGTGCAGGTAGACGCGGCGCCGGGCCAGTTCGGCGTGCATCGCCCGCTGGGGAAGGTCCTCGAACGTCCCGGCGGGCACCCCCAGTGCCTCCGGCAGGCCGGTGGTCCGCATGCCGAAGACGTCGAGCGGTACGGCCGCGGCGAACAGGGGGAGCAGGTCGGTCCCGGCGACCCGCTCGCGCCTGACGGGCTCGTTGACGACGACCCCCGCGCGCGGTAGCTCGCCGGTGTAGCGGTGACCGGGGTCCACGACGCCGTGCTCGATCACGTGTGTCGGCGCCCGGCCGCAGTCCCAGAACAGGTCGTTGAAGTGGGTCACGTGGACGACGGGGACGCCGGACTGCCCGGCGAGGGGATGGCGGGTGCGCGGGACGTCGCCCACGGGGGTGTTGTGCTCGACGTAGACGGCGGGCACGTCCCGTCCGGGACGGCGGCCCAGCCAGCCCTCGGCGAGTTCGAGCTCGTGCGGCCGTTGCAGGACGACCAGGTCGACCTCCTCCTCGCGCAGCCGGTCCCAGGAGACCTCGCGCACCGGATCCGGCCAGGGGTAGGTCCGTGCCCGGCCACGTCCGTCGGGGCCGCGGTCGGGCACGAGCGGCACCAGGTAGTCGTGGTCGCCCTGGACGAACGCGGTGGTCCAGGAACCGTGCACGTGCCACAGCAGGATTCTCATGTCGGTTCCCCGGGGTCGGTGGACGTGTCAGGAGGCGGGCGCAGCGCCCGTTCGACGGCGCCGGGGAGGTCGGCGGCGACCTCGGGCGCCGCGGCCACCTCCTCGGGAAGGGTGACGGGGGTGGGGACGAGGATGCCGCGGGCCCCGGCGGCTCGGGCGGCCTCCACGTCGCGCCCGATGTCCCCGATGACCACGCAGTCGCGGACGTTCACCCCGAGGACGGCCGCCGCCCGCAGGACGAGCCCGGGAGCGGGCTTGCGGCAGCCGCATCCGTCGTGCTCGCCGTGGGGGCAGACCGCCCACACGGCGAACGGGCCGAGGATCTCCTCGACGCGGGCGTTCACCGCGCGCAGTTCCCGCGCGCCGATGAGTCCCCTGGCCACCCCCGACTGGTTGGTGACCACCCCGACGGGCACGCCCGCCCCGCGCAGCCGGGCGAGCGCCCGCCGGGCCCCGGGCATCGGCCGTACCCGGTGTGGATCGGCGTTGTAGGGGACGTCGACGATCAGTGTGCCGTCACGGTCGAACAGGACGGCGGCTGGGCGAGGGACGGTCAACGGCACCTCCGAGGACGGACTCGCACGAGAACCTCCCCGCGACAGGGCCGTGCTCTACCCCCCGAACAGGTCAAGCAAACGATGCCCTTCACAGGCCGGAGCCGCCCGTGGCGTCGACGACCCGGCCGCTCACCCAGCGGGCGTCGTCGGAGGCGAGGAAGGCCACGATGTCCGCGACGTCCTCGGGGGTGCCGACCCGGCCGAGCGCCGACAGGGCCGCGGCCCGCTCCCAGGCCTTGGGGTCGGCGCGCAGCCAGCCCGCGTTGACGTCGGTGTCGATGATCCCCGGTGCGACCGAGTTGACGGTGATCCCGCGCGGGCCGAGCGCTTTGGCGAGGTTGAGGGTGAAGGTGTCCAGCGCGCCCTTGGTCGAGCTGTAGGCGATGATCTCGGGCAACGCCATACGGGCCGCGCCGCTGGAGACGTTGATGATCCGGCCGCCGTCGTTGAGCCGGGGCAGCGCGTGCTGGACGACGAAGAACGGTGCGCGGACGTTCACCGCGAACACCTTGTCGAACTCCTCCTCGGTGAGGGTGGCGATGCCGGCGCTGCGCCCGATGCCGGCGTTGTTGACCAGGATGTCGACCCGGGCGTCGCCGGTCACGGCGTCGAAGGCCGCCCACAGGGCCTCGGCGTCGCCGTGCTCGCCCAGTTCGGCGCGGAGGGCGAAGGCCCGTCCGCCGTCCTTCTCGATGCTCTCGACGGTCTCCGCCGCCGCCGCGCCGTCCTGGGCGTAGGTCAGCACGACGGTGGCCCCGTCGCCCGCCAGCCGTCGCGCGACGGCCCGGCCGATACCCCGGCTGCCCCCGGTGACCAGCGCGACCTTGTCCGTGAGACGTCCCATGACGAAACTCCTTTGTTGAGTGATTGATCAAAAAATACGGTAGCACGGATTATTGAGTGAGTGCTCTAGAATTTGTGCCATGACCGAGAGCCGCCGGGGCCGCCCCCGCACCTTCGACCGTGACGAGGCGCTGGCCAAGGCCGTCCGCCTGTTCTGGGACCACGGCTACGAGGCCACTTCGGTCAGTGACCTGACGGAGGCGATGAACATCAGGCCCGCGAGCCTCTACGCGGCCTTCGGTGACAAGAAGTCCCTGTTCAAGGAGGCCGTCGTCGCCTACCAGAGGGCGGCGCCCGCCACCTTCGCGAAGATCGCCCTGCGTGAGGAGCGCACCGCCCGCGGCGCCTTCGCGCGCATCCTGCGCGAGGCCGCCGAGGCCTACACCGACCCGTCCCACCCGGCGGGCTGCCTGATCATTCGCTCGGCGACCAACGTCAACCCGAGGGACGCCGACATCGAGGCCTTCCTCCGCGACATCCGCAACGCCAACGTCGCCGTCTTCGCGGCCCGTCTCGACGAGGCCGTCCGCGCGGGCGAACTGCCGGACTCCGTCGACACCCGGGCCCTGGCCCGGTACTTCGGAGCCGCTCTCCAGGGTCTGTCACAACAGGCGGCCGACGGCGCGACCGCCGCCGACCTGCGCCCGGTGGCCGAACTCGCCATCGGAGTCTGGCCGGCGCCACCGGAGGCTCCCTGAGCGGCCGCAGGCGCTCCGTGCACGGGCGTGGACACCGCTCTTTCGGTCCGGCCCCTTCTCCGTGAAGCCTGGCCGAGGTCCTTTCGGCAAGGCGTGCGACCTTCGAGGGCGACGTTGCGTTCCCCGGAATCCGGGAATCCCGTCTTTAGTGATGATTAACGACAAGTCGCTCGGGGTGGGGAGGCGCCACAGGCTGACGCGGCCGGCCACGATGCGGACAGGGGGTGGCCGATGTCCTCCTCACGCGATGTCACGGGGATGCTGACCGGCCTGCTGGAGGCCAGTCATCTGGCGGAACTGGAGCGCCTGCCGTTCCTGGTCGGCGAGTACGCCGCCCGCGCGGGACTTCGGGAGGTGGCGATCTACCTGGCCGACCTCCAGCAGACGGTGCTGCGGCCCCTGGCCGGGCCGGAGGAGGCCGGTGGGGAACCGGAGGAACTGCGCATCGACGCCACCCTGGCCGGGCGCGCCTTCCAGGAGGTGCGCCCGCTGGCCAAGGCCGGCGCCGACGGGCGGGCGGACCACTGGTGGGTGCCGGTGCTGGACGGCACGGGACGGCTGGGCGTGCTGCGCGTCCGGCCGGCGGAGGACGACCAGGCGGATCAGGACGCCATGCGGCATCTGGCCTCGATGGTGGCGTTGCTGCTGGTCAGTTACCGCGAGCACAGCGACTCCTACGCCCGGTTGGTGCGCACCCGGCCGATGAACGTGGCCGCGGAGATGCAGTGGAACCTGATGCCGCCGCTCACCTTCGCCAACCGCCGGGTCACGGTCAGCGCGGTCATGGAACCGGCCTACGAGGTCGGCGGGGACACCTTCGACTACGCCATCGCCGGTGAGACCCTGCATCTGGCCGTCTTCGACGCCATGGGACACGACACCTCGGCGGGGCTGACCGCCAACCTCGCGATGGCCGCCTGCCGGAACCACCGCCGTCAGGGCATGGGACTGGCGGACAACAGCGAGGCGATCGAACGTGTGCTGATCGGCGAGTTCGGCAGGACCACCCGGTTCGTCACCGCGATCATGGCCGACCTGGACATGACCACCGGCCTGTTCGGCTGGGTCAACCGCGGCCACCACCCGCCGGTGGTGATCCGCCACGGTCGCTGGGTCACCACCCTGCGGTGCGTCCCGGCCCACCCCATGGGGCTGAACCTGAACCTGCCGGTCACCTCGTGCCGGGAACAGCTGGAACCCGGGGACCGGGTGCTGCTGTACACCGACGGCATCACCGAGGCCAGGGGCCGTACCGCCCAGGAGTTCGGGCTGCAACGGTTCGTCGACTTCGTCGTCCGTCACGACGCCGCGGGCCTGCCGGTGCCCGAGACGCTGCGCCGCCTGACCCACGCCGTGCTGGACTACCACGGCGGCCGTCTGCAGGACGACGCCACCGTTCTGCTCGTCGAGTGGCACGGCACGGAGGGCCGCCGGTACGACGGGCCGGAGGGCCTGCGTTCCGCGCTGACCGGTGAGCGCGCGTGAGCGGCCGTCAGGACAGGTTCCACATCCCCACCCGGACCCGCACCCCCGAGGAGGCGTGCAGGAGCGGATCACCCTCGGGGGAGGGAAGGCCCCCGGCCCGCAGGAGGTCCTGGTCGAGACGGACCAGGCGGGCGCGGCGCAACGGCCACGGCCGGTGCTCGACCTCGGCGTGGGCCGACCTGCCTCCGACGACGGTGAAGAGCCGGTAGCGCTCGGTGAGGAAGTCGGTGAGTTCGTCCCGCTCGGTGTCGAGCAGCGGGGCGCCGAGTTCCACGTCGGCGTCGCACCGGGCGCCCGCGGGGCCGATCAGCCGGCGCCGGCAGCGGTAGGCCCGCCGTTCCCCCTCGACGCGCACGGACATGTCGGACCAGTGGTAGGGCAGCCCGTAACCGGCCCTGCCGCCCAGGGCGGGAAGGAGCCGCCCGGCGTCCAGCGACAGGAACCACAGGCCACGGCGCCCCAGCGCGTCCCGCACGTAGGTGCGCACGTTCGTCTCCGGGAACCGCGACAGCCATGGCAGGGCCGGTGTTCCGGGCACCCGTACGTCCTCCATGAGGAAGGGCGTCAGGCCGACCCACGCCGAACCGTCGAACTCCTCGGCCGTGAGCCAGCCGGGAAGCAGCGCCTGGATCTGGGCGGGGGAGTAGCGCCAGTGGATGAAGGTCATCTGGGACCACCCGTGGTACATCACCGGCCGGGTGATCCGTGGAGGCTGTGTCGTCCGCATCCTGTATCGCTACCCAGGAGCGGCCGGTTCAGGGGCGTTTGAGAAGGTCGATGACCGCGCGTTCCGCCGCGCCGTGCGTGGCCGGGCCGTCGGCCTCGCCGAGGCCGGTCAGCGCCCGGTGGATGGTCCTGCCCCGTTCGTAGGCGGTGACGACGCGGGGGTCGACATAGGAGGCGCGGGCGACCGCGGGGGTGTTGCCCAGGTGCCCGGCGACCTCCCGCATGACACGGGCGACGGCCCTGCGGCGCCCGGCCCGGCTGCGGACCCGCCGCGAGACCGCCAGGCCGACGGCGGCGTACACCGTGGCGTGCCAGGTACGGAAGTCCTTGGCGCTGACCTCGGTCTCCATGCGTTCACGCAGGTAGGCGTTGATGTCGTCGCTGCGGACGTCGACCCAGGAGCCGTCGTCCTCGTAGCGCAGCAGCTCACCCCTGGCGCCGGTTCCGCGCAACGCGGTGACGACCTCGCACACGTCAGGATCGTCCAGTTCGACCTCGCGCAGCCTGTTGCCCTTCGCCGGGTAGCGGAAGGAGACCCGTCCGCGTGAGCAGGTCACGTGCTCCATCCGCATCGTCGCCAGCCCGAAGGACTCGTACGCCTCGCCGCCCACCCGGAACAGCCCGATGTCGAGCATGCGGGCCGCGGCGGCCAGCACCCGCTCGCGCGTCAGGCCCGGCTGGTCGAGGTCGGCCTGCACCTTCTTGCGGAAGTCCGGCAGCCTCTCCGCCAGTTCGGCGACCCGGGCGAACTTGAGCCGGTCCTGCTCCTCACGCCAGACGTCGTGGTAGCGGTACTGCCGCCGCCCGGCCGCGTCGGTGCCCACGGCCTGGATGTGGCCTTCCGCGTCGCGGCAGATCCACACCTCCCGCCAGGCGGGTGGCAGCGCGAGCGCCCTGATCCTGGCGAGCGTCCCACGGTCCCTGACCGGGCGCCCGTCGGCGTAGGCGTAGGAGAAGGAGCGCCCGCGGCGTCTGCGGGTGATGCCGGGTTCGGCCGGGTCGCTGTGGCGCAGTTCGTGCATGCCGTTCCCACTACCCCGGGAGCGGCTCTCATTCGGCGAGGCCCGCCGTGTCACGCCGGCCCGCTTTGCACGTGGTCGTGGAACCACTCCAGATGGCGCGTGTTCGGCGTGGACAGCGCGACGTGCAGGTGCAGCTGTGGCGCGCAGTGGCCGGAGACCTGCAGGTTCCAGGCGGCGGCGACCGCCGCGGCGCACCGCCACCGCAGGAGACCGCCGCAGCGGGTGGCGTCGGCCTGTAGGCGCCGTTGGCGTCGACGTACAGCTCCGCCTCCGCGCCGATCGCCTCACGTGCCCGCCGTACCGGACGGACGTCCCTGCCCCGCCCTATCTTGAGCTTCGTCCTGGGGATGCCGTCCCGGTGGACCCAGCCGCCGAGCTGCCCGGCCAGTTCGGCGTCGGTGGGCACGGTGTAGACGGCCGCGGTGATCTCCTCGACCGTGGTCACGGCGTCCTCCTCTCCGCCGGTTCCGGCCCGACCGTGGATCCGGCCGGTGGGGGAGTCCGGACGCCCGCCGTTGTTCCCGGTGGGCGCGCGCAACCCTATGTCCGAGTTGTCATGCTTTGTCGTTTGGTGTGCCGGGGTGGGGGTAGGGCGGGCCCTGACCTGTGGATCGGGGGACGCCATGCGCGAGATCGTGGGAGAGAGCCTCGCCGAACGGCTCATCGACTGGGGCGTCGACACCGTCTTCGGACTTCCCGGGGACGGCATCAACGGCCTGATGGAAGGCTTCCGGCGCCACCAGGACAAGCTGAGGTTCCTCCTGGTGCACCACGAGGAGGCGGCGGCCTTCATGGCCACCGGATACGCCAAGGCGACCGGCAGACTGGGGGTCTGCGTGGCCACGTCGGGGCCGGGAGGCATCCACCTGCTCAACGGCCTCTACGACGCCAAGCTGGACCACGTGCCGGTGCTGGCGATCACCGGAATGCAGGAGACCTCCCTGCTGGGCAGCCACTACCAGCAGGAGGTGCACCTGGACCGGCTGTACCAGGACGTCGCCGGATACAACCTGATGGTCACCAACCCGCAGCAGATGCCGGGCGTGGTCGACCTGGCGATCCGCGAGGCACTGGCCGGGCGGACCGTGTCGCACCTGACGTTCCCCAACGACATCCAGATCGCGCCGGTCGAGCAGGACCCCTACCGGCACCCCGCGCCGGGCGCGCCGCCGTCGAGCCTGCCCACACTCGACCGCCCGCCGCCGCCCCCCGAGGAGGAGGCGCTGCGCGCGGCGGCACAGGTGCTCAACGCCGCGAGCAAACCGGTGATCCTGGTGGGCGCCGGGGCCCTGCACGCCCGCGACGAGGTGATCGCGGTCGCCGAGAGGCTCGGTGCGCCGGTGGTGAAGACCCTCCCGGGCAAGGCGGTGGTCCCCGACGACCACCCGGTGACCACCGGGGGTATCGGGCTGCTGGGGACGAAACCCAGCGAGGAGGCCATGGAGGAGTGCGACACGCTGCTCATGGTCGGCACGTCCTTCCCCTACGGCAAGTACCTCCCCGAACCCGGCAAGGCGCGGGTGGCGCAGATCGACGTCGACCCCGCGCTGATCGGGCTGCGGCTGCCCGTCGAGGCGCCGGTCGCCGCCGACGCCAAACTGGCGCTGCGGGCGCTGCTGCCGCTGCTGACCGGGACGGACGGCTCGTTCCTCGCCAGGTACCGCGGTGAGATGGACTCCTGGCGGGCGAGGATGGCCGCGTTGTGCGACGCGAGCCGGGACCCGATCGCCCCGCAGTACCTCATGGGATGCCTCGACGAACTGGCGGACGAGGACGCGATCCTCACCTGCGACTCCGGCACGATCGCCACCTGGGCGGCCAGGCACTGGACGATCCGCGGCGACCGGCGCTTCTACCTGTCGGGCAACCTGGCCACGATGGCGCCCGGCCTGCCGTACGCGATCGCCATGCAGCACGCCTTCCCCGGGCGGCAGGTGATCGCCTTCGTCGGGGACGGCGGGTTCGCGATGCTGATGGCCGAGTTCCTCACCGCCGTACGGCACGAGCTGCCGATCAAGGTGGTCGTCAACAACAACAACGCCTACGGGCAGATCCTCTGGGAGCAGATCGTCCTGGGCTACCCGGAGTACGCGGTACGGCACCGGCAGCCCGAGGCGGACTTCTCCTCCTGGGCCCGGGGCTGCGGCGCCTACGGCGCGAAGGTCACCGCCCCCGGTGAGGTGGCCGGCGCCGTGCGCGAGGCGCTCGCCCACCCCGGCCCCGCCCTGGTGGACGTGGACGTCAACCCGAACGAGCCGCCGATGCCGGGGAAGGTGAGCTACGAGCAGGCCAAGCACTTCACCGAGGCCTTCCTGCGCGGTCAGCCGCACAAGGTGGCCACCCTCGCCACCGTCGCCCGCGACAAGATCAGTGAGCTCAGGTCATGACCGCCCAGGTGGTCCTGCCCGGCCCTGTGACACGCGTTCCGGCCCTCGCCGTCGACGTCGCGGCACTCGAACGCGACCTGTCGGCGGAGGTGGACGGCGAGGTCCGCTTCGACGCCGGATCCCGCGGCGCCTACTCGACGGACGCCTCGAACCACCGGCAGGTCCCCATCGGCGTCGTGGTGCCCAGGACCGTCGAGGCCGCCGTCGCCGCGGTGGCCGTCCACCGGCCGCGCACGGCGGCGGTCACCCCGCTTCGAATTCGGTTGATCGGCACACGCGCGGCGCGGCCGTGTCAGACGACGGCCGTAGGACCTCCGCCCAGGAGGGTAGACGGGAGATCATCCGGCGGGAGGAACCGGGAGCGCGATCACCGGCCGAGAATCAGCAGTGCGGCACCGGAGATCATCGGGGCGTCCGGTGACCGCAGCCACAGAATCCGCACGCCGCGTTCTTCGCGTATCCAGCACAGGAGTCCACGTGACCCGTCTTCGTCCCGCGTTCACCGTCGTCGCCGTCACGCTGTCGGCCGTGGCCTTCGTGGGGGCGCTGTCCCTCCCGGCCCAGGCGCAGGCCCAGCCTCCGCAGCCCTGCACCACCGGCCCGAACGGCCCCGCCTGCCACGCGCCCGGCGTCGACCCCAAGTAGCCCGGCCGGTCAGTTCCTCACACACAGGTCAGGCACGGCTCAGCCGGGGCGCGGGCCCCTCGCCCGGGTCCGCCGGAGCGCCGTGCCGCCTGTGACCCCCACCCCGGAAAGGAACCCGCACCATGCGTATCCGCCCCCTGATCGCGGCGGCCCTGGTCACCGTGTCCACCACGGCCACGCTCGCGATCTCCGCCACACCGGCCGGCGCCGGCACCGACTGCGTGCAGGCGGCCAACTACGCCTACCAGCTCTGGCGCTCCACCGGCATGGGCGAGCTCGCCGCCGCCGAGCGGGCGAGCGCCACCTACAACGCCTGCGTCCAGATGACCTGATCGTGCCGGGGCGGGTGAGGCGACCCTCACCCGCCCCGATCACCCCGGCGTCCGGGATGTCCGGGATGTCAGCCCAGGCCGCCCTCGGACTCGTGAAGAAGGTGGGCGACGACGTCCGCGGCCGTGTAGTCGCCGGGCAGGTCACGCAGGAACCCGAGGTCCTGGCCCAGGGTGAGCAGGGCGGGCTCGGCGTAGCCGTCGAGGCGGCGCTGCCCGAGCCCGATCGCGCTGACGAGCCCGTTGCACAGGCACCTGCGGCCCGCCGTGTCGCTCTCCGGCCGGTTCTTGCGGACGTAGGTCTCGACCGGCTCCGCCGGGCAGCGGTAACCGACCTCACCGTCGGCCTTGAGGTACGGCGCGCGCAGGTGCCCCATGTCGCACAGACGCGGCCGGGCGGCGTAGACGTCGGGGTCGGCCACGGTGCCGGGCAGGGAGGCGACCTTGAAGGGGAACCCGGCCGGTGAGGCGCTGGGGTCGTTGCGGACCGGCAGGGTGCCGCCGGAGGCGGCGTCCAGCAGACGGCGCCGGAGCGTCTCCTCAAGGCCGGACTCCCTGCACAGGGCGAAGGCCGTACCCACCTGGACGCCGGTGGCGCCCGCCCGCAGCGCCCGCGCCAGCCCTCGCCGCCCTGCCTGGCCACCGGCCAGCCAGAACGGCAGCCCGAGTGCGGCGATCCTTCCGGTGTCCACCCGGTCGCGGGGGCCGTAGAGAGGTTCGCCCTCCTCGTCGAGACGGAGCCTGCCCCGGGGCGGGGCGCTGTGGCCACCGGCGACGGGACCCTCGACCACGAACCCGTCGGGCCGTGTCTCGGGCCTCCTGGCCAGATAGACGGCCAGCACGTCGGAGGAGACGACGGCCAGGAGGCGGGGGCGTTTGAGCGGGAGCGGCCGGAGGGGGCCGTACAGGGCGGCGGGGTCGACGCCGACGGTGTGCCGCCGCCCGGACTCGGCCCCGGCGACGGTGACCGAGATCTCGGCGGGCCGGTGGGCGGCGAGGGCGTCGAGCAGGCCGGGGATCTCCGAGGGGATGCCCGCGCCCATGAGCACGTAGTCGACACCGGCGAGCATGGCGCCGTAGACCGCCGCGGGCGTGGCCAGCTGGATCTTCTCCAGGTAGTTGACGCCGACCGGGCCGTCGTGACCTTCGCGGGCCAGGAACACCTCGGCGAAGTTGGCGGCCACGGTCAGTTCGGTCCGGCCGGAGTGCGGGCGCAGCCCGAGCCTGGGCACCGGCCGGTACGGCTCGCCGGGCAGGATGCCGCCGGGCACGTGGTAGCGCCTCCAGATCCGTTCCGCGACCTCGGGGAAGGGGAAGGCGTCCAGGGCGCGGCGCAGGTCACCGCCCGGATCGCCCTGTTGCAACCGGCGGGCCAGCACGACGTCCAGGGCGACGCCGGACACGACACCGAGCTGCCCGGTGGTGGAGACGGCCCGCGCCAGCCGCCATCCGGACACGCCGACCCCCATACCGCCCTGGATGATCGTGGGAAACGCGGTGTCGAGCGGCAAGACGGGACCTCCCGGTCGTCGGTGTCTGGAACGGGGCGTGGCGGTCATCCGCCGGAGGACATCACGGCGCCCACCGTGACGAAGGCGGCGCCCGCGCCCATCAGGACCGCGCCCAGGCCGACGGTCAGGGAGGTGATCTGCCAGGCCTGGTAGGCCGTCATCAGCGAGGCGCGCAGTGTCTCGCCCATGAACGCGGTCTGGCGCAGCGCGGCGAGGGAGTCGTCCTGGCCGCCGGCGGCGTGCAGCTCCGCGGTGACCTCGGAGTAGGTGCGGCCCCGTGTGGCGTGGCGCACGTTGCCGCCGATCATGTCGGCGAACGCGCGGGCCTGGACGCCGTTCTCCACCGGGTGCCCGGCGTACGCGGTGAGCTCCGGAGGCAGTCCCTTCTCCGGGAAGGTGATCCGCTGCCGGGAGAGCTCGTCGCGGATCTCGTCCCTGCCCCGCAGGCCGCGGGCCGTCATCACGGCCCCGGCCGTCAGGGTGGTGACGCCGACGGCGCCAACCAGCGTCGCCGCCAACCGGCGCGGGTCGTTCATGGGGGTCTCCTTCGTCGTGACGGCAGGGGCTCTGTCAGGAGTTTTCGGCGGCGGGCGGGGCGCGATGAAGGGGCGCAGGCCCCTGCTCGGCGGGCCGAAAGTCCCAAATCCCGGTAAAGGAGCGGCCGGAAGGACTTTGGTCCCACGGGTGATGGTCCTTGAGCCCATGTCCGCCACCGTCCTGAGGATTTACCGTGAGGTGAATTCAGCGCCCCGTGACATCCGGCGGAGGAGAACGGCCATGCCCGCGGAACCGGCGAGGGCGGAGTCCTCGGACCCCCGCGCCCGCGCCCGCGTCCGGACGCGCCGTCACGCCGGTGCGCCGGCCGCCGAGGGAAGGGCGACGAGGGTGACACCGGTCGAGGTTCGCATCGAGAAGAGACCGCCGTCAGGGCCGGGCGAGCCCGTACGCCGCCGCGGACCGTGGCACCTGCGGGCCAACGCGCTCGTGGTGGCGTGGCTGGGACTGACGGTCACGGCCGCGCTGACGGGGGAGGCGCTGCCCGCGCCGCGCTGGCTGCTGGTCCACGTCCTCCTGCTCGGCGCGGTCACCACGGCCATCCTGATCTGGAGCGAGCACTTCACCGTGGTGCTGCTGCGCGCCCGCACACCGGACCCGCGTCTCGGCCTGACCCGGCTCGGGCTGCTCAACGCCGCCACGGTGGCCGTGCTGTACGGCGTCTCGGCCGGACCGGTCGCGGTGGCCGTGGGCGGGGCGGCCGTGATCGTGGTGGTCGTGCTCTGGCACGCGGCCACGCTGGTACGGCTGGCACGCGGCGCGCTGCCCGGCCGGTTCGGCCATGTCGTCGCCTGGTACGTGTGCGCGGCCGGGGCCCTGGCGGCCGGAGGAGTCCTCGGCGGGCTGCTGGCCGCGCAGGCCGGTTCCGGTGTCCCGCACGAGAGGATGCACGCGGCGCACGCCCAGGTGAACCTGCTCGGCTGGGTCGGCCTGACCGTGCTCGGCACGTTGTTCACGCTCTGGCCGACGGTGCTGCGCACCCGCCTGTCCGAGCGGACCCGCGGGGCCTCCTCCGCCGGGCTGAGGCTGGCCGTGCCCGGCCTGACGCTGCTGACCGGCGGCCTGCTGGCGGACCTTCGCTGGGTGGCGGCGGCCGGGCTGGCGGCCTACGCGGCGGGGACGGCGGCGGCGCTGGTGCCGCTCGCGGAGGCGGTGCGTTCCCGCCGTCCGCACACCGGCGCGGCCTGGACGATGGGGGCCGCCGTCGTCTGGTTCGAGATCGCCCTCGTGATCGACGTGGTGATCGTCGTCACGCGGCCGACCGGCGAGGTGGCCGGGGCGCTTGAGCCGCTGCTGCCCCTGGTGCTGGCCGGGTTCGTCGCCCAGGTGCTGCTCGGTTCGCTGCTGCACCTGCTGCCCGCGGTGCTGGGCGGCGGCCCGGCCCGGTTCAAGGAGAACGCGGCGCTGCTGGAACGCGGCTGGGTGGTACGGCTGGCCGCGTTCAACCTGGGCACGCCGCTGCTCGCGCTTTCCGTGCCGCGTCCGCTCGCCGTACTGGGCTGGGCACTGGTGCTTGCCTCGGGCTCGGCGTTCGTCGTGCTCGCCGCGCTCACCCTGCTGCGGGCGGCCACCGCGGCCACCCCGCCCGGCACAGGAAAAAGGCGCGGCGTTCCCGCCCTGGCCGGGGTGGCCGCCGGATGTCTGCTGACGGCCGCCGCGGTCGTGGTGGCCGTCGACGGCGGGTCCGGTCCCGCGACGACGGTCGTCGCCACGGGCGCCAGAACGGTCGAGGTGACGCTGTCGGGGATGCGCGTCCGGCCCGCGGTGATCGAGGCCGCTCCGGGCACCGTGCTGACGCTCCGCGTCACCAACGCCGACGCCCAGCGCCACGACCTGCGGCTGGCGACCGGTGAGCGCACCCCGACGCTGGCGGCGGGGCAGAAGGCCACGCTGACGCTGAAGCCGCTCGGCGAGGCGGTCGACGGCTGGTGCACCGTGGCCGGGCACCGGGCCGCGGGAATGACGATGCGGATCATCCCCTCCTCCGTCCCCGTCGTCTCCCCGGAGGCCGGGCAGGCCACGGGGACGGCCGGGCCTGGAGCGCACGGCGAACACGGCGGGGCGGGGAACGGCATGGGGGACGGCACACCCCTCCTCGACCTCGCCGCGCCGATGTCACCGGGCTGGAGGCCGTACGACGCGGCGCTCGGGCCCGCGCCGGGCGGTGGCGAGCACGCCGTGGAGATCCGGGTGGACGACAGGGTCGTGCGGGAGGTCGCGCCGGGGGTGCGGCAGCGGGTGTGGACGTTCGACGGGACGGTTCCCGGGCCGGTTCTGCGGGGCAGGGTCGGCGACGTGTTCACGGTGACGTTCGTCAACGGCGGGTCCATGGGGCACGGCATCGACTTCCACGCCGGTGCGACCGCTCCCGACGGGCCCATGCGCACGATCCAGCCGGGTGAGCGGCTGACCTACCGGTTCCGCGCCGACTTCGCGGGAGCGTGGCTGTACCACTGCTCGACCATGCCCATGAGCCAGCACATCGCGAACGGCATGTACGGAGCCGTGATCATCGATCCGCCGGACCTGGCACGTGTGGACCGTGAGTATCTACTGGTCTCAGGGGAGCTGTACCTGGGGGAGCCGGGCGGCGAGGCCCAGGTCGTCAAGCTGCGCGAGGGCCGTCCCGACGGATGGATGTTCAACGGGACCGCCGCCGGTTACGACCACGCCCCGCTGGAGGCCAAGGCCGGTGAGCGGGTGCGGATCTGGGCGGTGGCGGCCGGGCCGAACTCGGGGACGGCGTTGCACGTGGTCGGGGCGCCGTTCGACACCCTCTACGAGGAGGGGTCCTACCGGCTGCGCGCCGGGGACCCGGGCGGCGCGCAGGTGCTGGACCTGGCCCCGGCGCAGGGAGGCTTCGCCGAACTGGTCTTCCCCGAGCCGGGTACCTATCCGGTGGTGGACCACCTGATGCGTAACGCCGAGGCCGGAGCGCACGGGCTGTTCCGGGTGAGCGCGTCATGACGTGGTGGACGGTGGTGCGCTTCGCACACGTGCTGTCGGCGGCACTGTGGGTGGGCGGGCAGCTGACGGTCTCCCTGGTGCTGCTGCCCCTGGCCCGGCGGCTGCTGGACGCGGAACGGCGTGGCCGGGTGCTGACCGCGGTCGGCCGCCGCTTCGGGATGTTCACCGGCGCGGTGTTCCTGCCGGTGCAACTCGGTACGGGCGTCGCCATCGCCTGGCACAAGGGCGTCACCTGGGCCTCGCTGGCCGAGCCCGGCTACGGGCGGATCCTGGCCGCGAAGCTGGCGTTGTTCTGCGCGGTCATGGTCGCGGCGGCCCTGCACGGATGGGCCGTGCGCGCCGGACGCCCCTCCTTCGCGCGAAGCATGGCGGTGACGGCGCTGGTCGGCTCGGTCGGCGTGGTGCTGCTGGCCACCGCCCTGCCCGCCACCTGAGCCCGTCTCCCCGGGTCCGTCCTTCCCGGCAGGGCGGGGACGGTCATCTCCGCGGTCGTCTGGTGGCCGCGGAGACGACGCTGTCGAGCAGGCCGGGGAAGAGCTCGTCGAGGTCGGCCCTGCGCAGAGAGTTGATCTTCGAGGTGCCCTGGTAGACCTGGTTGATGACCCCGGCCTCGCGCAGGACGCGGTAGTGGTGCGTCCCGGTGGACTTGCTGACGGCGAGGTCTATCTCCGAACAGGCGGCTCCGTTCTCCGTCGTGGCGAGGAAACGCACCACCTCCAGCCGCATGGGGTCGGAGAGCGCGTGCAGCACCGCCTCCAGCCGGATCTCCTCGACGTCCGGGTGCTCCAGGACTCTCATGTGTGTCTCCCCTCCGCGTTCCCCTCGATATTACGTCACTTGTCGTACTACGATGAATCTCGTACTACGATGAACGTCGTACAAAACGCCGAACCGGGAGTCCCCATGCTGTTCGACCCCATCACCCTGCGCTCGCTGACGATTCCCAACCGCGTCTGGATGGCGCCGATGTGCCAGTACTCGGCCGCCACGGACGGCCCCGAGGCGGGAGTGCCGCACGACTGGCACCTGTCCCACCTGGCGGCCCGCGCGGTGGGCGGCGCCGGGCTGATCCTCACCGAGGCCACGGCCGTCTCCCCGGAGGGCCGGATCACCCCCGCGGACCTGGGGCTGTGGAACGAACGCCAGGAGCGGGCGTTCACCCGGGTCACCCGGTTCCTCCAGGAGCACGGCACCGTACCCGGCATCCAGCTCGCGCACGCCGGGCGCAAGGCGTCGACGGACCGGCCGTGGCGCGGAGGCGGACCGGTCGGCATCGCCGACGGTGGCTGGCAGCCGGTCGCGCCGAGTCCGATCCCGTTCGCCGAGAACCATCCCGTGCCGAGGGAGCTGACCGTGGAGGAGATCCGGCGCGTCGTCGACGACTTCGCCCAGGCGGCCCGGCGTGCCCTGCGGGCGGGTTTCCAGGTCGTCGAGGTGCACGGCGCGCACGGCTATCTGATCGGGGAGTTCCTCTCCCCGCACAGCAACCGCCGTACCGACGCCTACGGCGGCTCGTTCGGCAACCGCATCCGTCTCGCGCTTGAGGTCGTCGAGGCCGTGCGCGCCGTCTGGCCGGAGGAACTCCCCGTGTTCTTCCGCGTCTCGGCCACCGACTGGCTCACCGAGAACCCCGAGGACGAACGCGAGGGGTGGACCGTCGAGGAGACCGTGCTCCTGGCCGGGGAACTGCTCTCCCGCGGCGTCGACCTGCTCGACGTCTCCAGCGGCGGGAACGCGCCCCACGCGAGGGTCCTCACCGGCCCCGGCTACCAGGTGCCGTTCGCGGCCCGGGTCCGCGCCGAGACCGGCATGCCGGTGGCCGCCGTCGGCCTGATCACCGAACCGCGTCAGGCGGAGGAGATCCTCACCTCCGGCCGGGCCGACGCCGTACTGCTCGGCCGCGAACTGCTCCGCGACCCCCACTGGCCCCACCGGGCCGCCCGTGAACTGGAGCCCTCCTCGTCCCTTTCCTGGCCCGAGCAGTACGGCTACGCCGTCTGACCGGGCCGGCGCGTGCGCGCACCGGCCACCGGCCCCGGTGTGCGAAAGCCCACCGGCGCTCGGGGCTGGGCGTTTCTGTGAAGTCCTCGCTCTTTCCCGGGAATCTCCGTGGAACGGCGAGACCGCCCGAAGGCGAAAAAAGGCCGGGGACGAGGGGAGCGCCGTTTGCTGTGACTTTCCGTTATATCATCTGCCTCACCGTGACGGCGTTTCCGGTCCGTGGCCGGCGATTGAAGGGAAACGCTGTGTGAACGGCGCGTCCTCGGGTACTCGCGTCGAAACGTCAACGCAGCTCGCGGGGTCTTATACAGGAAATATACGGACTCTGCACAAGGCTCTCCTAGGGTTTCTCAAGCCTGCAACCGAACTGGGGGAGAATGGTCATGCTGGTAGGTGTAGACGTTGTGCACGCCTCCGTCTGGTCGCTCGATTTCCATCGGAAACCGGGACCGGGGCGGCCTGCTGATTTTTCCGATCTCGGTGTCATCGGGCCGGTCACCGAACTGGTCGACGTATGCTTCGGCGACACCGTCCACTCTCTGGAGCTCGGCTGGGACGAGGCGGCCCTGAGAGAGCTGGACCTTCTGGTGATCCCCGCCGCCGGGGGAGACGGCGCGTCGTTCACCGAGGCCGAGTGCCGGCTCCTGGAGACGTATGTGCGCGAGGGCGGGTCGGTTCTGATCCTCGGTGACGGCGAAAGCCGGTCGGCCACGTCCGGCCACCACCCCTTCGGGATCACCGTGAACGGCCTGCTTCCCGGAACACGCGGTGATTCGCCTGACTCGCACCTCCTCACCTACGACTTCACGGTCGAGGCGAACAGCACGCATCCGGCCGCCCCGGGAGTCGGCGGCGTGCACCTGTACCGGCCGAAGGGCGTGGAGAGTTCCCTGGTACAGCTGGTTCCGGTGGTGGAGTACGACGGCCACACCCTGCTCGGAACGGCGCAGTACGGCGCGGGCCGGATCGCGGTGATCGGCAACGCGGAGATGTTCGCGCTGCCGTTCCTCGGCCGCGAGGACAACGCCCGGCTCCTGCTGTCCCTGCTGTCGTGGCTGTACCGCGGTGAGGCCGTCCAGCACATCGACCAGAAGGTGCTGCACGTGGTCGACGAGCACCGGTTCACCACCCGCACCCTTCCGCAGGGGGAGAACCTCAAGGAGGAGCCAGGGCCGCACGTCGTCGACGCGCGTCCCTACGCCCACCTGCTGGCGAGCCTGGCCGACGGATATCTGCCCGATTCGCGGGAGGACCAGGAAGCGTTCCTGGCCGAGGCCGAACTTCGCTTTCACGAGTTTCCCCGGGTGATCCGGCACGCCCTCGCCAGGTTCCGGCGGAACAGCACCGACAGCGGCGTCCTGCTCATCAGAGGACTGCCCGTTGACCCGGATCTCCAGCCCACGCCGGCGAAACCGGCCGAACCGTTGCCCAAGCCGACGCCGATGAGCGAACTGTGGCTGGCCGGATTCGCCCAGGCGCTGGGCGAGCCCATCGCCTATGTTCAGGAGAAGCAGGGACAGCTTTTCCAGAACGTGGCTCCGACGAGGCACAACGCGGAGAAGCTCTCCTCGGAGAGTTCCTCGTTTCTTCTGGACTTCCACACCGAGGCGGCCTTTCACCCCTTCATGCCGGACTACGTGCTGCTGCACTGCCTGCGTCCCGACCATGAGCGCTCGGCCAAGACGATCAGCGCGAGCCTGCGCATGGCGGTGTCGCGACTGAGCCTGCGCGAACGGGCGATCCTCAGCGAGCCGATGTTCCAGACCGGTATCGACTACTCCTTCGGCAGCGCCAACGGCCAGAAGGGCAACGGTCCGGTGCTCCGGGTTCTGTACGGAGACCCCTTCGACCCCTACATCACGGTGGACCCGGACCTGATGGTCGGTCTGACGCCCGAGGCCGACGCGGCCCTGAAGCGGCTGCACGTCGCGCTGAACGAGGTCAAGCAGTGGGCCCGGCTGGACACCGGCGACCTACTGATCATCGACAACAGGCGGACCGTCCACGGGCGGTCCGAGTTCCAAGCCAGATACGACGGCCTCGATCGATGGCTTCAGCGAGTGTGCGTGGTCCGCGACCTCGTGCCCTCCGCGGCGCACCGCAGGCTCCGCCGCCGTGTCATCGAAACCGCCTTCGCCGTCTGATGGACCTCACGGGGAGAGACTTTCCAGATATGCGTGATCTATCGTTCGCCCGGGTGCTGGTCGTGGAACCGGTCTCTTCCGGAAACGCCCTGGTCACAGCGGCGCGTGACCTCGGCCTGCAGGTCGTCATCGCGTCCTACGACGCCGACGACCGCACGCTTCCCGACGAGATCCGCGCGCTGGCGCACGCCGTACTCGTGGTGGACACCAACGACCAGGCCGCACTCGAGCAGGCGGTGCTCGACATGCACAGGGACGCCCCGTTCTCGGCGGTCCTGGCCGGTTGTGACTTCCACGTGCCGGCGACCGCCAGACTGGCCGCGGCTCTGGGGCTGACCGGACTGCGGCCGGAGACGGTCGAGGAGGTCAGGGACAAGGTGCTCATGCGGGCGCGTTCGGCCGAGGCGGGCCTGCGGACCCCCAGGTTCGCCCAGGTGACGTCGCTCACGGAGCTGGAGCAGGCCGCGGAGCACGTGGGCTATCCCTGCGTGATCAAGCCGGTCGGCTCCTCGGGAAGCATCCACGTCAGCCGTGCGAACGAGTGGGCGGAGCTGCGCGCGGCCTTCGATCGGCTCTCCGCCGACCAGAGCCTCGACCTGGGCAGGCCGCTGGAGCACCGGGCCATCGTCGAGGAGTACATCGCGGGACCGGAGTTCAGCGCCGACGGGTACGTCGCGGAGGGCCGCACGACGGTCGTCGCGCTCACCCGGAAACTGCTGGGACCGGAACCCGCCTTCGTGGAGATCGGACACCTGACCCCCGCCGATGAGAGCGTGGAGGTGACGGCCCAGATAGAGAAGTACGTGCGTGCCGTCGTGGACGTGGTGCACCTGACCGTCGGCGCCTTCCACTGCGAGCTGAGGATGACCCCCGACGGGCCGGTGCTGATCGAGATCGCGGCCCGCCTCCCCGGAGACCGGATCGTCGATCTGGTTCACCTCGCCACCGGCGTCAGCCTCCCCAAGGCGATGATCGCGGCGCATCTCGGATGGACGCTTGAGGACGTCGGGGCCATCGGCGTGCCACAGGCGAAGAACGCCGGAATCCGCTTCTACCTCGCCGACGGTCACCACGCCTACCGGCGGTTGAACGGATGGGACGATCTCCTCGCCCTGCCGGAGGTGCTGGAGACGAAGCTCACGATCGCCGCCGGGGAGCCGATCCCGGAGCCGGGAGATTTCCGCTCCAGAATCGGACACGTCATATTCACCGCCGACTCCTTCCAGGAGGCGACGGACATCTGGCAGGCGGTTGGCAGAGCCGTCACGGTGGAGTAGGCATGCTGTTCTATCTCGCGCTCCGCGGGGTCGGCTGGCTGGCCAATCAGACGCTCCAGTTCGTGGTGCCACTCATGATCTACCGGATGACGGGCAGTCTGATGTGGTCGGGCGTCGCCCTGTTCGTTGAGTGGACGCCCAGGCTGGTCGCGCTGCCCCTCGCCGGCTACCTCGCCGACCGGTTCGAGAGCCGCCGAATCCACATCCTGAGCGATGTGGTGCGCACGGCGGTCGGGGCGGGGGCCGTGGCCGCCGTCGCCCTCATGCCGGGGAACGCGGGAGTGGCCCTGGTCGTTCTGGCCCTCGTCGCGGGCGCGGGGTTCGAGCTGACCTTCGTGGCCGGTGAGAAGGCGGGACTCTCCCTGGTCTCGGCCAAGGAGATGCCCCGCCTTCAGACCATGCTGAGCGCGATCGAGCAGAGCTGCATTCTCATCGCACCGGTCCTCGGCGGTGTCCTGCTGCTGGTGGGGACGACCGCGACGGTCGCCGTTCTCACCGTGCTCTTCGGGACGAGCCTGCTGCTGGCCCGGAACATGAAGCCTGCGGCGGTGGTGGCCACGAAGCCGCCGCCGGTGATGGCCGGGGTACGCCAGGTGATCGCCAACACGCTCCTGCGAGACGTGGTGGCCATCACCATGGTGATCAACCTGATGCTGGCCCTGCTGCTGGCGGCCGCACCGGCCCTGGTGCGGCACCACTACGGGGTGGACGAGGGGCGACTGGCCCTTGTGTACACCGGAGCCGCCCTGGTCGCGCTGCTCGTGCTGGCCCTGCTCACCCGGTTCATCCGGAGGTTCGGCCTTCTGATCGCCGGAGCGGCCAGCGCCCTGATCCAGTGCCTGGCCTTCCTGGCGATCGGCGCGTCCAACGAGTTCGTCGCCTTCGTCGCGATCGTGATGGTGTTCATGGCCGCCGACGCGGCCTTCAGTGCCTTCATCAGGACCGTCAGGGCCCGGGCCGTCCCGGCCGCCGAGTTCGGCAGCACCGCCGCCGCCATCTCACTGCTCAACTGCGTGTCGATGCCGCTGGCGGGCGGGCTGCTCGCGGTCACCGGCGCGTCCGTCGACCCCGTGCACCTGTTGACGATCACCGGTGGCCTGGCCCTCCCCGTGGTCGTCGGGCTGCTGATCCACCTACGAGCCGCCACCCGCACGAGAACGGAGGTCATGGCATGAACGCCTTGTCCGCAGGCCTCCCCCAGGGCATCGAGAGCCGCGCCGCGCGTCGTCCGCGTCCTGGAGCGCCCGCGGACCCGCAGGCCTCCGAACTCGTCGGGCCGAGGCCGTTTGCACCGCTGCGAAGCAGTCGTAAACCGGTGATCCTCACAGCTTTTCCCTGAAGGGACCGTGCAGATGACTGATCTAGACGGATTATCCGTTCTCATCGTGGAACCGGTCTCGGGCGGCGCGGCCCTCGCCCGGGCCGCGCACCGCCTCGGTGCCAGGGTGGTGACGGCTTCTCAGGACGCGGGTGACTGCGAGATACCCGCGAAGCTCAGGGAGATCGTCGATGAGGTCCTGGTCGTGGACACCAACGACGAGGCGGCTCTGGCCGAGGCGGTCACCCGGCTCCACCGCCGCAACCCGTTCGACGCGGTGCTGCCCGGCTGCGACTTCTACGTGGCGACGGCGGCCAGGCTCGCCGCGCGGCTCGGCCTGCCGGGCCTGCCGGTGGAGACGGTGGACTCCGTACGCAACAAGGCCCTCATGCGGGAGAGCGTCACGCGCGCCGGGCTGCGTTCGCCGCGCTTCGCCGAGGCGGACACGACGGACCGGCTGAGAAGCGCCGCCGAGCACGTCGGATTCCCGTGCGTGATGAAGCCGGTTGAGTCCTCCGGGAGCATCCATGTGAGCCTGGCGCGGGACTGGCCCCAGCTCCTGAGGGCGTTCACCGAGCTCGCCCAGGACGAGACCCTCGATCTCGGACGCCCGATGGGGCACCGGGTCATCGTCGAGCAGTACGTCCCGGGCGAGGAGATCAGCGCCGACGGCTACGTCGCCGACGGGGTGACGACCGTCGTGGCCGTCACCCGGAAGGTTCTGGGGGCCGAGCCGAGATTCGTGGAGCTCGGCCACCTGACGCCCGCGGACCTGCCCGGCGACGTCACGGACCAGGTGAAGGCCTACACCGAGGACGTCGTCCGAGCGCTCAACGTCACAGCGGGTCCGTTCCACTGCGAGCTCAGGCTCAGCGACCAGGGGCCGGTACTGATCGAACTCGGCGCGCGGCTGCCGGGGGACGGCATCCCCGAACTCGTCAAACGGGTGACCGGCGTCGACCTGACGCTGATCATGCTCGCCGCGGGACTCGGAGCCGACCCCCGGCGGCTGGGGGCCTTCGGCGAACCCGTCGCGGCGAGCGCGGCGGTCCGGTTCTTCACCCTCCCCGAGGGGGACTCCTACTCCGGCATCAAGGGCTGGGACGAACTGTCCGACCTGCCGAACGTCGTCGAGACACACGTCGCCATCCCGCCCGGTGTCCCCGTTCCCGAGGTCCGGGACTGCCGGTCACGCCTGGCGCACGTCCTCTACACGGCGGACTCCCACCGCGCCGCGCTGGCCTTCTGGGACTCCCTCGACGAGAGGGTGGTCATCCAGTGACCGCCGCCGAGCCGTACGACTACGCGGCCGTCGGCATGGGGCCGGCCAACCTGAGCCTCGCCGCGCTCGGAGAGCCTCTCCCGGACCTCAGGCCGATCCACCTTGAGGCCAGGGAGAGCACCGCCTGGCACCCGGGGCTTCTGCTGCCCGAGGCGACCCTGCAGGTCTCACCGTTGAAGGACCTGGTCACCCTGGTCGACCCGACCAGCCGTTTCTCGTTCCTGGCCTTCCTCGCCCAGGAGGACCGGCTCTACAGGTTCCTCACCGCACGCTTCCCCGCCGTCCACAGGACGGAGTTCAACCAGTACCTCCAGTGGGTCTCCCAGTCGATTCCGTCCATCGAGTACGGAACGCACGTTCAGGACATCGACCTCCGCGACGGCCTCTTCCGGCTCCGCTCCGAGCGGGGGGAGGTCCTCGCGCGCAACGTCGTGCTCGGCACCGGCCCGGTCCCCAGGATCCCGCCGCACCTGCGCAACCACCTGTGCGCCGACGTGTTCCACGCGGGAGAGTTCCTCCTGCGCGAGCGGACGACCGCTGACCGGGACGTCACGGTGCTCGGCGGAGGCCAGTCCGGCGCCGAGATCGTACGGCACCTGATGCGGCTGGACAGGGTCCCGCGGAGCATCACATGGATCACCCGGCGGCCGGGGTTCCTGCCGCTGGACGACTCCCCGTTCACCAACGAGTACTTCTTTCCCCAGTACGCCCGCGAGTTCCACAAGATGCCCGGGGAGCGCAGGCGGACCCTTCTCGCGGAGCAGAAGTACGCCAGTGACGGAATCGACACGGCGACCCTTGAGGACATCTACCGAGAGCGTTACCGGCACGAGTACATCCTGGGCCGCAAGGACTGGATCCGTCTGATGCCCGGGATGGAGGTGACCGGCTGCACCCGCCTGCCCGACGGATGGGGACTGACCGTCGAGGGCGCCGAACCCCGCGTTGTGACGACCGACGTGGTGATCCTCGCGACCGGCTACGAACACCGCCTCCCGTCCTGCATGGACACCCTCACTCCGCGGTTGTCCACCACCGCGGGGACTCCGGACGTGGGGGAGGACTTCTCACTCCGGCTGGACGGTGACGTCAGGGGCAAGGTCTACGTCCAGAACGGCGCCCAGCACGCCTGGGGGATCGCCGACCCCAACCTCAGCCTTCTGGCCTGGCGCAGCGCGGTCATTCTCAACGACATCCTCGGATACCGGAGGTACAACGCATGAGCCTCCCCCGAGTCGGGCTCCGTGCCCTGCCCGCGGAGTTCCCCGCGCTTGAGGAGTGGGAGATCCCTCTCGACGAACTACCGGGCGACCGGCCGTTCAGCATGGCCCGCTTCACCGTCGCCCCCGGAGGACGGACACCGCCCGACAGCCACGCCGTCACCGAGATCTGGCTGCTGCTCGACGGCAGGGGGACGCTCCACTACGGAGGCGTTCCGCACGAGGTGGGCGCGGGCGACGTCGTGGGGTTCGCGCCGTTCGTCGAGCACATGTTGCTGGCCGACCGCGGTACGCCGGTGTCCGCGCTTTCCATCTGGTGGCGGAGCAGCTGATGGGGAGGCCGGAGAAGGAGTTCGACCTCGCGATCATCGGTTCCGGGATCATCGGGGCGATGATCGGCCATCTCGCCGCGGAGGGGAACCCGGGGCTCCGGGTCCTCACGATGGACGACGGCAACACCGGCGCCACGCACCTGTCAGCCGGACTGGACGTTCCCACGGGACACACTCCCGGGCAGCGGGCGTTGGCCGCGCGGGGATCGGCTGTCTACGCCAGGCTGAGGGCCGAGCTGCCCGCACTGCCGATCCGGCCGGTCGACACCTACTGGATGATCGACAAGGCGAACCTCCACAGGCTGCGGGAGAGCATGGCCGGTCCCCGCCTGACCGAGGCCGACGCGGAGCGGCGGGACTGGCTGGCCGGAGTCCTGCCCGGACTGCGAACCGCCGACCGGCTGCTGCTGCGCTCCGACGGGGGCGCCCACGCCGACGTGGGACGCCTGGCGGGACGACTGCTGGACGAACAGCGGCGGCGCCCGGGGAGCGAGGTGCGCGGTGGTTCGCCCGTCACCGGTGTACGGCCCCGCGACGGCCGCTACGAGCTGACCCACGGAGACGAGGTGTACGCGGTCGCGGGAAGGGTCGCCGTGGCGACCGGGGCGCGGGCGCCCTGGGGGCCGTTCGGTGACGTGGCCAGGGCGCGGGGGCTCCGAGTCAAGAAGGTCGCCGCCCTCCACCTCGGCGTACGGCCACCGGACGACGCGCCGGTTCTCGTCTTCGACGACCACGACGCCTTCCTGCTCCCCGTGCACGAGGAGGGGTACTGGCTCCTCAGCTTCACCTCACGGCATTGGGACCTCTCTCCGGGCGACGGCCCGCCGGACCTGAGCCCTGAGGACCGGGCGACGGCGGCCGGCGTCCTCGACGCCTACGTCCCCGCCCTGGCCGCGGAGGTCTGCGGTGGCCGGGCCTTCTACGACGGTTACACCCCGGACCGGATGCCGCTGGTCGAACCGGTGGACGGATGGCCGGGCGTCGTCCTCGCGCTCGGCGGCAACGGATCGGGCTACCGGCTGGCCCCGGCCATCGCTGAGCGCGCACTGGAACTTCTCAGTCTCGACACACGTAAAGGCGACCGTTCGTGACCGTGCCAACCGAGGGTCTGATCAGGACCTCGAAAACCGCTCACCCCAGGCACTACCTGCTGGCTCCCTCCGAGCCCACTCCGAACGGGCGCCTGCACCTCGGCCACATCGCGGGGCCCTTCCTGCGTCTGGACATGCTCAGCCGCTTCCTGCGCATGCGCGGTGACCTGCCGCTGATCATCACCGGGAGCGACGTCTACGAGCCGTACATGACGTTCAAGGCCGTGGCCGAAGGACGTTCCGAAGCGGAGATCGCGGCCGAGTACGACGCGCTCATCGCGGAGGACCTCAGCGCCGTGGACATCGGCGTCGACCAGTTCATCAACCCCTGTGAGGACCCCTGGCGGAAGGTCTTCGAGGAGGAGGTCGACGCCTGCGTGCGGCGGCTGCGCCACCGGGGAGCGGTGGTCGAGCAGCGGGAACGCGTTCCGTACAGCCGCTCCGCCGCGCGGTACATCGTCGGGCCATGGCTTACGGGCGGGTGCCCGGACTGCGGGAGCAGGGTCTCCAGCTACTTCTGCGAGACGTGCGGCGGTCATTTCCGCCCGGAGAACCTGCTGGAACCGCAGGGGCCCGACGGCGCAGGCCCACTCGAATGGCGGGAGATCTCCTCACTCTTCCTCAGGGTCGCGGAGCCGGAACCGCTCCGGCGCCGGATGGCGGAGATGCGGGTGCCGCCGCGTTTCCAGGAGGCGGTCGAGCGTTTCCTGGCCCGCGAGGGCGGTACGGTCCGCCTGAGCGCGCCCCAGCAGTGGGGTGTGGCCCTGGAGGGAGGCGTGCCCGGCGTGCCGCGCACGCTCTTCTCGTACGCGGGGATCTTCATGTTCGCCAGGCTCATGGGCGCCGTCCACGGGGAGATGAGCGGGACCGGGGTCAACGCCTTCGATCCAGGCTCCGGGGTCACCACGGTGACCAGCTTCGGTATCGACAACGTCATCCCCACCATGGTCTGCATCGTGGGGACGGCGCTGCGGCACGGCGACATGAAGGGCTACGACCGCGTTCTGGTCAACGACTTCTACCAGCTCGAAGGGGAGAAGTTCTCGACGAGCCGGGGACACGTCATCTGGTCCGCCGACATCGCGCGGGCCCCGCGGATCAGCGCGGACGCCGTACGGTACTTCCTGGCCGGGACGAGACTGGAGGAGGGGCCCGAGAGCATGGAGCCCCGGTCCTTCGTCGAGGTGAACAACACGCGGCTGGCCGGCCGGTTGACGTCCCTTGTCCGTGCCGCCTCGGCGGTGTCCGCCGACGTCCTTCCCGAGCCCATGGGGCAGGATCGGCTGGCCCGGCTTGAGGAGCTGTTACGCCGGCAGGAAACGGCTCTGGACGGGTTGGTCATCGCGACGGCGGACGCCGTCGCGGCGTTCGACCTCTGGTGGCGGGAGACGCCCGGCGAGTGGGGTTCTGCCTCCCAGGCCTACTGGTGGCTGAAGGGCGTGGCGGTCCTGGCCTTCCCGATCATGCCGCGGCTCGGCCGGCGGTTGTGGGAGTCGCTCGGGGGCACGGGCGAACCACGCCTGGCCGCCTTCCTGGAGCCCACCCGGCCGCGTGCGAGTGGTGGGCCCGGTGGCTTCGAGCCGATCACGCTGGGTGATCTGGTGTCCGTCCTGCCTGTCTCGTCGCGTCATGTTCCGGCCTGACGCTCGCCATCGAGCAAGGAGAGCAATGTGAGAGTCCTCGTCGTGAACCGGTGGGACGATGAGTTCTCGGCCTACGGAGACTATGTCGACCACCTCCGTCACGAGGTGTGTTACGTGACCGTGCCCACGCATCTGCCGTGGATTCCGGAAGAGGCGCGGCACGTCACCGTGCTGGACGGTCTCGACGACGAGGCTGAGGTGGTCGCCGCGGCCCAGGCCGTCCAGGAGGCCTGCGGAAGGTTCGACCTGGTCCTCGCGCTGTCGGAGTTCGACCTGACCACCGGTGCCCGCATCCGGGAGGTCTGCGGTGTTCCAGGAGACGACTCCTCCTGGGTACGGCGTTTTCGCGACAAGGTGACCATGAAAACCGTCCTGGCCGACGCCGGCGTACGGGTCCCGCGTTTCGCGACGGTGAAGTCACCCGCCGATATCGGAGAGTTCCGGCGACACGTGGGCGGGTCCGTCGTCGTCAAACCGCGCGCGCAGACCGCGAGCAAGGGCTGCCACATCGTTCACAACTCCTTCGAACTGTCGGAGGTTCTCACGGAGCTCGAACGGTCCGGCCACGACGACTACGAGGTCGAGGAGTACGTCGACGGCCCGATCTGGCACGTCGACGGGATCGTCGAAGCCGATCGGTTCCTTTTCGCCCGCGCGTCGCGCTACGTCAACACCTGCTACGAGTACAGCCGTGGCACGCCGCTCGGGTCCGCCGTGCAGGAGGGGCCGGTGGCCGACGCCATGCTCGCCTTCACGCTGCGTTGCCTGACCGGGCTCGGTCTTCACCGTTCGGCGTTCCACCTGGAGATCATCGAGTCCGCGTCAGGGCCGGTGTTCCTTGAGGTGGCGGCACGGGTGGGCGGTGGCGAGATCGCGTTCGTCCTGCGGGACGTCTACGGGGTGGACGTCATCGGAGACTGGATCCGGCTGCAGCTCGGAGAGCGCCCGCAGACCATCGGCGTTTCGTCCGAGAGCCGGGAGATCGCTGGATACCTGCAGGTTCCCGGCCCCGCGGGACACCGGTTGCTGTCGCGGCCCTCCCTCGCCGGGACGATCGAAGGACTGTACGGCGAGGACCTCCTCGAACCCGGCCACTGCTTCGACGGCCCGTCCGGTGGTGAGGAGCTTCTCGGCCGCTTCCGCTACCGTGCCGGGACCGTCGCGGACGTCGAGTCGGCGATCAACGCCACCCTGGACGCCTTCGTCTGCGTCACGGAACCGGTGCAGCGGTCATGCGTGTGATCTCCTCGCCGCTGGCTCCCTACGCGCGGGTGCTCGCGGTTCCCGGCGCCAGAGGGATGGCGGTCTCGGGGGTGCTGGCCAGGCTTCCCGTGGCCGTCATCGGCGTCAGCATAGTGATCATGGTCGCCGCCCGGTACGGTTCCTACGGGCTGGGCGGTGCCGTCACCGCGACCCAGACGCTCTGTTACGCCGTCTTCGGGCCACCGCTGTCGCGAGCGGCGGATCGCCTGGGGCAGCGCCGGGTGGTCGTGCCGGCGTCGCTGGCCGCCGTCACCGGGCTGACGGGCCTGGTGGTCTGCGGTTCGCTGCGAGCGCCTGCCTGGACGCTCTTCGGCTGCGCCGCGCTGGTCGGTCTGATGCCCAACGTCGGCTCCATGGTGCGTGCCAGGTGGGCTCACCTGCTGCAGGGAACCGATCGGCTCCACACCGCGTACGCGATGGAGTCCGTGGTCGACGACCTCATCTTCATCGTGGGACCGGTGCTCGCGGTCAACCTGTCCCTGGTGGTGGGAGCCGAGGCGGGGCTCGTGGCGGCGGCCGTGCTGTTGTTCACGGGATGCCGGCTGCTCGCCTCGCGGACAGCCACCGAGCCGCCGGTCGTGGCCGTCTCCGAACGCCGTGGCGGCGTGCTTCTCAAGGCGCGGGGGCTGTGGGCCGTGGTCGCTGTCTGCACGGCGATGGGGGGTCTTTTCGGGTCCGTTGAGGTGGCCGTCGTCGGCTTCGCCACCGAACACCGTCAGACCGTGCTGGCGAGCTGGATTCTCGCGCTTTACGCGCTGGGGAGCGGGATTTCCGGCGTCCTCTTCGGCGGGCGCCGGCTTTCCTGGAGCGTCCCCAGGCAGTTGACGGCCGCGGCGATCCTGCTGACGCTGACGACGGCGCCCATGCTGGTGACGGACAATCTCTACGTCCTGGGCGGTGTGCTCCTGGTCTCCGGTGCCGCGTGCGCGCCGATCCTCATCCTCGCCACCGGCCTGGTCGAGCGGCTGGTTCCCCCGGAGAGGCTGACCGAGGGGATGACCTGGATCAGTACCGGTCTCGGGGCCGGGGTGGCGCTCGGCGCGCCGATGGCGGGATGGACCGCGGACGAGTACGGCGGTAACCGGGTTTTCCTGACGCCGCTCCTCTGCTGTGTCGTCGTCACACTCGCCGCCGTCATGGGAACGCGTCGTCTTTCCGCGGCACAACACCCAGCTCCCGGAAGATGACGCCCGCGATGTGGAACTGCCCTGCCGCCTCGGCCGCCCGGCCACGGGCGTGGGCGAGTTTGCCGAGGTACTGATGGATCTCCGCTTCGACGATGCGCTCGTTGGTGTCCTCGGCGTGCGTCAGCGCGAGGGCGAGCGTCTGACCGGATTCCTGGAGCCGCCCCATGGCCGCCTGCGCCCGGCCCAGTCCGTAGAAGGCGTAGGCCATGCCGACCCGGTCCCCGATGGAGCGGCAGAAGTCCAGTACGGCCTCGAAACGGGGGACGGAGGCCTGCGGCCGTTCGCATTCCACGTCAAGTTCTCCCAGCCGGTAGTTGATCTGCTGGACGAGGCGGGACGCTCCGGCCTGTTCGGCCGCGCTCAGCGCTCGTTCGAAGTGTTCCCGGGCTCGACAGTGCTCGCCGAGCTGGGTGTGTATCTGCCCGATCTGCCGAAGGGCGAGTGCCTGGTTTCCCAGGTCACCCAGATCGTTCAGGACGGTCACGCTGTCCTGCGCCCGCCGCAGGGCCATGTCGAGCCGCCCGCCCAGCCGGTCCAGTGCGGCCAGCTTCAGCTGGGCGAGGGCGTGGGCGTGCCTGTCCTGCAGACCGGTGAGGATGCGCGCGGCGTCCTCCAGGAAGTCGACCGCCCTGCGGTGGTCGTGAAGCCCCAGGCTCAGCTCGCCCAGCTCGGTCAGGATGACGGCCTCCCCACGCGGATTGCCGGAGGCCCTCACGGTGGCGAGCGCGATCTCGTGCATGTGCTGCCATTCGTCCAGATGACGGCGTACCTCCAGAAGGGGAGCCGCCGTCACCGCGATGTCCCAGCACAGTTCGTCAAGGCCCAGCGCCGCCGTCTGCTGCACCGCGGCGGAGATGTTCGTCAGTTCGGTCTCGCACCACGCCACGGGATCGGTGACGATGTCGTCCAGCACCTCGGGGCCGACCTCCCAGCGGGGGGCGTTACTGTGCACCACCAGGTGGTCGCGGCCCGCGAGGAGCGTGTGGGCGTGTTCCGTGACGGTCAGCAGCGCGCCGAAGGCGCGTTGCAACGCCTCCCGGAGATCGTCGGGCGCGAGCTCCTGCTGGGCGCGCTCACGCGCGAAGATGCGGATCAGATCGTGCAGGCTGTAGCGGACCCGCCCGGAAGGCGTGGTCGCGGTGTTGACCAGATGGCTGTCCACGAGCTGGTCGAGGAGGTCCTCGGCCTCAAGGAACGAGCTGTCCAGCAACGTGACCGCCACCCACTCCTCAAGGTCCACGGCGTCCAGGGCTCCCAGGAGCATGAGCAGGAGACGTGCTCGCGGCTGCAGCGCCCTGTAGGAGACCATCAGGTTGGCCCGTACGTCGAGCTCTCCGTGGACGAGTTCGTCGAATCGCCGGTGCTCGTCGGTGAGCCTGCTGACCATCCGGGCCAGCGACCAGTGCGGCCTGGCGGCGAGACGGGCTCCGGCGATTCGCAACGCCAGCGGATGCCGCCCGCAGAGACGGGTGAGCGCGAGGCTCGCCTTGGAGTCGGCGTCCATCCGGTTGGAACCGACCATGTGCCGCAGGAACCTGAGTGCCTGGTCCTCGGTGAAAGGCTCCAGTTCCAGCAGGCGCGCTCCGGGGATGGCGGTGAGCCTGCGTCTGCTGGTGACCAGCATGGCGCATCCGCCCATGCCGGGTATGAGAGGCATCACCTGACTCTCGTCGCCGGCGTCATCGATGATCAGCAGGACTCTCCGGTCGGAGAGTATCGCCCGGAGCATGCCCCCACGCTCGTCGTGGTTCTCCGGAATCCGGGTGTCGGGTACCCCGAGGGCGCGAAGCATGCTGGCCAGCGCGACCTCGGGCATCGTCCGGTGCGTCGTCTCGGCGCCGCGCAGATGGACGTAGATCTGACCGTCGGGAAACCTGTTCCGCAGACGGTTGGCCATGTGGACCGCCAGGGTGGTCTTTCCCGCGCCTCCGCGTGCGGACACGACAACGATCGGAGGAGTGCCTCCAGGAGAGCCGGTCAGCCACTCGGACAGCAACGCGACCTCCTTGTCCCGGCCGGTGAAGTCGGCGGTGTCCGCGGGGACGATGTTGCGAGGGGGTGACGTCACGACGGGCTCCGCAGGCTCCGCCTCCGCCAGGGAGCCTCCGCGCAGTACCAGTTGTTCCAGTTCCCGTAGTTCCTGGCCCGGTTCGATGCCGAGCGATTCGATGAACAGCGCCCGTGTCTCCCGGTACACCTCCAGTGCCTCCGCCTGCCGGTCGGCGCGGTAGAGGGCCTCCATCAGCTGGGCGCGCAGCTTTTCGCGCAGGGGGAAGTCTTCGATGAGCTGAAGAAGGATCGGTATCATTTCCGCGTGGTGCCCGAGTTTGATCTCCAGCTCCACCCACCGGTGAGCGGATCTGAAACGTTGCTCCTCCAGGACCGCGGCCTCGGTGCGGAGCGGGCCGCTGGCGTGAAGCCCTGAATAGGCTGGGCCGCTCCACTTGTCCAGTGCCTGCCGGAGCAGGTCGGCCGCCCGCCTGATGTCCCCCTGTTCGATGAAGTGATCACTCTGGGCGGTCAGCTCGGCGAAATGCAGAACGTCGATCTCGTGAGGCTCCGCCCGCAGCAGATATCCGCGCGACATGCGCGCCACCCTCTGCGGATCGCCGAGAAGCTGCCGCAGGGTGCGTATGTAGGCGCGGAGGTTCGCGGCCGCCGACGGCGGGGGATTCTCCGGCCACAGTCCGTCGATTAAATGACTGTCCGAAACCGCCTTGTTCGGCTGACTCAACAGCAGGCCGAGGGTCGTCTGCAGTCTGGTGCCGCGCAGGGGGACACAACGGCCGTCGACCGTCAGCTGGAGAGGCCCCAGGACCTGGAACAGGAGGCGAGGGGGGAGGTGATCCACTGCCGAAGCCGGAGGCGACCCGTCGACGGCTCTTCGATGAATCTCATCATCCACCATGATCCATTCCATGACGAAGGCCCCAACGGGGCGTCAGACATAACTGTCGGACGAGTATGTATATCTCATGCGGGATTTTCGGGCGGAAAACCTTCTAGGATGTGGTCGGGCTTTAATCAGCCAAGTGCTCAACTTCTCTACGAACCCCGTCTCCCGACATTGTAGGTCGTCTGTTGATTGGTTATGGGTTGGTAGGTTCGGTGTTTATTTGCTGATTTCGGATGGCCTATGGCGTGTCATCCACTGCGGTACGCCCTGTCTGATCCGGGCGGAGACGACTACTCCAGGTGAGGGGGAGCGGCGCGGACGGCAGGGGGCGCCGACCTACGCCCGCGCCGGGCGGCTCCGTCCCCGCGGTGGCACGCGCGCCCGGCGTCCTGGCGTGCTCGCCTCGGCGTGCCTGGGAACGCGCTACCCCGGCACGCGCGGTGGCCCGGAGGCGCCGCTCGCGGGTTCGGGTCAGTCCGCGCTCGTACCGGGCCTACCGGGCCACCAGGGGCGGTTCACTCAGTCGAGCACCGTGTCCCTGGTCTCGCGCATGCGGATGTAGACGACGGTGGAGACAAGCGTGAGCGCGCTGGCGTACCAGCCGAAGACCTGTCCGTGCCCCCCGTCGGCGAGCATCGTGGCGACGTACGGTGCGGTGCCGCCGAACAGCGCCACGGTGAGCGCGTAGGGAAAACCGATGCCCGTCGTGCGGACCTTCGAGGGGAACAACTCGACCATGACCGCTGAGCACACCGAGGTGTAACCGGTCAGCAGCACCATGGCCACGCACGAGATGAGCAGCAGATTCCAGAAGGAGTCCTGCAGCATGCCGAGCATCGGGACCGTCAGCACGGTGAAGCCCGCTCCGAAGACGACGAGCAGGGGCTTCCTGCCCACGCGATCCGCCAGCAGCCCTCCGAGGGGCTGGATCGCCGTGAAGAACACGAGCGCGATCGTGCTCACCGTGAGCGCCCGCGCCGGGTCCGCGCCTGCGGTGATCGTGGCGTACGTCGGCAGGTATATGGACCAGGTGTAGAAGCTGACGGTGGCTCCCGCGGTCATGCCGACGATGAGCATCGACTCCTTGGGGTGCCTGCGAAGGAAGTCGAAGAGTCCCGGCCTGTCCACGGCGCCCTTCCTGATCGCCTCGGCGTGGACGTACGTCTCCTCGGCTCCGTATCGGACCCACAGGCCGAGCAGGGACAGCAGCGCCCCCAGGGCGAAGGCGAGCCGCCATCCCCAGGAGGACATCTGGTCCATGGAGAGCATGTTGCCGAGCAGGCTCGCCACGCCGGCCGCCATGAGCTGGCCGAGGTTGGAGCTGAAGTAGCTGAAGCTGGAGAACAGCCCGCGCCGGCCGGGGGGTGCCGACTCCACCAGGAACACCGACGACACGGCGAACTCGCCGCCCACGGAGAATCCCTGGACCAGGCGTATGACGATCAGCAACAGCGGGGACAACAGCCCGGCCTGCGCGTAGGTGGGCAGAAAGACCATCGCGAGCTGGCTCACGCCCATGAGTGCGACGGTGAGGGTCATGGCCGGGCGCCGGCCGGCGCGGTCGGCGATCGCACCGATGGCGAGGCCGCCGATCGGGCGCATGACGAAGCCGACCGCGAAGACGGCGAAGGCGCTGAGCAGGGGGACGAGGCTGTGCCCGGTGTCGGGGAACACCTGATCCGCGAAGTAAGTGGTGAGAAACGCGTACGCCAGCCAGTCGTACCACTCCACCAGGTTTCCCGCTGAGGTGGACAGTAACTGGCGTGTGCGGCTGCGGAGGGTGGGAGTGACCGCGGAGTCGACCGTCACCACTGAACTCCTTCGTCGTCTGACGGCTGGCTGTATGCCGAGAAGTTTGCACCTGATGACATATTGAGGCAAGGAGTGGTATTAATGTTTACGAAAGCGCTATCCAGAGGTTCTGGATGTTAGATTCCGACATACTTGATGAATTGGATCGTCGTCTCGTCGCGGCGCTGCAGATCTCACCCCGGGCCACCTGGGGGGACCTGGGGCGGGTGCTCGGTGAGAACGAACGCACGGTGGCGCGACGCGTGCAGCGCATGCTCGCCGTCGGCGCCATCCGGATCACGGCCACCTACGACGACCTGCGCGCCGGTGTCGGCAGCCCCGTGCACGTACGCGTCAGCACGGAACCGGGGTCGGTGGACGCCACGGCCCGTGTCCTGGCCGCCCGGCCGGACGTACGCGGGGTCTTCGCGATCACCGGGGCCGCCGATCTGTGGTGCGAACTCGTCGCCTCGGGAGAGGGTCCGCTGCGGAACCTGCACGGGATCCTCGCCGACGAGATACCGGCCGTCCCCGGGGTACGGGCCACCGAGGCACAGGTGGTGCTCAGGACGTTCACCACGGTCGCCGACTGGCACGCCCCCCTGCTCAGCGAGCAGGAGTGCGCCGCGGTGGAGGCCCTGGGTGTCCCGCTGCTCGCCGAGCTACCGGATCGGGTCGACTTCGGGGGCGTCGACCGCCAGGTGGCGGAGATGCTCGTGCGCGACGGCCGCATGAGCTACACCCAGATCGCCGACGAACTCGGCATCTCGGTACCGACCGCTCGGCGTAAGGTGACCTCGCTGCTGGAACAGCAGATGGTCCACCTGCGCGTCGAGGCGGAACCCGCGCTGCTCGGCCTGCGCGTCGAGGCCCAGCTCGGCCTGGAGGTGCGTCCCGCCGGCCTGGACGAGGTGGGGAGGGCGCTCGCCCGCCATCCCGGAGTCCGCTACTGCGCGGCCATCGCGGGCAGTCATGATCTCCTGGTCGAGGTCTGCCTGGCCCACGAGGCGGACCTGTACAGATTCGTCACCCGGGTCGTCGGAGGACTGACCGACGTGGTCGATGTGGACATGGCGTTCATCACCCGGGCCTACAAACGAGGGCACCTGCCGAAGGACGGCCTTCTGACAAGGAGTCCGCATGACGGTCCTTGAGGACGAGACCGTACGCATGTGCGCCGAGCTCATCCGGATCGACACCAGCAATCTCGGCAGCGACGGCCCCGGCGAACGCGAGGCGGCCGAGCTGGTCATGCGGTGGCTCGGCGAGGTCGGCCTCGACCCCACCTACATCGAGAGCGAGCCTCGCCGGGGCAACGTGATCGTCCGCATGAGCGGGACCGTGCCCGGGCTTCCCGCGCTGCTCGTGCACGGGCATCTCGACGTCGTCCCGGCCGACCCGCGTGACTGGACCGTGCCCCCGTTCGCCGGTGAGGTGATCGACGGCTGGATATGGGGCCGCGGGGCCGTCGACATGAAACACATGGACGCGATGATGGTCGCCGTCGTGCGCGACATGGTGCGCAGGGGAATCCGGCCGCGGCGGGACCTGGTCTTCGTCTGGCTGGCCGACGAGGAGGCCGGCGGGGACCACGGCGCACGGTTCCTGGTGCGCGAGCACCCGGAACTGTTCGAGGGATGCGCGGAGGCCATCGGCGAAGTCGGCGGTTACTCCGTCTCGATCGCCCCCGACCTGCGGCTCTACCTGGTGGAGACGGCGCAGAAGGGGCTGGCGTGGATTCGCATGCGCGCCGAGGGCCAGGCGGGTCACGGCTCCATGATCCACCCGGACAACTCGGTGACGGAGCTGGCGGCGGCCGTGAGCCGGATCGGCGCCCACCACTGGCCGCAGCGGCTGACCCCCACGACCCTCCGCATGCTCAAGGAGATCTGCCACGCCTGCGGCGTGCCGTTCGACGAGGACGACATCGACGGTGTCCTCGGCAAACTCGGGCCGACGGCCCGTTTCATCGGGGCCTCACTGCGCCACGTGGCCAATCCGACACAGTTCCACGCCGGATATGCCACGAACGTCGTGCCCGAACTGGCCGTCGCCGAGATCGACGGGCGTTTCCTCCCGGGGCTGAAGGACGACTTCCTCGACACGCTCCACCGGCTGGCCGGGCCCCGGGTGTCCAGTGAGCGCATCGACTTCGAGGAGGCGGTGGAGGCTCCGTTCGACACCCCGCTGGTCGAGGCCATGCTGGGCGCGCTCAGGACCGAGGATCCACAGGGGCGCGTCGTGCCCTACTGCCTGTCCGCGGGGACCGACAACAGGACCTTCCATCGGATGGGGATCCACGGGTACGGGTTCGTCCCTCTGCGGCTCCCGCCGGAGATGGACTTCGCCGCCATGTTCCACGGGGTGGACGAACGTGTTCCCGAGTCCGCGCTCCGCTTCGGCGTGCGTGTCCTGCATCATCTGCTCTCGACCTACTGACGTCGCGGGGTCCGGCCGCCGGGGCGCGCCGTCCCGGCTCGTCCGCGGCTCGCACGCCCTGGACCGGGCCGCCGGAGCGAGAGCCGCCTGGCATGATCCACTGCTGGGGCGAAGCCCGGAGATCCCCTGGCAGGCTCAGCAAGACGAAGGAATTCAGCCACGTGAGAACCCCCAGCGGCGGTCAGGCCGGGACACGGAGCAGACGTGTCGCCGAGCTCGGGCTCGTCGGCGTCGCCCTGTGTTTCGGCCTGACGTTCACCGTGACCCAGGACGCCATCCGGGACGTTCCGCCGTGGTCGTTCATCGCGCTCCGGTTCCTGTCGGCGGCGGCCGTACTGCTGGTGCCCTACGGCAGGGACCTGCGGCGGCTTCCGGCGGCAGGCTGGCGGGCCGGTCTCACGCTGGGGGCCCTTCTCACGGCCGGGTACGGTCTCCAGACCGTCGGACTGGCCTACACGACCGCGTCCAACTCCGGATTCATCACCGGCCTGTCCGTGGTCTTCACCCCGATCCTCGCCTGGCTCGTGCTGCGCCAGGCGGTCAGCGGCCGGGTGTGGGTGTGCATCGCCCTGGCCGCGTGCGGGCTTCTGCTCCTGTCGGGGTTCGGCGGCGCCTGGAGCCCGGTCGGCGACGCCCTCACGCTGGGCTGCAGCCTGGGCTTCGCCGCGCACATCATCGTCACGGACAGGACCGTCCGCCGTTTTCCCGTGGGCTCCATGGTCGTCGTGCAGCTGGGCGTCTGCGGGATCGCCGCGCTCGCGGTCGCCTCGGCCACCGGCGGGCTTGTCACACCGACGGCCACCGACACCTGGTGGGCCATCGCCTTCACCGCGGTGGTGGCCAGCGCCCTGGCCTACTTCGTCCAGTCCTACGCGCAGCGGCACACCTCACCGGTGCGCACGTCCCTGCTCCTGACCACCGAACCCGTCTTCGCGGGGCTGTTCGGCTTCTGGCTCGCCGGTGACCGGCTGACCGTCGTCGGATGGTCCGGCGCGGCGCTCATGCTGCTGGCCGTACTCGCGGCCGAGAACGGCGGCGCGTCCGCCCGCCTGCTCCACGCGCTGCGCACGCGGCGGCCCACCGTGCGGGGGAGGACTCCGGAACCGGCGTCACGAAGCGAGTCCTCCCAGGACGCGGGCGGAGCGGCGCGGCGGTAGGCCGCTCACGAGGCGACCACCAGGGCCTGGGGGGCGGCCTGCTTCATGCGGGTGCGCAGCCACAGCAGCTGGACGGCGGTCTCCTTCTCGCAGACCTCGACGACTCCGAGCAGGTCCTCGTCCCGCGCCCCCTGCGCGGCCTGACCGATCAGGGTCCAGGAGATGTCGCACTCGGCGGCCATGAGGTAAAGGTCGTGCAGGTCGCGCAGCAGTCCCAGGCCGCCGGTGCGGGTGCCGGAGAACAGGGTGGCGTGCAGTCTCTCGGGCTCGTCGGGAGCCTTCTCGGAGTAACGCCGGGCGAAGGGCGCCAGCCTGCGGGCGTGCTCGTCGCACTGCCCGGCCAGCCGCTCGCAGACGTGATGGACGTCGGGCTCGTCACGATGGCCCCGCCCGACCTCGCGGAAGGCGTCCGCCAGCTCGGTCTGTGACCTGTGCAGCAACCCCAGATAGTGGGCCAGGTGCATGTCACGCCTCCTCGACGCGTTCGCGGACCTGCGCCGCGGGCCCGCCCCTCGTGGCCGGGACCCGTGGGTCGGCGGGGACGACGCCGACGGTGGGGGAGGCGGAAGGCACCCCGCCCCCGGAGGAGACCCTGGTCACCCGGACCGCGGCGACCTTGAAGATCGGCTGCTTGGACACCGGGTCCCAGCCGGTGAGCGTCAGCTCGTTGGCCGCGCGGGGGGCCTCCCCGCCGGGGCCGGGCTCGCCACGGTCCCAGTAGCCGTAGTGGAACGGCACGAACACCACCCCGGGACGGGTCCCGCACACCCTGGCCCTGGCCTCCAGCGCCCCCCGGGGAGACTCCACACGAACCAGGTCCCCCTCGGCCACCCCCAGCGCGGCGGCGTCACCGGGGGCGATCTCCACCCAGCATTCGGGGGCGGCGTCGTTCAGCTGGGGCGCGCGGGCGGTCTTGGTGCGGGTGTGGAAGTGATAGACGGTGCGGCCGGTGGTCAGCAGCGTCGGATGCTCCTGGCTCGTCACCTCGGGGGAGGGCTGGTACGGCGCGGCCCGCAGGAACGCCCGCCCCCGCGGTTCCATGGCCCGGTGGCGTTCCTCGTCGTAGGCGGCACCGGTGAGCAGGTCGTGCCCGTAGTCCTCGCAGTAGCCGGGGCCGGTGTTGAAGCGCCCGCCGGTGTAGAGCCTTTCGGTGCCGCGCGGAGCCGAGGGCGTGCACGGCCACTGGACACCGCTTCCGCCGCGCAGCAGCTCGTAGGTGATGCCGGTGTAGTCGCACGGACGCCCGGCCGAGCACGCCTTCCACGCCTCGAACGCCGACTCGGGATCGTGCCATTTGACCAACGGCGCGCCGTCCTTGTCGCGGAAGTCCATCCGGCGGGCGTAGTCGAGGAAGATGTCCAGGTCGGAGCGGGCCTCGCCGGGCGGCTCCACCGCCTTGTCCGCCAGGTGGACGGTACGGTCGACGCTGGTGAACGTGCCCTGTTTCTCCCCCCAGGTGGCCGCGGGCAGCACCACGTCGGCCAGCATCGCGGTCTCCGTCAGGAAGATGTCCTGCACGACGAGGAACAGGTCCTCCTTGGCGAGGATCCGGCGGACGCGCGTCAGGTCGGGCAGGGAGACGGCGGGATTGGTCGCCGAGACCCACAGCAGTTTGATCGAGCCCTGTTCGGCGTAGCGGAAGACCTGCATGGCGTGCGTCGGGGGAGTCCAGTGCGGGATGACCGAGGGCTCGACGTTCCACAGTTCGGCGAGCTGCCGAACGTGCTGGGGGTTGTCCCAGTTGCGCATCCCGGGCAGGTCGCCGTCGGCCCCGGTCTCGCGGGTGTTCTGCGCGGTCGGCTGGCCGTTCATCTGGTAGAGCCCCGCTCCGGGGCGGCCCAGCATGCCGCGCAGCAGATGGATGTTGTTGACCTGGCAGGCGGCGGCGGTGGCCTGGTTGGACTGGTAGAAACCCTGCAGCACCGTCGACAGCAGCCTCCTGGAGGATCCCAGGATCTCCGCGGCGCGCTCGATGGAGCGCACCGGCACGTCGCAGATCTCCGCCGCCCATCCGGGCGGGCAGTCCCGCACGACCCGGCACAGCTCCTCGAATCCGATCGTGTGCGAGCGGACGTACTCCTCGTCGTACCACCCCTTGTCGATCAGTCGGTGGATCAGGGCGTTCATCAGCGCCATGTTCGTGCCGGGCCGTACCGCCAGGTGCACGTCGGCCTCCCGCGCCACCGGCGTCTCCCGAGGGTCGACGGCGATCATGGCCGGGGGCCGGGGGCCACGGCGCCGGTCCAGCATCCGCATCCACAGCACCGTCTGCGTCTCGGCCACGTTGTGACCCCACAGCGCGATCGCGTCGCAGTGGTCGACGTCGGTGTAGGAGCCGGGCTGCCCGTCGGTGCCGAAGCTCTCCTTCAGCGCCGCGGCGGCGGTCGCCGTGCACAGCCGGGTGTTGCCGTCCATGTGCGGTGTGCCGATCCCGGCCTTGCCGATCACGCCCAGGGTGTAGTACTCCTCCAGGAACAGCTGGCCACTGGTGTGGAAGCCGAAGTGGCCCCAGCCACCCGGTCCGTCGAGCAGTTCCCTTGAGCGGGCGACGATCCGCCCCATCGCGGTGTCCCAGTCCGTCTCGACCAGCCGGTCGCCCTCACGTACCAGGGGACGTGTGAGCCGGTCGGGGCTGTTTCCTGCCTGCCAGCCGTACAGGTCCTTGGGGTCGAGCCGCCCGTGGTTGACCCTGTCGCCCGCCCGGCCACGTACTCCGACGATCCGGCCTCCGGCGACGGCGATGTCCATCGCGTCGCCGTTGGAGTGCAGGATCGAGGCGGCCTGCACCCACTTCTCGACGTCCTTCTCCTGGACGCCATCCTCAAGGAAGGCGTCCACCCGCACCGGCCAGGCACTGTGCCGGCCCGGATCGCCGGGCAGCAGGGCGCGCACGCCCTCGGGAAGCGAGGCGGCGATCCGCTCGGCCGCGCCAGGAGGGCCGTACGGCGTACGCGCCCCCCACGGGTCGGTGATCCGGTCGGTCATACCGGCGGCTCCCTCCAGGAGGACGCGACATGGGGACGACAGATGCGCTACCCCGCCTGGCGCCCGTCACACGACGTGCTCAACGCGAGACGTACGTGGCGACCGGCACGGGGCGGTCCGCACAGTGGTCTGGAACCCCAGGTCGGGAGGGTGACGGCACTCCGTCCATCCGCCGCTCCGCAGGCCCGGCGCCGCCGCCCGGCGGCCCGGGATCCGGAGGGAGAGGTGGGCTCAGACGGTCTCCAGAGTGGTGGTGATCTCCACGCAGCCGCCGATGGTTCGCGCGATGGGGCAGTGCCGGGTGTGCCGGTCGTGGGCGCGTGCCACCTCGGCGGGGTCCACCCCCTCGGCCAGGCGTACCCGGTAACGCACGTGGACGGCGGCGATCCGCAGCACCCCGCCGTCGTTGACGATGGTCCCCTCGGCCTCGGACGTCAGCGCGCCGTCGGTGGTCGGCTGGCCGAGCTGCCCGAGCATGCCGGACAGGGTGCCGGTCAGGCATCCCGCGGTGGCGCCGACCAGGTAGTCCAGGGTGGTGGCGTGCGGCTCGATGGTGTCGAGCGGCACCTTGTAGTGTTCGGCCACGCCGCCGTGCATGCCCATGGGCACCTGCCCGTCCAGGGGAACGGTGACCAGCTTGGTGCGTCCGGGCGCGGCCTCGACGCTCACCCGGGAGGTCTCGACGACGGCGCTGCTGTCGATCATGGTGCTGCTCCTTGTTGGGGCGGGATGGTGGTCAGCCGGCGGCGTTGGACGCCTCGGCGGTCAGCGCGCCGAAGTCGACGGGGGTGCCGTCCAGCGGGACGACGGCCGCCACGTAGCAGTCGGGGCGCACGAGGTAGACGACATCCTGCTCGCCGGCGTAGATGTCCCACATCTTGTCGGACAGCACGGTGAGCGTGCCGGGGCCCGCGGGCGCGGGGGCCAGGACGCGGCGCCGGACCCAGGCGGGGGCGGGGACGGCGTCGAGCGCGGCGCTCAGCCCGGGGGTGAGGCCGTCGCGACCGGGTACGGCGAGCAGGGTCAGCGACCCCGCCGTGATGGCGCGCAGCGTGGTCGCGCGGCCGCCCTCGGCACAGCGCAGGTCGGGCAGCGGCGCACCCGGCCGTACCCGGGGAGAGGACAGGACGGTCGGCGCGGTCAGCGGCGAGTCGTAGTAGGGGAAGGGCTCATACAGCCTGCCGCTGTCCACCCGGTGGGCCTGACCGGGGTCGTCGGCGGCGGCCGCGAGCGCGGCGTCGCGCTCGCGGCGGCCCGGCTCGCCGTCGGGGGTCATGAACTTCATGGAGGCCCCGGTCAGCTCCAGGTTGTGGTCGGCCGCCGCCGCCCGCTCGGTCTCGTAGCTGTCCAGGAGCGCGTGCCCCGCCTTGCCGTTGAGCACGAGGCCGAGCTTCCAGGCCAGGTTCTCCGCGTCCTCCATGCCGCTGTTCATGCCGCGGGCGCCGAACGGCGAGACGACGTGCGCCGCGTCGCCCACCAGGAACGCGCGGCCGCTGCGGAAGGCCGAGGCCCTGCACTGCTGGAAGGTGTAGGTGTTGCTGCGGACCACCTTCACCGGGTGGTCGCCGATCACGGTGGCGATCCGCGCCCGCACCCGCTCGGGCTCGGTGAGGACGTCGGCGTCGGCGTCCAGCGGGATCTGCCAGTCCAGCCGCCACAGTCGCCGGCTCACCCCGTGCATGAGCACGATCCCCTCGGGATAGAAGGGCGGGTTGAACCACAGCCGCCGCTCCCGCCTGAACGGCAGTTCGGCCTCGAAGTCGGCGACGAGGAAGCGGCCTTTGGTCTGCCAGCCGTCGAAGGTGATGCCCAGGCGGCGCCGTACGCCGCTGCCGATGCCGTCGGCCGCGACGAGGTAGGCGCCGGTGTGGGTCTCCGGTCCTTCGGGGCCGTCTGCCGTGACCCGCACGCCGGAGTCGTCCTGCTCGAAGCCGGTGACCGTGCGCTCCAGCCGGATGTCCACCAGACCGGTCGCGAGCGCCGCGTCGTGGAGCATCTCCTCGATGCGGAACTGCGGGAAGTTCACGAACGGCGGGTAGATCTCCTCGCCGTGCGGCGGGAACCTGAGCTGGAGTATCTCCTTGTCGCCGTAGTACGTGCGGCCCAGCGACCAGCTCATCCCGTCGTTGACGATCTCGTCGGCCACGCCGAGACGGTCGTACAGCGCGAGAATGTCGCGTTGCACGGTGACGGCTCTGGACTGCCGGCAGCTCGGCTGGTCACGGCGTTCCAGCACCACCGAGCGCACGTTCTGCCTGGCGAGCAGGATCGCGGTGGCCATGCCCACGGGCCCCGCGCCCACGATCACCACGTGCGGGAAAGAACCTGAGCTGTCCGGCAGAACCATCGCCACCTCCGAAGTGACCGATATCCGGTTACTACGACCGTATATTGGTCATAGATTGCCCTGTTTGCGGCGGGACTTCAAGAGGGGCGACGGGATGCGACGCGAATCGATGTTGGCGTGCGAGCGGGGGAGGCGCGATAATCGCTCGTGTAGCCCGATTTTCGACTAGGAGTGAGACCGTGACCGAGGAACCGGCCAGATCTGGCGAAATCGCGCAAACGCTCGATCGGGGGCTGCGCCTGCTGGAGATCCTCGCGGAGGTGGACCAGGGGTTGTCGCCGACCGAGGCCGCCGCCCGGCTCGGCGTCCACCGCTCCATCGCCGCCCGCCTGCTGGCGACCCTGCTGCACCGTGGATTCGTCCGGCGCAACCGTGAGGGACGTTACCTGCTGGGCATGGGGCTGTTCACCCTGGCGCGCCAGGTCTCACAGAATCTCATGGTGGTTGCGGGGCCGTTGCTCACCGAGATCGCCGAGCGGCTCGACGCCACCGCCGTCATGCATGTCGCCGACGGGGACGGGGCCGTCACCCTGGCCTCGGTCGAGCCCAAGCGGGCCAGTTTCCACATCGGCCTGCGCACCGGCTCCCGGCATCCGCTGGGCACCGCCGCCACCGGTATCGCCATCCTGGCCGGGCGTCCCCCCGAGCCCGGCGAGAGCGACAAGGTCAGCCACGGGCGAAGCCGGGGGTACGTCGTCACCACCGGCGAACTGGTCCCCAACTTCACCGGCATCGCCGCCCCGATCGTGGTCAACGGCTGGTGTGACGCCAGTGTCGGTGTGGTGATCCCGAAGGAGCGCAAGCACGACGAGAAGGTTCTGGCCGGCGAGGTGATCGCCCTGGCGGGGCGTATCGCACTCGGCCTGACCTGACCTCCGGCCTGCCCTGACGCAGGCGCGACGGCCCCGGAGCCCCGAGCGGGCACCGGGGCTTTTCGCATGTCCGGGCGATTGACAACCCTCTGTCCGTGCGCAAGGATCGCCGATATACGGTCTATGTAACCGATAATAGAACGCCAACAGAGCGCAGGGCTCGACCCCGGATTGAGGTGGGCATGGTCTACTACAGGCGTCTTGGCGAGGTGCCACGTAAACGGCACTCCCAGTTCCGCGGCGCCGACGGCGCCCTCTACCACGAGGAGATGCAGGGCGAGGAGGGGTTCAGCTGGACCCAGTCGTTCCTGTACCACCGCAGGATCCCGACCGCCATCACCGCGGCGGAGAGCCATGCCGACGACGGCGGGCCGATGCGGCCCAACGATCCGCTGCTGCCACGGCACCTGCGCACCCACGCCTTCGAGCCGGGCGGGGACCCGATCCTGGGCCGGCGGGTCCTGATGGGCAACTCCGACCTGACGATCTCCTACGTCGCCGCCGACGCCGACAGCCCCCTGTACCGCAACGCGGTCGGCGACGAGCTCGTCTACGTCGAGGCGGGTTCGGCCGTGCTGGAGTCCCCCTACGGCCGGATGGAGGTCGGCGACGGCGACTACGTCGTCATCCCCACCTCCACGACGCACCGCTGGCGGCTGCTCGGCGGCGAGCTACGGCTGTTCGTGGTGACCGCGTCCGGCGGCGGGCACATCAGGCCGCCCAAGCGGTTCATGTCGCCGTTCGGGCAGTTCCTGGACGGCTCGCCGTACAACGAGCGGGACATCCGCGGCCCCGAGGAGCTGACCTCCGCCGACGGACCGGCCGAGGTGTACGTCAGGCACCGGCGTGGCGTCACCCGCTACACCTACGCCTACCACCCCTTCGACGTGGTCGGCTGGGACGGCTACAACTACCCCTACGCGCTGTCCATCCGTGACTTCACCCCCTCGACCGGCGCGCTGCACCTGCCGCCGCCCACCTACATCACCTTCGAAGGGCCGGGCTTCGTCATCTGCTCCTTCGTGCCGCGCATGTACGACTACCACCCGGACGCGGTGAAGGTCCCCTACAACCACGCCAACGTGGACTCCGACGAGGTGCTGTTCTACTGCGGCGGCGACTTCATGAGCCGTGCGGGCACGGGCGTCGGCATGGGGTCCATCTCCCTGCACCCCGCCGGTTACATCCACGGCCCGCAGCCGGGCAGCGCGGAGAAGAGCATGACGGTGACCAGGACCGAGGAGTACGCGGTCATGGTGGACACCTTCAAACCGCTCGACCTCGGCCCCCACCTCGACGAGGCGGAGGACCCCGGCTACGCCTGGTCGTGGGCCCGCGGCGCCGGCGTCGACGTCGGCGGGTGAAACGCCCGCCTTCCCGCTCAGAAGGGCCCCGCGACCACGGTCGCGG